>DUPM01000036.1 GCA_012838315.1 Clostridiaceae bacterium
TATTTAAGGTTGACGCATTCCATATCTTGTGTCAACTCAAATGCCAAAAGTCCACCATATGCTGATTGCGTCCTCACGGTCTCACCCTCAGAGATTATACGCCATCCTGCGTCATATGGGATGAATACAACGACCGTTCCCTCAATTGCCGGGTCAAAACTAATAGATATTTCTCGGCCATTGATTATGGTGTTTTGAGAGCCATGCGTCGTGTTTCGGAGCTGCAAAGCCTCTAGAAAGGCCGGAAGTTCCTTCACGCACTGAACATCAAGCGTCCCGGGTTCTGCATCTTCTATAACAATAGAGACGCGCATTCTTGTCTCCTCTGGATTATCAAGAGAGCCACACCGAACAATACCGGAAGCCTTATGCGCAACTGTTCGCTGCGAAATCAACTGATCTTCCAGATTCGTAATTGATACCGATACATCATAAGATTCGGCATTTGCGTACACGTAAACGATTTGTTGCGAATCCATTATTTCCGGTCTGAACTCAATTTCAGTCCGTCCGGATGCGGTAACGTTGTAAGAATTGTCCTCGGCGACATATGACGCATTGTATGCGCGCAAAAAATCTGTACGCACTTCAAGATATGCACCGGGCAAGCCAATTTGCTCAGCAAAAGCATTCACAAAGGCAGGGCCGGAGAGATTGGTATCCGTAATGACTGACGACTCGTCCGGAATAGCGAGCGCATACATTTTCCCGGTGCCAATCTCAGTTCTCGTCCACGAAGACGGCGTTGCATCTGAATCTATTTCCTTCATGATATTTATCGAAGAAGCGACGAAGAATTCCTGAATCTCAGTGCCGCTTCTGTCTCTGTTCTGAACTTCTACTCTGTATCGAACACCGAAAAGTTCTGAGAGCGGATTACTCCATCCCTGATGAGTGACTTGATTTGAACCAAGTATGTTGATCCCAAGTTTATCCATCAGACGCAGTTGGACCTCAGGTGTGAGTACATGTGTCCCTTGCACAGAGTTTAAACGATATAATGCACCGGGATTGCTATATGACGAATCCAGATCAAAAACATGATGTGACAACAAGTCGTATGATTCCTCAGCTGGCATAGCGGGTGCAATTACAGTGTTTTCGACAGTTGTTCGATTGATAAACGCATCCCTATTACCTATGTCTTTCAACGAAAATACGGTTGAAGAAAACAGTTCGAGAACCACAACTGCTAAGATTAAAGCGAGCGCAACGGACTCGAGTCGAGGCACCTTTCTCGCGATATACATAAGAATAATGTACCCAAGCACTAGCGCAATTGTGGCATAGATGACTTCATCGTTACTAATTTCAGAATTGACTTGCTTATAGAAGATCAGATAGACAATTACGCCAATGGCAGCGATCACAAAATGACTCGGACGTATCGCCTCGAATGATTCGAAGAGTCGGAGCGCCATAAACATGAGCAAAAAAACAACTAAATACGCATAACGATAGTGCGCACTTTGCGTAAAGTGCAGGCCGTTCATCAAATAATCAGACGGTCTTCCGGTCATAAACACAAACATCAGTATCACAACACAGGTTGATGTCATTTTTTCCGAAAAACGAATTAGCGAATTGCCCCAGAACAACGGAAGTAACAATGGAATGAGGACGGAGCAATATACGTTGGGTAAATGTTCTATAAACTCCGGTGGTGTCTTATATATAAATCTCGACATGAAGTCGAAAAAGAGAAAGTCTGTTTTGAAATCACTCCAGAATGTAATCGAGTCTTTGGCCGCTATGGTTTGGTCCATTGCATAACCCGTCGGCAATATGATAATTGCCGCCAAACCGATGCTCAGAAAAGTATATAGTGAAATTCTAATAAATAGGCGCATCGCGTTTTCACGCGGCGAGATTTTGCGTGCAAACAAATAGAACAACGGCGTCAAAAACAGTATGGCAAAAATGTTGTAAAACCCTGTATAAAAACTGCCGGCCAAAGATATTGATATCGCAAGAACAAATAGAGTTGCATGTTTGCGACAGATGATTTTCCATATCCCCAACGCGACTAACGGCAAGAGAATGATAGCATCCAACCACATAAACATTCTGAGCTGAGCGATCATTATTCCGGAGAATGCGTAAGCGACGGAAATAGCTAATACTGCACCAACGCGAATCTTGGGAAATTGCGCGGAAATCCAAAAAGACATAAACAACGATGCCAATGCCAAGCGAACCATGACCAACAAGCTGAACATTTCAGGCAAAAACCGTTCAGGAATGACCAACATCGGCAGATTCAGCGGGGAAGCGAGATAGTAGCCGATAACCGCCCAAAAATTTGTACCTCCGGATATTCGCCAAGAATAAAACAGACTTTCTCCGTCTCTAAGTTTGTTGCGAAATTCGCTGAGAAACGGGTAATATGTGTCCATTAATTCCGCGCCCAAAATCGTTCGTCCACCGAACGGCGTTATCCCTATCTTCGTAAAAATAGCAGCCATTAATAACAGCGGAAGAAGGAACGCACAAATATATGTGTATTTGTGATTCAACTTCTTTTCAAACAACGCAGGCATCCCTGACACACTCATTATATCTGTCTCCATCACTTCAAAAATCCATCCTCAGAAGCACCACTGTCGCCTGCTGTTTCTGTCTTCGAAGTAGCATTTTCCTGATGATTAATTAATTGAGAATCTGAATTGTCCGACATTTGCTCCACCAGAACGGATGTCGTGTTTCGAGGATGTTTCTTCATATAGCTGAGAAACATAAATAGCGCCAGTATTATGATCGAGGAAACCGAAATCAGTGCGCCCACTTTAATCCCGTCGGGAACGTATCGCATCTGAATCTCATACTCACCTTCTTCGAGCCTAAACCCACACAGCGCCCCGCCAATATTGAGCACTTCGACTTCTTTGCCATTAACCCATGCCGACCAACCCTCATCATAGGGCACCGTCATCAACAATATCCCCGACGTTGTCACTGTCACCGTTCCACTAACTGAGTCCGACGAATACGATGTCACCCGGAATGGCTGTGACGAAAGCA
>DUPM01000037.1 GCA_012838315.1 Clostridiaceae bacterium
AGGACTACAACACCCGGGGCTTTCGCCTTTCTGTTAGAATGTCATTGACAAGTATATCCGGCTAACGACGGACAGGCAACTCCGTCAGCACAAGGACATGTTACGCGGGCACAAGCAGTAACGAGAGCCAAGGCGAAAGAATTCCTATAAAGTATCAATATGCACGCAAGTGCAAATAATACTTTTAGGAGGTCATAAAATGACCCAATACACCGAAATCCTGCGCCTAAGTAGCCAGGGAATCAGTCAACGCAGCATTGCCTTAAGCTGTGAGTGCTCGCGCAACACCGTCGCCAAGGTGATTGTCCGAGCCGAAGAACTCAATCTGAGGTGGCCGTTCAAGAACGATGTAACCGATGGCGAACTCGAGAAGCAACTGTTCCCGGAAGTCATCCCCTCCAAAACGAATCATCGACCACCCGATTTGGAGTATATCCACAAGGAAATGGCCAAGAATGGTGTCACCCTCAAATTACTCTGGAATGAGTACTGTGAGTCATGCCGATCTGCAAATGAGTTGCCGCTTATGTATTCGCAGTTCTGTTTGCATTATCAGAAATTTGCACAGAATCGACGAGCTACCATGCACATTCATCGGAAGCCCGGCGAGCAAATTGAAGTAGACTGGGCTGGGACGCGAGCTTATGTCGTCGACAGAGATTCAGGCGAACAAATATCGGCCTATCTGTTTGTCGGAGTTCTATCGTACAGCCAATATGCCTACGCCGAAGCCTTCTTCACGCAGGATCAAGAGAGCTGGATTCAAGCCCATGTGAATATGTATCGCTTCTTTGGCGGTGTCAGCCGCATTCTTGTGCCCGATAACCTGAAGACGGGCGTAGAACAAGTCTCCTGGTACACACCCGTTATCAACAAGACGTATCACGAAATGTCCGTCCACTATGACACGGCTGTTATTCCTGCCCGCGTTCGGAGACCAAAAGATAAGCCTAATGCCGAAGGAACGGTGGGAAATTTAACCACGTGGATCCTGGCGGCTCTGCGCAACGAGAAGTTCTTTAATCTCTCTGAACTAAACGACGCGGTACACGAGAAGCTTCATGTTTTCAACCACAAGCCGTTTCAAAAGAAAGAAGGCAGCAGATTCAGCATCTTTGACCTGGAAGAAAAAGTTATGCTGTTACCACTGCCCTCCAGGCATTTTGAACGCGCCATCTGGAAGACAGCTACGGTTCAGTTCAATTATCACATAGCCGTCGATAAGATGCACTATTCCGTACCCTACGAGTATATTAAGCACATCGTCGATGTCCGTATCACCCAAAATATCATTGAAGTCTTTTACCAGAATCATCGCATCTGCTCTCACCGCCGCCTCTATGGGCGAGTGGGTCAGTATAGCACCTGTGAAGTTCACATGCCGCTGGATCATCAACAGTATCTGCAGTGGAATGCGCAAAGATTCCTCGACTGGTCCGAGAAAGTTGGCCCGAATACACATCGAACCGTCAAGGCAATTCTGTCCTCACACAAAGTGGAACAACAGGGGTACAAAGCGTGCATGGCGCTTCTGAAATTGACGGATAAATTTGGTGTTGCTTCCGTTGAAGCTGCCTGCACAAAGGCACTTACCTACACGCCAAACCCAAGCTTCAAGAGCGTCAAAACCATTCTCTCTACAGGTCAGGAGAAGAGCAATCCGGATACGTTGCCCAAACCAAAAGCAGAGACTTCGGAATACGGGTTTACACGCGGCGCAAATTACTACGGAGGATATGACTATGACAAATGAAACAACAATCCAGAAACTCATTGAGATGCGCTTACCCGCTATGGCTGAGGCATTCCGGGATCAACAGCAGGAGCATTCGTGGGAACAGTGCTCATTCGAAGAACGCTTTGGAGTATTGGTTGACTTAGAGTTCACCAGTCGCAAGAATAATCGATTGAAGCGTTTAATTCAGCAGGCAGGATTCGATCAGACACAGGCTTGCGTCGCTGACATCAATTTCACACCTGTTCGAAAACTCGACAAAGCAACCATCGAGCGTCTTGCGACTTGCCAGTACATTGAACAGGGACACAACGTCATCCTGATGGGTCCTTCTGGTGCCGGGAAGTCATATCTTGCTTGCGCTTTGGGCATGGAGGCTTGTAAGCACTACTACTCCGTCAAGTATATACGTCTTCCCGAACTACTGACAGAACTTGCCATTGCCAGAGGCGAAGGAGATTACAAGAAAGTTCTTCATCAATATCGCAAGGTGAGTTTGCTCGTTCTAGATGAGTGGATGCTGTTGTCGCTAACGGAAACCGAAGCCAGAGATGTTCTCGAGATTGTCCACTCGCGTCACAAGAGGGCCTCTACCATTTTCTGCTCGCAGTTTGCACCGGCAGGATGGCATGGCAAGATCGGCGAAGCTACCCTAGCTGACGCAATTCTGGACCGCATTGTTCACGATTCTTACACCATCCAAATCAGAAACGGCGACGATGAAAGATCTATGAGAGAAGTTTACGGAATCAACGCTAAGAAAGTTTCAAACTAACGCATTCGCATCGACCTTGGCTCATCGCCCGGAGCGCTGGCTCACTTTTTCCGGACGGGTGGCTCACCACCCGCCGGAATCGTGGCTCCGCCACACCGGTGTATGCAGGAAGGACAAAAATTAAGCGTTTTTCCCGCTTTTTTTGAAATTTATTTTGAGGCAAGGTTAAGTTTGTAGGGTTGCATAAATTTTGCGAATTATTTTTATTGATTTTATAAAGTTTTCCAGATTTCATATGAATGGGGATATTATATTTTGATTCTATAATAATGGCGCATTCAATCGCTTTATCCATTCCCATATTATAAATATCATACATGGAAGCAATGCATAATCCAATTTCATATCCGGAAAAATTTTCATTTATTTTGATGCATCCCCAGAAGCATAGGTTTTTTATCATCTATGCTAAATGATGTATTCTAC
>DUPM01000038.1 GCA_012838315.1 Clostridiaceae bacterium
GCATTGGTGGGACGTGGTCTCGAAGCGGTCGGCCTCGATACGGCAAATCGATGGGTGGGAAGTCTTCAGTTTTTCATCTACGATGTCGTTAAGATTGTGGTGTTGTTGTGTTTCCTGATTTTCATGATCAGCTATATTCAGAGCTTTTTTCCGCCGGAGCGTAGCAAGAAGATTCTGGGACGATTTCGAGGCATAGGCGCCAATACCGTTGCCGCGCTGTTGGGTACGGTGACGCCTTTCTGCTCGTGTTCGTCCATTCCGTTGTTCATCGGATTTACGTCCGCGGGATTGCCGCTGGGTGTGGCGTTCTCATTCCTTATTTCCTCTCCGATGGTTGATTTGGGGTCGCTCATATTATTGATGAGCATATTTGGCGGTCGCGTCGCGATCATATATGTTCTTGTCGGTCTGGCCATTGCGGTTATTGGTGGCACGATTATCGAGAAGCTTCATATGGAAAAACACGTCGAGTCGTTTATTCTTACAGCCGGCAGTGTCGATATTGAATCGCCGACGTTAACCGTAAAAGAACGATTGATCTATGCCAAGGACCAAATGCTCTCGACATTCAAAAAGGTCATTCCCTATATCTTAATCGGCGTTGGCATCGGTGCGGTGATTCATAACTGGATTCCCGAGGCCTGGGTGGATACGGCTCTTGGCAGCAAGAATCCTTTCGGTGTCGTACTTGCGACGTTGCTCGGCGTCCCGATGTATGCGGATATTTTCGGAACGATTCCGATCGCTGAAGCACTGTTTGCTAAAGGCGCGCAACTGGGCGTCATCTTGGCATTTATGATGGCGGTGACCACGCTTTCTTTGCCGTCTATGATCATGCTTCGTAAAGCCATTAAGCCGAAACTTCTGGCTTTGTTTGTTGCGATTTGTACCTTAGGCATCATTATTGTCGGTTATGTATTTAATCTGATACAGGCGTTTATAGTATAAAGAAGAAGTTGTCGTGCACGGAATGAAAGGAATTCTTTGAAAAGCATCGGGTAAGAGCATTATCTTCATAGAAAAGCCCATGCCACGAGATTTCATTTAGAGACGAAAGACAATATAAGTGAAAGGAGAATGACTATGGGATTGTTTGGAAAAAAGAAAGATGAAAAAAAAGAGGAGGCGTGCTGCTGCGGAGGTAACTGTGATGCCGAACGCATGGCTCAGGCCGATTCGGTAAATGCGGAGGGCGCGAGTGTCAAGGTGCTTGGCAGCGGCTGTGCGAAGTGTAATTCTTTAGAGGCTGCGACAAAGGCGGCTTTGGAGCAACTGGGTATGGATACGACAATCGAGCACGTGACTGATTTTGTCCAAATTGCTGCTTATGGCGTCATGTCGACCCCGGCGCTTGTGGTGGATGGCAAGGTTGTCTCGTATGGGAAAGTCTTGAAGACAGAAGAGATTGTGCAGATTTTGAAAAAAATGAGATGACATAAATCTTGGGGGCGCTATGGATAAGAGCAAAGATGCGGGTATCAGTTTTTTCGAAAAATATCTGACCGTTTGGGTTGTGCTTGTGGAGGTGCCGGTGATGTTGGTGTTGGTCAAGATTGCGAATAAGACGAAAGGGTGGTTCTCCGCGGACGAGGCACCCGCGAATCGGCCTGAGCGTAATTAGGAGATGAAAAGAGATCCGAAAGGAAGATATTTTCATCTCTGAAGCGATTACTTCCCTAAATATTTTGCCAAAAAATAATCAAATATGCCTATTTAATTATTCGGTGAGTGATGTCAAGAACATTCATACATTATAGAAAAGAAGGTAAATCGTATGCATGTCGAGTGTAACGTAATCGGAAAAGTTCATAATTCCGTAAACGAACAAACAGACACAGACTGGGGTAAGGTTATATCCGAGGTCGTTCTTGAAGAGTCGCTAAGGCCCGGTCTGAAAGGGCTTGAGGATTTTTCTCATGTACTTATTCTCACATACTTGGACCAGGCATCATTTCAACGCGAAAAGCACCTCTTTCGCAGGCCGCAGGGTCGGGAGGACATGCCGATAGTCGGTATCTTTTCACAGCGAGCGAAAGACCGGCCGAATCCGATCGGTGTTACAGCGTGTGAAATCTTGACATCCTCCCCTCCCTGAAGAAAGGGGATTCCTACTGCGTTCAGGCAAACGCCTGAATCGCTTTGGAGGGTTCCTGATTCACCGAGACGGCTATTGCCATCTCTCCACAGGCTAACACGGCA
>DUPM01000039.1 GCA_012838315.1 Clostridiaceae bacterium
CATCTCCGACCATGCCGCTTTAAATCCCTCGGCCGGCCAGTGAATCAAGTACAAATCGATATAGTCGAGTCCGAGGCGCGAAAGACTTTCTTCGCAGGCAGCTCGGGATCTTCCGGCGCGGATATCCGCGTTCCAGAGCTTGGTGGTCACGAATATTTCGTCGCGCGGGATGCCGGCGTTGCGAACGGCCTTGCCGACGCTTTCTTCATTGTGATAAGCGCGCGCCGTGTCGATGTGACGATATCCGGCATCTATAGCACTGCGGATCGCTTTTTCAGCGATCGGACCATTTTCAATCTGGAATACGCCCAGTCCGACGGTTGGAATGGCAACGCCGTTGTGGAGTTTTTTCTGAGTATCTGGCTGCATCGTCTGTACCTCCTTGATTATTCGGGAATAGATACGCGTGGAGCGGTTGCTTTATTTCTGTCCGAAGATATGACTTCATGACCCGGTCTTGTCATTGAATCCATCACGGGTGGGCATTCGGTCACGCGTGTCGAGTGCCGAACCGCACGTGACTCGGGCACTCGAGGCTTGCCGTGAACAGAAGAGCTTTCCTCAATCTTAATCGTATTTTTTGATGATCTGCGACGTACGGACTTTTCCTTTGCCGATAGCTTGTCTTGGGAAGGGCGCGATGCCGTTGAATCAGAAACACCATAACCGTAGCCGTAAGCGTATACACTGTCCTTATCGTTGACCGCATTGAGGACCGCACCAATCAAATTGACATTAGCATGTGTCAAAAGCGCCTTGGAATCTTTGAGCACTTTCGTCGTCGTTTTGCCTTTTCGAACGACCAAGACGACACCATCGACATCTACGGAAATGATTTGCGCATCCGGCACGAGTAACAACGGCGGGGAGTCGATAACAATATACTCAAACTCCCTCGATAAAACGGAGAGAAGTTCCTTAAAGCGCGGTGAAGAAAGAAACTTGACCGGATTCGTCGGTTTGCGCCCCGCACTCAGAACGGATAGATTCGGGACCTTACTCTTCATGATGAATGGATGCCAGTCACCCGTGCTGCTGATAAGGTCGCTGAGACCGTGTGTATTGGTAAAATTAAAGAACAAATGAACAGATGAATTCCGCATATCAGCGTCGATAATTAGGGTCTTGGCACCCGACATCGCCATTGCAACCGCCGTGTTGACCGAGATGGTGGTCTTCCCTTCGTCCGGAAGCGATGACGTGAACATTATCGTATACGGAGGACTCTCGACAAACGAAAAATCAATATTGATCTTCAGCTTGCCAAATACGGAAGCAAAAACGGCATCTCTCTGTGGAATCGATTTTTTGGTCTTCTTTTCTTTCATTGCGCTTCCTCTGTTATCAGCTCTTGAATGGCATATGCGATATGTGTTGTACTACGCATTATGAATTTTGGGAATACTGGCCAAAACGGGCACGTCCAACAAAGCCTCCACCTGCTCCGGGCTTTTAACAGTCTGGTCCAGCACCTCGACTAAAAACGCAACCATCGCGCCGAAGACGAGTCCTACGAGGCACGCTAAGGCGACATTGCGCGGCCGATTCGGCGAGATGGGATTCGTCGGTAATGGCGCTTCGTCGATGATTTGAACATTATCCATCTTCATAATCTCGATGACTTCCTGTTGAAAGACATGCGTCAATGCATTTACTATGTTTTGAGCCCTGTATGGGCTGGTATCTAATACCGAGATATGAATAATTTCGGTGTTTTTGGCGGAAGAAATCGAAATTTTCGAAGCAAGCTGCTTGGTCGTCAGGGTCAGCCCGAGCTCTTGAATGACCTGGTCCAATACGCGATTGGTCTTGGATAAGACGCTGTATGAATCCACTAACTTGACGTTCAAATTATAATCGTTATAGGTCAACGGATCCTGTGAAGATCCTGCAGCCTGACCGCTAACGATAATCGTCGATGTCGCTTGGTACACGTTGTCCATCATGTAATAAGAAATAAATGCGCCGAGAATACCGGCCAAAAGCATGCCGGCAATCATGAGTGGCAACCTCCGATAGAGAATCCCCAGCAGCTGTGAAATACTTATTTCCTCGACCATTCCAACACCTCATCGACTCCAATAGGCCATCGCTCGTCAATTCATTATATAGTAGAAGTCCCCTGTTGCACTATTGATCATCCAATTCTTCGCACAGCTCGGGGTCACGCTCGCACTTCTTTTCGGGACAGTAAGTCTTGATTAGAGCCGTAAAACACGTGCGCATATCTTCTCCGGAATCCACCTGTGACTTCAGCCACTCGAGATTTTTTTCGATGACCTCCGGCGGTGGGTTTTTCACGCGTCCGATGTAGATGCCGGGATAACGCGTCTCGTCCGGTTTTTCCTCATCAAGGAACAATTCCTCGTAGAGTTTTTCACCCGGTCTCAGTCCCGAATATTCTATCTTGATGTCAATATCCGGACGATATCCGGAAAGCCGGATCAATGTACGTGCGATATCATCGATTTTGACCGGTTCGCCCATATCGAGGATGAAAATCTCGCCTTTTTCGGCAAGATTTCCGGCCGTTAGTACCAGACGAGCCGCTTCGGGAATCGTCATGAAATATCGAGTAATTCGTCGATCCGTGACCGTCACCGGCCCGCCGGAAGCGATCTGGCGCTGAAACAAAGGAATGACCGAGCCGTTTGAGCCCAGGACATTGCCAAAACGCACGGCCGCGAATTGTGTCTTGCCCTTGCTGTTCAAGTATTGAATCACTTGCTCCGCCAAGCGCTTGGATGCACCCATCACACTGGTCGGATTGACAGCCTTGTCGGTCGAAATCAATATGAATTTCTTAGTGCCGTGATCAATGGCGGCCCTACCGACGTTGCATGTGCCAAACACATTATTCTTGACTGCCTCCAGAGGACTGCTTTCCATCAGTGGGACATGCTTGTGCGCGGCCGCGTGGAACACGACCTCCGGACAATGACTCTCAAAAATCTGGTTGACTCGATCGATATCGCGCACCGAACCGATTTCAACCGCAACCGGAATGTCCGGGTAATTTCGCAGCAACTCTTGTTGTAAATCATAAGATGTATTCTCGTAGATATCGAAAATGACGAGTCTTTTCGGTGCGTACTTGGCAATCTGACGGCACAGTTCCGATCCGATCGATCCGCCTCCGCCGGTCACCATGACCACTCGGCCCGTCAAGTATTCACGGACTTCTTTGCTCTTAACACGATTGGAGGGCCGCATCAGCAAGTCATTGATATTGATATCTTTGATATTGGAGATCTGTTCATCTTCAACAAGTTCCTTGAGACTGGGTACCGTCTTGATCGCTGCATTGGTCTGCGTGCACAAACGAATAATCTCGCGACGATCATCTTCCGTTGCGCTTGGTATGCATAACACGATCATATCAATATTGTAACGCTCAACCAGTTCCGGAATCATGCTGCGATCACCCGCCACTCGAATGTTACGCAATGTCTTGTTGCGCTTGAGCGGGTCATCGTCAATCGCCACAATCGCACGCATTCTAAGATCCGGATTCTCGTTCATTTGCCGTATTAAGTGCGAACCGGTCTCGCCAACACCAACTACCATTGTTCTTCGCCATGAACCGGTGAATGCCAAGCCGGCTTGCATGCGGCGCATGACTCGATACGAGAGGCGTGCAAAACCGGAAAATAGAAATATGAGTATCGCGGCTGAAAAATATACGGTAATGGGTAGGCGCAGCTTCATGAACATAGTGATGACCGCACCGACGAGGGTCGCAAGTGTCGAAGCTAAAGCGATACGCAGAATCTCATCAATACCAGTTGTACGCCAAACTGTCCGATATAAGCCGAACAACGTAAATGAGAGAATGACGATGGCAAGAAGAATCAAAATGGATTTGGAAAAAAGTATTGCCGCCTCCAGTGGAATGCGGCCGCCGAATCTGAGTAATAGAGAAAATACGTAAGCCAATACAACGCCCAAAGCATCTGCGACATAGCCCAGAACTTGAACCGCCCCTTGCCGCAGCGTGCTGATTCGTCGAATGACAACGGCCGAGTCCTTGATTGGAGATGTTTCTATTTTCACGTACTATATTCTCCGCGCTTCACTTTGTATTTGCTCCATCTATAATAGATTAATACTGTCGATTTTACACTCTTACAACGGAAAACCACAGAAAATGCAGATTTTGTTAGCGAATTGAAACAAATTCGCCATACATAGTAGTGTCAGTGGAAAACGATTCCGGTCCGATTCGAAGAAATTCGATATCGCCCTTTACATCTTCAAATCACTTCTTTTGTGCGCATTTCCAACTTGCGACGGACACGTTGGTCTGCTAACCTGAGGACAGACTCCGACCCGCTCAAAGCGCGGAGTGTTTGGCGCACAGCCTGTTTGATGCACTTGATTTTCATTCCGCGGAGATGCATATGTATTTGCCCATCTTGAAAGACATAGACAAGCCATTATTCTTGCAGTTATATCAGGCGATTGCCGAAGATTGTTTGCGCGGTCGCTTGCTCGCCGGAGATAAGTTGCCGTCTCGTCGCAAGATGGCCCGCGAACTTCGCGTCTCGGTCAATACCGTTGATAGCGCCTATCAGCAATTGGTTTCCGAAGGCTACCTTGAGTCCCGGCCTCGAAGTGGTTTCATCGTCCGCAAACTCTATGTCGGGCGAGAGTTACCCATGTCTTCTCTGCACTCGCCAGCCTCAACGGCACCTTCTACGCCTTCTTCGACGCCATCACAATATTCGGAGCCGATCTTGAGCCCGGCACTTTCCGAGGCGTTGTCGCAAGGACCCTTTCTCACAAGATTAGATGACGAATTTGAGCCTTCGGTAACAGGAGAATCGCTCATCGATTTTTCGCCGGCAGGCGTCGACCTCTCTTCGCTGCCTTCTAAAGAGTTTAAGAAGTTGATGCGCGATGTGTTTTCGTTGCCGCCCGAGCTGCTTTTTGCGCCCTCTCCGCCAACCGGAACGCTTGTGTTAAGGCAATCTATCAGCCGCTATTTGTCGCGTTCGAGAGGTCTTTTGTGTTCGCCGGATCAGATTGTCATAGGTGCAGGAACCGACTTTATTTTACAGTATCTCGTTCATCTCTTCGACCGCTTGATTTCGGTTAACAGTATCGCGATGGAGAACCCTCTTTACAGTAAAGCTTTCCAAATATTTTCGGCGCTCGGGAAATCAGTCGAATTGATTGCCGTAGACCGCAGCGGTCCCGATATGACAGCACTTGACGAGTCAATGTCTAATATCATTTATGTGACACCGGCACATCAATTTCCCCTGGGTACGGTTATGAGCGCCGGTCGCCGAGCCGAACTCCTGGATTGGGCCTCTCGAGCCCCGGATCGTTACATCGTCGAAGATGATTACGACAGCGAATTCCGATATGCAGGACGACCGGTACCGCCGTTATCAATCACAGGCAGCAAACGCGTCATTTATCTCGGAACTTTCTCAAAATCAGTGGCACCTGCAATGCGCGTCAGCTACCTTGTCCTGCCCCCACATCTGGCGTACATCTGTCATGACAAAATGGATTATTTCAACAACACCGTATCCATGCACGATCAGTTGTTCTTGTCGGCACTGATTGACAGCGGCATCTACGAGCGGCACATCAATCGCATGCGAACGCTTTACAGGCGCAAGCGTGATCACTTGCTCAAGGCACTGCAGCCATTTCGCGATGATATTGAGATTCGCGGCACCGATGCCGGTCACCATATCATCTGCAAAATTCATCGCGCTTACACGGAGGCCCAACTGGTTACACATGCTTTTGAAGAAGGGGTAAAAGTCTACGGTATCTCTTCTTTCTATTTTGAGCAGGATGGTGTGAAGCCGCCCACATCCACGGTGCTTCTCGGTTATGCAGCGCTCAGCAACGAGCAGATTTCCAGAGGCGTCAGCGGTTTGGCGGAGGCTTGGAAATTGTGAAGACTTCTTGACATCCTCCCCTCCCTGAAGAAAGGGGATTCCTACTGCGTTCAGGCAAACGCCTGAATCGCTTTGGAGGGTTCCTGATTCACCGAGACGGCTATTGCCATCTCTCCACAGGCTAACACGGCA
>DUPM01000040.1 GCA_012838315.1 Clostridiaceae bacterium
ATATGGCGGAGAAGGAGGGAGTCGAACCCTCGCGCGGGTTGCCCCACCTAAAGCTTTAGCAAAGCCTCCCCTTCAGCCTCTTGGGTACTTCTCCACGCCAATTGCAGCTGCTATTCGCAACTAATAACGTATTCTAGCATAGATTTTTTTATTTGACTATACCTTCTGTCCTTCGATTGTCGGGGTGGTACCGAACTCGTTTTCGAGTGCTTTTTCGAACTCGCAGAAACAAAGAAATACACGCCTTTTCTCCTCTTCGAAAAGAATCGGCATGTACTAGTTTTTCGCTTCTTTAAGTCTTAAACCGCAGTGTATCCACCGTCGACCTTGATGTTTTGCCCTGTGATATAAGAGGCTTCGTCGCTTGCGAGGAAGACGGCCGCTGCATTGAGTTCGCCTTCGGCGCCGTAACGACCCATCGGAACAGAGACCTTCATAAAGTTCGTAAATGCCTCTGTACGCAAGGTGTCTGCCGTCAACTCGGTCTCGAAATAGCCGGGGCTGATGGTGTTGCAGGTGATGTTGTATTTAGCCAGTTCAGCGGCTACGGCACGGGTGAAGTTGATGACGCCGCCCTTGGATGAGTGGTACGCGACCGTATCCATTGCGGTATTGCCGACTTGCCCGTAAATGGAAGCAATATTGATAATGCGACCATGCTTTTCTTTTGCCATATAGTTGGCAAACGCCCTTGTGACCTTGAAAACGCTTGTTAAATCCGCATCGATAGTGAACTGCCAGTCTTCATCACTCATATCAAGTACGCCGGCGTTCCGAGCTGCTCCGGCATTGTTAACAAGAATATCCACTTTCCCATAATGCTTGATAGCCTGTTCCGCTGCGCGATTCACTTCATCGGTCTTGGTGACATCGCACTGAATCGGAAGACATCGAACACCTTCTGCTCGAAATTTATCAGCTATGGCTTCCAGTCGTTCTATGCGCCTAGCCATAATGACTAAATCTGCACCCTGCTCGGCAAACCCTTTTGCCATCTGTAATCCCAGTCCGGATGAAGCACCGGTAATCGCAGCCACGCGACCCTTCAACGAAAACATATCTATCTCCTCCTCTTACATCGCAAAATGTTATGTTTGTTTGTACAGCCTCATGGTATCAATCTTATTTGGGACGGTCAACGAACAAATTTGCCGTAGTATATGGGTGGATATGATGGGGGTTCCGAACAATAAACAAGTAAATCTTTGCTTTTATTTGCATTCTGATTGAAATGAGTACAACCTTAGTATATTATCTATATTGTCTTCATTTAGTTTGTATAGCATTATTATTTCAAAATACTCCCCCCAGAGTTTATTTTGACCCGATTATACCGCAACAAAGGATCACTAGTATGAGCGCTCTTGCCAACACCTTAGCCATCTATGTTTTCTGGTATCCCCTGATTATGTCTTTAATCTGGATTGCCGGCGCATTTATTTTTCACTGGCGCCGCGAGTATAAGGGCGATATCGATTTGAATCGTAAAGATTGGCCAATGGTCAGTATTTTAATTCCATGCTACAACGAAGAGGCAACCATTGAAGAGACCATTCGCCATATGGTTGAATTGCCATATGAAAACAAAGAAATCATTGCCGTCAATGACGGCAGCATGGATCGCACCGGCTCAATTCTGCATCGATTAGCGAAAATCTACCCTTGTGTTCGCATCATTGATTGCAAGGAAAACCGGGGCAAGGCAACTGCGCTCAATTTGGCCTCTCATGCGTCTCGTGCCGAGTACCTGGTATGTGTTGATTCTGATGCGATTTTGGATTCTTACGCCATTCATTATTTGATATTTAATTTTCTCAACAGCGGCGAGCGTCTCGGGGCTGTCACAGGCAATCCACGCATCCGAAACCGCGATACACTTTTGGCAAAATTGCAATTGGTCGAGTACGCGTCGATTATCGGCGCAATCAAACGTGCTCAGCGCCTATCCGGGAAAGTTATGACGGTCTCCGGCGTTGTGGTTGCTTTTCGCAAAAAGGCTTTGGCACAAGTCAAACTATGGGACACCGATATGATCACGGAAGATATCTCGGTCTCTTGGAAATTGCAGGAACATTTTTGGGACATTCGATATGAGCCAAAGGCGCTTTGCTGGATGCTCGTGCCCGAGACGTTTAAGGGCATCTGGAAACAACGCATTCGCTGGGCCCAAGGCGGGCAGGAGGTCATCCTAAGACACTGGAAAGTAATACTTGATGTTCGGCATCGACGCATTTGGCCCATATACTACGAGCAGTGGCTGAGCCTCTTTTGGTCTTATAGTTGGGTTTTCGTGACGGTTTATCACCTCTTTGTGGCGACATCCTTAAAACAAATGCTGATATGGCTGACATTTACTTCTTTTGCATTGGTCTTGCTGTCGATGGTGCAGCTCCTGTTCTCGCTTTCCATCGATAATAAATACGACAATGTACGCAAATATTTCTTTTACGGTGCGTGGTACCCGTCGCTATATTGGGTACTGAACGCCATAATCGTCATGTTTGCTTTGCCCAAAGCTATTCGCAGTCGTATCAAAGGAGGTGACGCCGTGTGGACCAGCCCGGATCGCGGAAATCGCAAATAGAGCGCAACAAGGCGTTCATCGTTAAGACACACCGTAGCATCTTTCGAGAAATTGCCATCTTCCTTTTGTCGTTAGTGGCCTGGACATATTGCCTCGCGGTCATCTGGTTTTTTGTCGACTCCATTTTCGGAATAAACCACCCGATTCCCGAAATGATTCGAGAGTATTTTGCGATGGACGCAGGAACTGTGAGGCGTTTTTCGGCATTAATCCTCTTGCTGTTTGTATTGTTTTTTCTCTTGTTATTGGCGTGGAGTATTTACAACAAACGAAAGTTCGGCTCACTCCGAAGACGCAAGTATCCGGAGAAAACGACTGAAGAAGAGCTTTTGGATCTTCATATGATTGATCGAGGCGTTTATCATGAACTGCAAAATGCTAAACGCATCAATTTCAACAATAATCCGATCAAAAGGAAGCGATAGACGATCGATTAATACTCGTTTTTCGCAGATAGTTTTACCGAAGCGAAAATAGATGCTACGACGGACAGCACCGCGGCTAAGATCACGAGTGCAACGGAGAGATCCGGATGGGTCTCAATCCATTGCGCCATGGCCATTACTTTCGTCCAAACGGCCGTGTCTTTGATATTATTGCCGACAAAGAGCCCGACGGCAGAAACCAACATTAACGGGATGAATACCACCAACCTGCCTTTGGCATAGCCGAGTTTATAATAGAGCGGAAATTGAATGGAAAGGAGTAGAACGAAGCTGACGAAAAATGCTGCCGCCGTGATGGCAATTATTTTGAGGTCAACGGATTTCTTATCCACCACCATCGCAAGCGCCGACAGCACCGATCCCGAGACTGCTCCAATAATAATTATGGTTGCCGCAAAGAGGTAGCGACCGATGATCATTTTCACTCTGGATACCGGAAGCGAAGCATATAGCGTGTTCAGGTTATCTCTTTCAGCGAGCGCAAACGGATACGATACGAACAAGAATCCGATCATGGATCCGAAGGCAATACTCATTGATTTTTCCACTGAAAATCCCATAAATATAGCAATTCCGGCGAATAGCACGAGCATGTGTGGCTTGACATAGGATTTAAGTGTCATCAAATCGAGTCTTCCGGCTTGCATGACTTTATCCATTGTTTTTCTCCCCCTTGTTCATAAATACAATGATTTCTTCGAGTGTGGTCGACTCGGCTCCGACGTCGGACGATAGCATCGCGATGTCTTCTCGTCGCATCAGGCCTTCGAAGCCCATGCCGTGGTCGCGAAGTCCGATGATTTTTTCGCGAAGCGCTTCATTTAAAGATTCTTTGCCACCGGCAACACGAACATAAGATTCAATCAACTCATCGCGCGGGCCGGTGTATATCAGTCGGCCATTGAGTATAAATGTGATGTAGTCCGCTACTTTTTCGAGATCTGAGGTGATATGAGTCGAAAAAATGACGCCCTTCTTCTCATCGGTAATGAATTCTCTGAGGATGTCACAAACTTCTTCGCGAGCCACCGGGTCCAAGCCGCTGGTCGGCTCATCCAAAATCAAGAGCTCTGCACCGTGCGAGAGCGCAACAGCGAGCATCAGCTTGACCTTCATTCCTCTTGAAAGCGCCTTGACCGTCTTGGTCGGCTCCAATTGAAAACGCTTAATACAGTCCGCATATACTTTGCTATCCCAGTGTTTATAGAAACCGCGTACTGCCTTTTCGACGCCCTGAACCGTCCAGCTCTCACAGTAGAACGGATTGTCCATTACATATCCGATTCGGTCATTGTACTCGTTACTATCCGAAAGCGACTCACCGAAAACCTTGATCTCGCCGGAGTCAGGATGAACCATTTTCATGATGGACTTGATTGTCGTCGTCTTCCCCGCACCGTTTGGTCCGATAAATCCCATAATATAGCCTTGCGGTACCGAAAAACTCAGCTCGTCGAGCGTATAGGTGTCGTAGCGCTTCGTCAGCTTATGAATTTCCAGAATCTGTTTCATATTGTTCCTCCTGAATGAGAATCTCTAATATACTGTCAAACTCATCGCGCGTAATCCTGCCATTTTTGGCCGCCGAAATCGCCGTCTGTAATGCTTCTTCAACTTGACGCAGAGCATTTTCGCGCGCTAGCTCCTTGTTTCGCGGAAGAACATAACAGCCTTTGCCTTGGACGTTAACGACAAAGCCTTCTTTTTCGAGATCGCCGAATGCGCGTGTTGTCGTAATGACGCTCACCTTCAGGTCTCGCGCCAATCCGCGAACGGACGGCAACACGTCGCCTTCCTTAAGCTCGGCAGAGAGGATCGCTTCCCGTATTTGATCTTTGATTTGCTCGTAAATCGGCTGTGCCGAACGATTTGAAAGAATGATCTTCATAGCGCCTCCTCGTCTGAGTATTAACAGTTATATACACTATATACACCTGGCGACGAGCTGTCAATATCCTTTTCAGGATTTGCAAAATTTCAGAGCGACGAGTACCGGCGCGGTCGTCAGGAAAAGCTGGCGACGAAGCTGGTTCTTACAAAGTATTTGGAATGTACCGTTGACATCCTCCCCTCCCTGAAGAAAGGGGATTCCTACTGCGTTCAGGCAAACGCCTGAATCGCTTTGGAGGGTTCCTGATTCACCGAGACGGCTATTGCCATCTCTCCACAGGCTAACACGGCA
>DUPM01000041.1 GCA_012838315.1 Clostridiaceae bacterium
CCGGCGATGCCGTCGGTGTAAGTGGTGCGTGTGGTGGTCCGTTGGTTGCCGTTGTTATCGTAGGTGTAGTCTGTGACTTCCGTCAGGACCGGGGCCTGGGCGGCGTTTGAGAGGTCGTGTTTTTCGAGCCGGACGAGGCGGTTTCTTGGGTCATAGGTGTAGGTGGTGCGAAGGATTGTGGGTCAAGACAGAAATCCGGCATATCCGGAGATTTCCCTTCATGCAAATGACCTTAATGCAAACATCCCTCAGAACGCATCACACCCTGTTCGAGTTCCATCTCTAAGCACTTTCACTCTTCTCCCAGAACGGAATACGTTTCAGTGCGCTCCAATTTTATATCCCGAAAACCAGCGGCCTGATAGCAGCAATGTGCATTCTCGTTATTTTCGAAAACACCGAGCGTGATCTTATCTGCCTTTAATACATCAAACCCATATTTCACCGTAAGTTCAACCATTGCCCTGCCGTATCCCATACTTCTTTTAGAGTCGTCCACTATAATGAAGCCCAGTCGTAGCGTTTTCTTATCTTCATCAGTGTACCGCAAGATCAAATGGCCCACCACGCCTGAATCATCAACGGCTGTCATCGGATAAAAACAGTGTGATTTCCGAAGCACATCGTAATGAATAATCATATCTTCCGGAGTGATCGGGTAGTGATCGTAACGGTCAGCTACCCATTTGCGGAACACCACCTCATCTTTCACCCATGTCAGAATTATTGCTGCATCACTCGGACGAAACGGTCTCAATTTCAACATAGCCCCTCCTCAAATTCGGCTCCTCAAACAGAAAGCGACAAAGACGCTGTCGTCCATGCCGCTTTCTGATTGAAAATCGCTTATTTGATTATCCTTGTGCGAAAGGTCGGTTTGTAGAACCCGGAGCAGGACCACCCTTGGTGACGAGCTTAATCTCAATCCCCTCAAGTCGATAACTGAACCCTGCTGTTCCGGCAGCCTGGCCGTTTTTCGCCCAATCGAGCCAGCCGGTATCTTGCGCATGCACACGATAGTATACATCATAAAGCGCATTGGCTTCACCGGTCAGTCGGATTTGGATGGCTTCCAGGCGCTTCGACTGTCCGCTCGTTCCACTCAAAGCATCATTGGCAACAAAGCCCATCCACCCGATGTCTTGTACATGTGTACTGTATTCAATACCACCCGCGACATTACTCAATTTGATCTGAATGGCTTCCAATCGCTTAGATTGTCCGCTGGTTCCGGACATTGCGCCATTACTGACGTATGCCTGCCAGCCGACATCCTGAACGTGAGTCCGATATAGAACCGTTGGGGCACTTGGATTAATTGGCTGTACAACTCGCTCAATAAATGGTCTCGTCGTCGAACCGGGAGCGGCTCCATTTTTTTCTACAAGTTTAATCTGAATGGCTTCAAGTCTGTATGAATAACCTGCTGTTCCTGCAGATTGTCCATTCTTGGCCCAATCAAGCCAGCCTGTATTTTCAGCATGAACACGGTAATAAACATCATAATTCGTTGCAGCGGCTCCGGTCAAGCGAACTTGAATCGCCTCGAGCCTCTTTGATTGACCACTGGTGCCGCTTAATTGATCGTTTGCAACCCATCCTTGCCAACCGATATCCTGAACATGTGTCCGATATTCAATGCCTCCAGCAATGTTTTCTAGCTTAATTCGAATCGCTTCCAGACGCTTGGATTGTCCGCTGGTGCCGGACACCAAGCCATTACTGAAGTATCCCTGCCAACCTATATCCTGAACATGAGTCTGGTATGAGACTTTTTCGAAACTATAAAATTGCAATAGCGCGCTCGCGCTCACAAGGCCATAACCCGAATTAGTATCATACCCCTGACTACCCAAATCAATACAGGTAAGCTTCAGCATGTCATTGAACTGAGCCGGCGTTACATTGGGAGAGCAACTTACTACCAACGCAGCGATCGCTGAAACACAAGGCGCTGAAAAAGATGTTCCGTCATTGTAGCCATAATCATACCCTGTGAAATAACTGTCTTCAGTAGTGTAAATGTTTTCTCCGGGTGCCACAACATCCAGTTTATCGTTATAATTCGAAAAATTCGACCGACTCAAGGTTTCATCTATCGAACCTACGCTAATGACTGAATCATACGAAGCCGGGTAATTGTAACGCGAATTTCCATCATTACCTACAGAAGCAACGACTATACATCCGCGAGCATTCGCATATTCTATAGCGGTCTCCAAAGTATAAGAACTATTGCCTCCAAGGCTAATGTTGATTACCTTGCATCCTACATCTGCGGCAAGATAAATAGCATCCGATACCGTAGCTGACGATATATCTCCGTAGAATCCTTCAACGCATAGCGGAATAAGCACAACATCCGGCGAAATACCAGAAATTCCAATTCCATTATTCATTGCTGCAACGATGATTCCCGATACTGAAGTGCCATGCCCTGCATAGTCCATAGCCACCGCTTGCTCTCGGACCAGATCATAACCATCTCGAATGTCTGCATTGATTAAATCGGGGTGGGTTCTATCTATTCCCGAGTCGATGACGGCAACATAAACACTTGAAGACCCCGTAGAAATCGACCAAGCCTCGTGAACATCAAGGGTATCTAAATACCATTGCCGATCAAGTTCAGGATCGTTAATTTCACTCGTTTCCACCATTGCTGCGCTAAGAGTATCGATATTCGCAGACGAGGCCATTTGGTCCAAGGAGAGTTCAACATCCTGCTCTATATAAACACAAAACGTATCAAACTTCGCCCGAATCGTATCGAAATCATCAACAGATGCGATTGAAAACACTTTGTTACTACTGCGCCCAATAACATTAAATTCGTAATTTTTGATTAACTCGTATATCTCTTCTTGCGAGCACTCTGATTTAAATTTCAGATTGTAGAAATTCAAATCGCTATACTCTAACGGCTGAGCATCGGCGCCGGCGCGCGCTGTCTCATCTATACCCGCTATATTCGTACTCGACATCGAAAAATCTGTAGCGGATGAACTTCCAATAGAATCACTCAGCGCTTCAGAATAAGCATTGTCCGAGTCGGCAAATGGGTTGCTTTCTGAATTCTGTATCGTGTACGAGATTGCGTCAACATTTTCAAAGGCATTGGCACCAACAGACAGCCCTGGGATATTTGCAACTCCCATAATAATAAAAAATGCGACAAAAGCCGATAATGTCCGAGATAAAATCAACTTATTTTTCAAAATACACCCTCCCCCAAAATAAAGTTGTTGTCATTGATGATGGAATAATTATCAGATTCATTATAATTATACTCTCTTTGCAAATTAATATACGAATTATGAAGTAAGTAAAACCCTACGCATTACCGTAGGGTTTATACAAACAATCTCTTAAGCGCTACTACTCATTATTGTAGCCATATCAATAGGTTGTGAATGACTGCAAAGGGATAGCCAGGATGTCGCTCACGTTAACATAAATAGCATCCGTAAGTGCCGGCTCAGTTTCTTCAAGGTAAATATCAATATACCCGACGTCGCTGCTATATAAGTAAGGAGAATATGAAGGACGATAGCTTGAGTTGTACGACATCAAGTAAGCTCTAACCGTCTCGCCATATATGGTACTCGCCTCAAAATCAATGACCGAATAGTAATCACCATATTTATCATAGCCAAACGATATGTCGTTAATCTTTAAAGATTCAGGAATATAAAGAGCTTCCCTTAGATAGGCCACCGAATATCCTGCAACCTTTTGACTCTTATAGGTAACAACCTTATACGCACCGGTACCCGACGAAGGACCTGCGGTTCCGCGAGGAATTATGACAATTTCAATGGCCTCAAGACGTTTCGAAAGACCCTCTGTCCCTGAAGATTCGCCGTTCTTGGCCCAGCCAAGCCAACCAAAATCTTGGGCATGAACACGATAATAAACGTCATAATTCTGAGCAACCGTGCCGGTTAATCGAATATTAATGGCCTCAAGCCTCTTGGATTCACCGGAAGTTCCACTCATGGCGCCGTCAGAAACCCACGGCATCCATCCATAGTTCTGAACTTGTGTCCTGTACTGGATGCCCCCGGTTACGCCCATATTGCTCAGGCTAATCCGTATACCTTCCAAGCGCTTCGACTCGCCTGAAGTCCCGCTCGATGCACCGTTGGAAACATAGCCTTGCCAACCATAGTCTTGAACATGAGTCTGATAGGACACAGTCGGTTGAGGCGTGTACTGTACAAATGACTTGGCTGTCGTACCGGGAGCAGGAGCACCTGCGCTGACAATACGAATCTCGATACCTTCAAGTCTCTTTGAATAACCGGCCGTACCGGATGACGCACCATCCTTGGCCCAGCCCAACCAACCGAAATCCTGGGCATGAACGCGGTAATATACATCATACAACGCCGCTTCTGTTCCGGTTAATTGAATCTTGATGGCCTCTAACCGCTTAGACTGACCGGACGTGCCACTCATGGCTCCGTCAGAAACAAATCCCTGCCACCCGATATCTTGAACATGGGTAGAATATTGAATGCCCAAATTCGAATTACCGGCAACCTGAATCTTTATTCCTTCGAGTCTCTTGGATTGGCCTGAAGTTCCGCTCATCGCTCCGTCACTAACGTAAGCTTGCCAACCCACATCTTGAACGTGAGTGGTGTACATTACAGAAAGAGCTTGAGATTGTGCACTCGGTGCAACAACTGGAATAAATCCTAAAGTTAACACAATGCAAACAAACAATGCTGAAATTTTCTTAATCACTTCATCTCTCCTCTAAACAAATTAATATATTCACAGTATAATTTAATAATGCTTCATGAGCGCAATTAAGTCAACGCTGACTTTTTATAGAAAATGCTTTACAATAGATACTTTTTATTAATTAATTTCATTCTGTTTTCAGCAACCCGCAACGACAAATTGCGTGCTGCTTATTGGCGATAAATGCAGTATTGATATATTTATTATTTCTGTACGAAAGCTCTATCGGTGAGACCCGGAGCCGGTCCGTCCTTCGGCACCAACACTATTTTTATGGCTTCCAATCGATAACTGAACCCTGCTGTACCTGCTGATTCGCCATTCTTGGCCCAATCAAGCCAACCGGTGTTCTGCGCATGTACGCAGTAGTAAATATCATAAGAACCGGCCGCCTCACCCGTCAGACGAATGCGAATCGCTTCCAGACGTTTGGATTGCCCACTGGTTCCGCTTAGTCCATCATCTGCAACATACTCCATCCAACCGATGTCCTGAACATGCGTGCTGTACTCTATCCCGCCCACTACGTTTTGCAGTTTAATCTGTATCGCTTCCATTCGCTTGGATCGCCCACTGGTACCGGCCGCTTCTCCGCTACTATAATAAGGTTGCCAGCCGATATCCTGTATGTGCGTTCTGAAAAGAACCGTCTGTGCATTTGGATCAACCGGCGCCGGCGTCGGAATCGGAATAGGTGTTGGCGTCGGTACAGGCGTGGTCGTTGGTGCCGGCGTCGGCTCAGGCGCATATCGATCAATAAATGCTCGTGTCGTCGAACCCGGAGCAGCACGTCCCTTTTCGACCAACTTAATCTCAATGGCTTCCAATCGGTAAGAATATCCGGCGGTCCCCGAGGGGTCTCCATTTTTTGCCCAATCCATCCATCCTGTATCTTGGGCATGGACGCGATAGTATATGTCGTATAGATTTGCGGCCTCACCTGTCAAGCGAATTTGAATCGCTTCCAAACGCTTAGACTCGCCGCTTGTTCCACTCAACGCACTATCAGACACCCAATTTTGCCAACCTCGGTCTTGGACATGCGTACGATATTCGACACCTCCATTAATATTATTCAAGAAAATGCGAATGGCTTCCAGACGTTTGGATTGCCCACTCGTTCCTGAAGGCGCGCCGTTATTGACCCAATTCTGCCAACCCACATTTTCGACATGTGTCTGGTAAATCACAGAGATACCATCGGTCGAAATATTGCCGGGCTTCGGTGGAAGCGGCGTACCCACCGAAAATACTCTGCTCACTTTTTGAACGGATCCGTCATTGCTAAGTGCTTCAACGCGGACGGTATGAGTCCCGGGGCTCAACGTTCCCTTATTAATGGTGTATGAAAATCCGCAGTTTAAACCCCCGATGTATTTCCCATCCTGATTATAAAGCGCATCGACATCCGCCCGCTCTGAGAGTTGATTGAATGATACCGTCACCGGCCCGTCGTCAACAAAGACATCCACCCGCGCAATACCGGATCTGCCCAGTGCCCATCCTTGAATTCGCACATCCTCATAAATCGTATCTTGGCCTGAGGGATAATCTATTGACATTTTTGAGGGCGGTCCGACCAAGAACGAGAAAGTCGTCCAATTTGCGGTACCACTACTATCTACCGGTGCAAATCGAAGCGTATGCCATCCCGGTGTAAAACAAAGTGAATCCAATTCATATGTGAACGTATTGTCATAAGCCGGCGCGGAGCCGACCCACGTGTAGTCTTCATTATATATATCGACACGCGTTGCAGCGAATCCTGCAGGCGAAGTGCCGCTGAACGAAAAAATCACATCCGAGTCATCAAGCTGAATTGTACCCTTGGCGGCGACCATTCGATCCAAAAACATCTGTGTCTGAGTACAAAACTCAGCCCAACGGTTCGTATCCCGTATCGTGATTGGACAGTTTTTGCCATATGCGCTGAAATCGTGATGTTGAAAAAGATAATTCTGAGTGTTATAGATACCGTGTCTATAAAGAATGTCCGCTGCCAAATACTCAGCATTTGCCATGGCTTGATCAAAGTTGCCGTCATCGCTATAATCGCAAATCTCAATTGCGATGGTGCGCGCATTTCCTGTGCCATAGCTCTTGTCTCCGGCATGCCAAGCTTTCTCCGATTCGGGAATGCTTTGATAGGCGATTTTGCTGTCCACGCTATAATGCCAACTGACTTCACTATTCTGACCCGCGCCAAGAAGGTACATCGCATGGCTACGTGCATTGGCACCGGATCGCCAATTGGATGTCTCGTGAATGGTCACTCCGGCAAATTCACCGAGCGTTTGCGTGGATCGACACAGGGAGCCCGCAGGAGCCAAGTAATCTCTATTGACCGAAAAACCGGGATAAACATCAAGTCTTCTGCCCAACGCTCCACTGGTGTAGTATGCAGACACAACACCTGCCGATAATATCGAAAGGATCAGAACCGCTGATATAAATGCAGAAGCCGAACCCCAAAAGACTCGTTTCATTTGAACGATACATTTACGACTCAACATATATTCCCTTTCGAACACTCGTATAACGCGTATAACTGCCAGAAACAAAACGAAGGAATCTTTGAGTTTCACATTATCACAGAATGCCGGCAAAGCAAACTCTCGGCATCATTCTGTCAGTAATATGCAAATCGTCTGCAATGCGATGGTAAGAATATCTCCGACTACCCATTAGCGAAAGTCTGCATAATAATTATTCACATCAACTAAGCGGGTGCCTGCCGAAAAGATGTCGCCGTTGATCCGGGAGCCGGACTTCCCTTGGCGACGATGACAATCTTAATGGCCTCTAAACGATAACTGTACCCCGCGGTTCCGGCAGCTTCACCATTCTTAGCCCAATCCAGCCAACCCATGTTCTGAGCATGTACGCAGTAGTAAACATCTAAACGCTCTGCAGCAGCGCCTGTCAGTCGAATCCGTATAGCTTCCAGTCGCTTCGACTGTCCGCTGGTCCCGCTCAAGGCATCATTGGCGACATAATCCATCCAACCGACATCCTGAACATGCGTGCTGTACTCGATACCACCTGCAATATTCGTTAGCTTGATCTGAATGGCTTCCAGTCGCTTGGATTGGCCGCTGGTTCCGGAAACATCGCCGCTCGTTACATAATCTTGCCAACCGACATCTTGAACATGTGTCTTGTAGACGACTTTTTGAACACTCGGATCAATCGGCGCAGGTGCGATGCGTTCAACAAATGCGCGAGTTGTCGGCCCCGGTGCAGCGGCATTCTTCGGCACCAGTTTCACCTCAATGGCTTCCAGACGATAGGAGTACCCAGCCGTTCCGGAGGATTCGCCATTTTTCGCCCAATCCAGCCAACCGTTATTCTCTGCATGTACACGGTAATAAATATCATAGTCGTCAGCAGCTTCGCCGGTCAGACGAATTTGAATCGCTTCGAGCCTTTTGGACTGACCACTGGTTCCGGATAATGCACCGTTCGCAACCCAAGGCATCCAGCCAATATCCTGAACATGCGTCCGATACTCTATGCCTCCAGCGAGGTCAACCAGTTGAAAACGCATCGCTTCAAGTCGCTTGGATTGGCCACTGGTTCCAGAGACATCGCCATCACGAACCCAGTCTTGCCAGCCAACATCTTGCACATGGCTCTGATACTCAACTTGTGCGTAAGTGAAGTCGTATGTGAACCAATTGACCGTGCCATTTCTGTTGATGACTGCAACCCTTAAGGTATGTTTATCGTTCGAAAAGAAGCCCGCCTCAACGGTCAAGGAGAACCCGCTATGCAAACCGTCATTGTATCGACCATTACTATTCACAGACTCCTGTACATCCGGCCGCTCGTAAATGTCGCTCGTTGAGCCGACCCATAGAAAATCATCATAATAAACATCAACGCGATCGACACCGGAATGACTTAAAGCCCAACCACGGATTGTTATATCGCCGCCGTTCAACTCCGTACTCGATGGGGAATCCAATGATGATAATGCAATCGGCGTGCTGAGGAAAATGTTGTCCGTTGCAGTATTCAAATCCAAATGTCCGGATGCCGAATTGGGAACGGATGTCAACGTCCCTTCGGAAGTATATTGCCACATATCCCAACGAGACCAGCACCAAGAACTCTCAGGCATCCATGTCGAAGAAATGCCGTACATTGGCGCGGGAACATCGTAGTGCGCAATCCATAATTTGTATTGATTCCATGGGAAAGACGTGTCGAAATTGTTTTTAATGAAATTCGGATAGCTGTAAATCATAAGGTCAAATCCGCTCAGAGATTTGAACTCATCGGCAAACGCTTTTACAGAGGCCGCCAATTGTGCCTTACTCAAGTGCTCCGGATTGGGCTCACCATTCTCATCAAGAGCGGGCGGATTGTACTCTACATCGAGCACCGGCACACAACTATATGCAAAGTTCTTGATGAAGCTATAGTATGTTTTGGCTTGTTGCCTAGCATCCTCAAGATCATCTTTTTTCGGAATATAGTAGTAGTAAAAACCATATTTCAAATTCACTTCCTGAGCAGAACGCGCGAAATTGACAGCCTGCCAGTCAACGTATGTACCTGTATCATTGCGACCGTAAGAGCGAATATATACTGCGTCCACTTGCGTTTTCAAAAGCGAAAAGTCAATATCATCTGTATTCGTGGTTACAGAATCGTTCCACTGCGAAATATCGACGACCTTCAGATTGGCTTCGCCGGCTGAAGGCATAATTGTTGCCGCATTGACATTCACATTAAAATAAGCAAAAGAGCCACAAGCCGTCATGATAGTCAGAAGCAACGAGATTAAAGTTTTAATCGATTTATTCATTTCCGTTATATTCCTCATAGTGGGCCAAACATAACACGGGTATATTAGAGTTTGTATTCTAGCACATTTGTATGCATACTGAAACGACATTAAATCATATGTTATTTCCTCAAAAAAGCAACATGATTGGTTCACTCACACTGCCTCTTGATCTGAATTCATTGACTCGCGAAATTTAGCCCTGCGCAAAGGCCTTGCGGTCGGGACCGGCGCCGAAGCACGCTTCGGAACTACGACAATCTTGATGGCGTCAAGTCGCTTGGACTGTCCACTGGTTCCGGAAGCACAATTCTACTCAATAAAGAATACAGAAATGTGCCGTCTTGAAATAATCTCAAAAAAATCGGATTCAGCTTTCGACAAAACTCATAAGATGCCCATAGCCCTCTCGCGCCATCTCTTCATAAGGGACGAACCGGAGCGCCGCACTATTCATGCAATATCGGACACCTTGCGGCGACGTCGCTTCACCGTAAAATACATGCCCGAGATGAGAGTCTCCGGAACGACTCCGAACCTCAACACGCTCCATGCCGAATTTTCTATCCGTCACAAGTACAAACGCTTGATCCTCAATGCCTTTCGAAAAACTCGGCCAACCGGTACCGCTGTCGAACTTATCCCTTGAAGAAAAAAGCGGTTCACCGGTCACAACGTCAACATAAATGCCCTTTTCGTGATTATCCCAATACGCGTTGCGAAACGGTGGCTCTGTACCCGATTTTTGAGTGACTTGATACTGTTCCGCGGTCAGGGACGCTTTGATCTCATCGTCCGAGGGACGCGGGTACTTTTCGAAATTCAAATTTGAATTATCCATATGCAATTCTCCTTTCGCGTAGCGATACACTTACAGTATGAGGACTATGTCTTCTTCATTCAAGGGTATCTTTTTGACATCCTCCCCTCCCTGAAGAAAGGGGATTCCTACTGCGTTCAGGCAAACGCCTGAATCGCTTTGGAGGGTTCCTGATTCACCGAGACGGCTATTGCCATCTCTCCACAGGCTAACACGGCA
>DUPM01000042.1 GCA_012838315.1 Clostridiaceae bacterium
CCGGCGATACGAACCGTGAACAAGTGAATCAGCTGCAGATATATTGGGGAATTATCTTGAAAATGCTTGTTCACTGAAGCCCTCCTCTCCTTTCTCAAGTCCGAATGCTGAATATCTTCACAAAAAACACTCTTTGTATTATCTGGTTAATACAATACACCCTTGCATTTTTTCTGTCAATGTTCTTCCTTAAAAAAATTTGTGACAAATATGAAAATATAGATGTCTAATGCTGGATTTTTATATGATAAAGACTGTATCATGACCTTATAAATGGGGTTTCATGCCCTTTTGAAAGGACTAAAAAAGTGCAATTAAGCTCGCAGGTTTGCGACAATCTCGTTTTAGAGGCCCAAAAGGGAGATACGCATTTGCGTAACCAACTCGTTATGGAGTGGACTCCTTGGCTCGAAAAACAAGCTCGCAAAAATTCGATTAACGGTATTTCGGACGCTGACGAAACGTATCGGTTAGTGCTGAGTGCTTTTCATTCGGCAGTGGACCGCTACGACTCAGACAGTGGCGTGCCTTTCGATTTTTATGCAGCGCATACCATTCGCAACCATCTTACAGACTGGCGCCGCATTCACCGAGTAGCACTCAGCGAAACTTCGCAAACAGATTCAACCATCACACAGCTTAGCACAAGTCAGCCCGATGACCCCCGACAGCGTTTGGCATACGGCGACAAGAATATGCAAGATAATGTTATAAAAATAGAGTACAGATTGTCACTATTTAATTTGACGCTGGCGAAACTCGCGAACCATTTTCCTAAAAAGCAGTCTGATATGCAAAAATGCATCCGGCTGGCCAAGACACTGGTAACATCCGAGGACTTGTTTAATCAATCTTTACTTGAGCGCAAATTGCCGCTTCATCAATTGTCCGAACTCAGTCAAATGCCCGCAGCTGCCATCAAACGCCATCGCTCTTGTATTCTGTGTTTAGCGATACTCATGAACAGCAATCTTTTGCTCATTCGTTCATACGTAGAAATACTGGAAAAGGAGTTGTCATGAAAGAAAAAGGCATCGTCCTATCGGTCAATGATCATTCCGCTGTGATTTTCACCAAGCAATGCCGGCTGATCGAAATTAGCGCCCCGCCGAATGTCTCTGTCGGACAAGAGGTTTTCTGTATCCAAGACAGCACATTCCATTTCGAAAGATCGCGTACCAAAACGCCCTTGATTGCCTTTTCAATGGCACTCGCAGCGCTTTTCATCGGAATATTCATAAGCCAGAGCATACTTACCAACCGAACATACGCAATAATATCCGTCGATGTTAATCCGAGTGTTCAGTTTTTGCTTAACGAGGATTTGGTTATTACGGAAGTTCATACTTTAAATTCAGATGCCGCCAACTTGATCGCCGGAGAAATCTTCCGAGGATTGACTTGGCAAAATGGAGTCGATCGCTGGCTTGAGATCCTTGAAAGTCATGGTTATGAAGAATCCGAACGGATTATGGTAGCCGCGGTCCTTCCGAACGACGACGCAGATCTCAAATATCAACTTGCTGCCCTCGGCGAAAAAGGCTATTCGAGCGAAAAAATGAACGCGCTAGTGCTCGTCGTCTTTACAGACGATTTCAGCATATCCAAGAAAGCCTCGAATTCTCAACTTTCGATAGGCATGCAAATTCTGAAGACAGCTTCCGAAACCTCCGGAATTAGTTGGGATGAGTCTAAACTCAAAAGCGCCGATGCAGAAGAATGGTCAGCTATCATCTCTGCTCTTGACAGCAATTACAACGTATCCGTCAGTCCAACAATAGGCACTACGCCTTCTCACTCGAGCTCGACACAGACCACGCCTCAGGCAACCGCGCCGTCTAATTCGAATGCGACACAAACCACGCCTCAGGCGACCGCACCATCTAATTCGAACGCGACACAAACCACGCCTCAGGCGACCGCACCATCTAATTCGAACGCGTCACAGACCACGCCTCAAGCGACTGCGCCGTCTAATTCGAATGCGACAGAGCCAACGGTAGCCACAACATCGCAACGCGAGATACCGTCTAATTCTAATGCGACAAAGAACCCAAACGGAACTGCGAATAGACCATGATTATATTCATTTCTCTGTGAACTCTAAGAGCCCTGCACTCCAAAAATGCAGGGCTCTTTATTGTTGTGAACTGGGTCGTCGCCTCTAGTAACCTGCTTCAAAATCTAACAAAATGACTTTTATTCGACCCTTGATATTTGATTTTCTGACAACCGTATACGCATTGCAAATGCGATCATTCGAGGAGCAGTCCATACATGTCTTTGTTCGGACACAAGGCGTCTTCAGTGCCAAGCGCTCGCAATTTGCCGGAGCCGTGTAAGATTTAAGTCGCTTGTGTGCTGCCTTGACCGATTTCACCAGTTTGTTTTTTCCGCAAATGACAATGACACTCTTCGGACCATATACTAGTGCAGCGACGCGATTTCCCTTTCCGTCGACATTGTATAGCCATCCTTTTGAAGTAAGCGCATTCGTCGACATCACATAAGCGTCTGCAGAAAAAGCGCCAAGTTCTACGTTGCGAACTGCTTCAACGCCATCCGCACGCGCTTTCTCCTTATCCAAAAAATTTATACGTCTGCCCCTTAAATACTCAATAACACCGGTTTCAGAAAGAGTGACCGACCCACCATTGGCCACGGTCATGTCATCCGAAATCAATTCGTCCATAATGCTCAACAATGAATCAGGATTCGACGCGATATATGCGTCCATCCGATTAGACCGAAGTCGTTCTGCAATTTTTTCAAGACTGAAATCATCGGTTACATTCTTCTTCGCCATATGAACCTCTCCTTCTTTTTTAGCACAGATGAAGTATACCACTCAGAAAAATTATTGGCATTTACACGACAAATTTGCAATTGGACTCATTTTGACACATGACTGAAACGCAAGTTTAATTGATCTGTGCGAGAATGTTATGAGAAATGTTTTCTTTTGCGTACGAGTGCGGCCGCAAATGAGAACTAACCATTCCTCGGAGGTGCATATGAATCGATACGACAACGTCTCTCTTCTCGAACGCAATGTTATCATTGGAAGTCCGAAAGAAATCATCAAAATAGTCCGCCAAGACGGTGCGCTGGAATTCAGTGTGTCTGCAGGCGACCCGACCGCTTCATCGAGCGATGCATTTCGGTTGTTGACTTACACTTTATCTTCGCCGTTCCCTAACGCGATTTCGGTGCAAATGACCCATCGCAATGGCAAGCCATCTCCCCACATCGACTTTCTTGGTAAAGATCGCACCGCATCAATGGTCATCAAAGAAACCGATGACGAATATCAAATCTTTTCCGGAAAAACTGAGGCCCGAATCGCCAAAGTCGGCTTGTTCGAGATTGCTTTTTTTCATGACAATAAGTTTTTAACTCGCACCGGTTCGGCATCAGCGCTAATTCGCGAAGATGGTAAGAGTATCATCAGATCCGCACACACCATAGATGTCGGAGAATATTTTTACGGCCTGGGCGCCCAAAGTGGTTCTTTCACAAGAAACGGCGTGCGCAGCGGCTCACATATAACTCCGACATTTTATCTTTCTGAAACCTCAACCCCATATTACCTGTCATCAAAGGCTTATGGTATTTTGGTCAATCATGTCGACGTGACCCGTTTCGATTTCGGCCATTCGTTTCCGGGACAGATCACTTTCGAATCGGACTACAACAGTCTCGAATTCATAATAGTGGCCGGTGAAACAACAAAGCAAACGACAAGTTTTTTTTCGGACATGATTGGCAGACCATCCTTGTCGCCCGCCTGGTCTTTTGGCACCAATCTCTCGACGACTGCCGAAGCAGCATACGACGAATCCTACATATATGAGTCTGTCGAGGGCTTGCTGGAAAGAGATATCAACATCTCTCTACTTCACATAGATCGTCGTTGGATGCCCGATTATGAGTGGACCGGCTTTTTGTGGGATGCTCATCGATTCCCGGACCCTGAAGATTTGATCCGCACTCTTCACGAGCGAGGCATCCGTGTTTGTCTTTGGATTGGACCCTATATATCACAACAATCCCCTTTCTACTCTGAGGCGCTCGCGGCGAATTATTTTCTCCGCGATGCCAACGGCGAGTTAATACGAAGCGACGCAATCCAACCTGGTGCCGCCTGGATCGATTTTACGCATCCGGCAGCTAAAGGATTTTACTTGAAGTGTCTCGAAGACCTCATTCGAATCGGTATTGACACCTTCTGCATCGATGATGAGTCGCCGGATTTTCTCGAAAATTTTGTGCGTTCGAGCTCAGGAGGCATTCGTTTTTCGAATGGTCACTTATTGAATAATCCTTCTGCCTATTACGGCACACTATTTACGCAATCCGTATTTGATTGGCTCGAAAAGCGAGTCGGTAAAAGTCGTACCATAATGTTTTCCGGACACTACGGAATTGGCGCGCAACGCTGTCCGACACATGTTATCGGACATGCTCCGGCCGATTATGCCGGCATGCATGATACGCTCAGCAAAGGATTGTCTTTGTCCGTATGTGGATTTGGTACATGGAGCCATGATATTGGGGGAGCCGAGAACGGCTGTAACCCCGATTTATTCATGCGATGGACACAGTTCGCCGCGCTCTCCCCACACGCGAGACTTCACGGAAGACAACAGTACAAGTTGCCATGGATGTACGGCGAGGAAGCTGCGGAAGTATTTAGTCATTTCACGCGTTTGCGTCACGGGCTGATGCCGTATATTTATTCACTTGCCGTTGAAGCCGCAAGTACGGGAATTCCGATGACACGCCCGATGTACATTGAGTTCCCGAGTGACGAAACTTGCGCAAACCTCGACCGGCAGTACATGTTCGGAGATTCGCTCTTGTGTGCACCAATTTTTTCAGAAGACGGCCGGGTTCGCTATTATGTCCCGGAAGGCTTGTGGACGAATATTCTCACATATGATCGCATCGAAGGTCCTTGCTGGCGAACAGAGAAACACGATTATTTCACGATGCCTCTACTGGCCAGAGATAACTCCGCACTCGTCACCGGGAAATCCGATGACCAAGCGGAATACGATTATTTGGAAGGTGTAACGGTCACACTTTTCGAACTTCACGAAAATCGACCTGTTGCTAGCGAAGTATTTGCAGCAGATGCACAAAAGTCGGGCATTATTCGCGCTGTCCGAAAAGACAATCGTATCTCAGTTCAAATGGACGGTTTTCGGTCTTCTTGCCGCTTAATGCTACCTCATGTTTTCGATGTACAGTCCACAACTGACGGCATTCCGGAGACTCACGACTGGGGAACAAGTATCGTCTTCAGTGGCGGCCGACTTGAGATTTCTTTATAAATATGGCGGAACGAAGCACCGAGATACCTTGACACCCGAATCTGAGAGATATTATAGTAAATTAGTAGGTATTCATCACGCGAGTATTCCTGCGGCATCCGCAGAAAAGGAGGCCATATATGATTCAGCCTGTTCTCATCTCCAAAATTATCGGCCGAGAGATTCTGGATTCCCGAGGCAATCCGACAATTGAGGCCGACGTTTATCTTTCAGATGGCTCTTTCGGCAGAGCCTCCGTGCCATCCGGTGCGTCAACCGGTGCATTTGAAGCAATTGAGATGCGCGACGGAGAAGAGAATCGTTACCTCGGCAAAGGCGTCCGGAACGCCGTTGCCAATATAAACGGACCCATCGCAAACTTACTCATGGGGCGCTCGGCTTTTGACCAGAAAGCCATTGACGCCGCAATGATAGAAGCTGACGGCACCGCTAATAAAGCTAAGTTTGGTGCTAACGCTATTCTCGGTGTATCTCTTGCGGTGGCCAAGGCGGCTTCAAATTCACTCAAAATTCCGCTTTATCGTTATTTAGGAGGTATCAATGCACGCAAGTTGCCGGTTCCTATGATGAACATCATCAATGGTGGTAAACATGCCGACTCGAGCCTCAACATCCAAGAGTTTATGATTATTCCAACCGGTGCAATTTCATTTTCTGATGCACTCGAAAAATGCACCACCGTTTTCCACACGTTAAAAAAACTTCTCAAGGCAGACAACCTCAGCACATCCGTCGGTGACGAGGGCGGCTTCGCGCCTCAGTTTGATGGCGATGAGGCAGCAATCCAGTATATTGTCAAAGCGATTGAAGCCGCCGGCTACAAGCCGGGGAAGGATTTCTTCATTGCTGTTGATGCGGCTGCAACCGAAATGTATGAAGAAGCCAAGAAAGCCGGACGAGAGGGCGATTATCTATTCTGGAAATCCGGAGAATATAAGTCGGTTGACGAAATGGTTGCTTTCTGGAAAGATCTTTCGGATCGTTACCCCATCCTGTCTCTGGAAGATGGCATGAGTGAAGAAGATTGGGCCGGCTGGGGCAAACTCCGTGCGGCTGTCGGAGATCGTATTCAGCTTGTCGGGGACGACCTTTTTGTCACCAACACTGAGCGCATTCAAAGAGGCATTGATTCTGACGTATGCAACTCTGTGCTCATTAAACTCAATCAGATTGGTTCTCTATCCGAAACTCTCGAGGCAATTGAGATGACCAAAGACGCAAACTGGTCCGCTGTCGTCTCCCACCGTTCCGGTGAAACTGAGGATGTCACCTTAGCAGACCTTGCGGTTGCGACCAATGCCGGCCAAATCAAAACCGGTGCGCCTTCACGTACTGACCGAGTCGCCAAATATAATCAATTGCTCCGAATTGAAGAAGAATTGGGCGATGCGGCAATCTATCCCGGCAGAGGCGCATTCCCAGTCTAAAGAGAGAATAATATATTTTTGAGCCTTTGCGAATATTCTTCTTGTAAAAGGCTTGTTCGCGTGTTATTCTATCGATAGGTCATGGAACGGTATAGATGTGGTTTGAATAATACTTCTTCATTTTGATTAGGTAGTTTTCAATGTCCCTAGTTTAGCCCCGTCACCTACCTAATTTTGAAGAAGGAGGATTTGAATCATGGCAGATAAAACATTAAACTGTAAAGATTGCGGAGCAGAGTTTGTTTTCACAGAAGGTGAGCAGGCTTTCTACGCAGAAAAGGGTTTCACGAATGAGCCCGTACGTTGCCCGGATTGCCGTCGTGCGCGCAAGCAACAACGCAACTCGGATCGCGGTTATGGCGACAGCAACAGATGGTAGTCATCTCTTGTGAGAGAAACTGAAGACCTTCGGCAGTAGCCGAAGGTTTTTTTATTGAATTTCTGTATTTATTGGCGTATATTGTTTTTTCGGAGGTTACGCCTATGCAAAAACTTTTAAAATATTACAAGCCATATATTCCACTTTTGCTGTTGATGTTATTCTTTCTAATCGTCCAATCTCTTTCTGATTTATTTCTGCCGGACCTGAATGCAGATATCATCAACAATGGTGTTTTGAAAAGTGATATCCCCTACATCTGGCGTACCGGCTTGATTATGTTAGTCGTAACCATCCTCTTAGCCATATCAAGCATCACGATTGGCTATCTTTCTGCTCGAAGTTCCATGGCATTCGGACGTGATTTAAGAACGGCACTTTTTGATAAAGTTCAGTCCATGTCTCAAGGCGAGATGGACAACATCGGTACACCCTCTTTGATTACACGCACCACGAATGACGTACAGCAAGTTCAGCAGGGTAGCTTGATGTTTTTTCGCATGATGATTTCTGCTCCGATAATGATGGTCGGCGGCATCATTATGGCAATTCGACAAGATGCGCCTCTTTCTCTGTCCATCGTCTTTATCTTGCCAATTATGCTTCTACTGATTTTCTTTTTGGCTAAAAGCGCCCTGCCTTTATTCAAGCAAGTTCAGACTCGCACGGATCGGCTCAACTTAGTCGTACGCGAAAAACTTTCCGGTATCCGTGTCATCCGCGCTTTTGTTAAGACTGCCTACGAGGAGGCTCGGTTTCAATCTGCGAACGCCGATTTGACCAAAATCAGCCTTTCCGTTCATCGTCTGATGGCATTATTGATGCCGACACTGATGCTGATTATGAACATCTCTTCTATCTTCATATACTGGTTTGGAGCGAAGCGCATCGATTCCGGTGAAATGCCGTTGGGCAATATGGCTGCGTTTCTTTCATATATTATGCTGATTCTTTTTTCTCTAATGATGGCTTCGATGATGTTTGTTATGTTACCGCGTGCGTTCGCTTCGGCAGAACGTATTCGCCAAGTTTTGGACGTTGAGCCGAGTATCACGGATGTCGATACGACAGATACGGCCATCGGTGATTTTAATCGTTTGGAATTCAAGAACGTATCCTTTAAGTACCCCGGTGCCGAAGAACCCGTCTTGGAAAATATATCGTTTTCGGCTCTTCCGGGAAAGGTCACAGCGATACTCGGCAGTACCGGATGCGGAAAGTCAACGCTCATTCAATTAATTCCGCGTTTTTATGACGTGAGCTCCGGCAGTGTCGAAATCAACGGTGTCGATATTCGCAAACTAAGACTTACACGCCTTAGAGAATATATCGGATACGTTCCTCAGAGAGCGTTTTTATTCCGGGGCTCAATTGCTGAGAATTTGCGTTACGGAAAAGAAGATGCAACAGAGACCGAAATGTGGGAGGCGCTCCGCACCTCGCAATCCGAAGACTTCATCCATGCAATGCCTGAGGGCATTCATGCGCCAATTACACAAGGCGGTTCGAATGTCTCCGGCGGCCAGCGTCAGCGTCTCGCCATCGCGCGGGCACTTGTCAAAAATCCATCGATATATATTTTTGACGACAGTTTTTCAGCACTGGATTACAAAACTGATTCTCGATTGAGGCATGCATTGTCCGAGAAGACAATAACTTCAGCGGTCTTGATTGTCGCACAGCGCGTCAGTACCGTGTTAAATGCCGATCAAATCATCGTTCTTGAAAAAGGTCAAATCGTCGGTAAGGGAACACACACGGATTTGATGGAATCCTGCGAAGTATACCGAGAGATCGTCTATTCGCAAGTGACTAAGGAGGAAGTCGGATGAGCCATAAAGATAGTTCACAAACCACACCTCCCAAGCGTAGAGGTCCCATGGGCGGTGGCCACCCCGGCATGGGCGCAATGCTTCCCAGCGAAAAGGCCGGTGATTTTAAGGGGACCTTACGCCGCCTCTTGAGTACACTGCGGCCCCACCGTGCTGTTATTATTATCATCTTCGTGCTGGCGATATTCAGTACCGCTTTTACCATACTTGCGCCGAAGGTTCTTGCGCGTGCATTTGACATCATCGGAGACGCGGTAATTATGCGTTTTGCAACCGGTTCCGGCGACTTAGATTACACATCACTTCTGAGAATATTGCTTATTGTCGCCGGGATCTATCTGTTTTCTGCTTTTTTCAATTGGCTGACACACTATACGATGGCCGGCGTGTCGCAAAAAGTCTCATTTTCAATGCGACAGGACATCGACAAGAAACTCGCGAAGTTGCCTCTAAGTTTTTATGACAAGACGCCGCGCGGAGAGATTCTGAGCCGAGTGAGTAATGACATGGATAATATCGCCATGACATTGCAACAAGGACTGACGCAGTTAATCAGTTCCATCACCATGATTATCGGCATATTGATAATGATGTTAACTATCAGTCCGCTTTTGACTCTGATCAGTGTTGTCACACTTCCCCTTGCTGCCTTGCTTACCGCTCGCATTGCAAAGCACTCTCAGAAACAGTTTTCAAGGCTATGGGAGACAACCGGTACGCTGAACGGTCACATTGAAGAAATGTTTACCGGACACCAGGTGGTCACGATTTTCAACCGACAAAATAAAGCAGCTGCATTTTTCGAGGTCGAGAATGAAAAGCTTTATCGCTCTTCATACAAGGCACATTTTATTTCAGGCATTGTTATGCCGGCTATGAACGTTTTGAATAACCTCGGTTACGTCATACTTTGTGTTGTCGGCGGTATTCGCATGGTCAACGGTCAGATGTCTATCGGTGATATTACCGCCTTTATTACTTATTCCAAACAATTCACTATGCCCATCACGCAAACTTCCAGCATTCTCAATACCATGCAATCTACAATTGCTTCTGCCGAGCGCGTATACAACCTTCTTGACGAACAGGAAGAGACTTCTGACGCGCCTGCATCGGACTTCCCGGAAAAGACACGCGGCGAGATTGAATTCATTGATGTCGATTTTTCGTACTTGCCGGATGAACCTCTGATTTCCAATATGAATCTACATGTGTCTCCCGGGCAGACGGTCGCCATTGTCGGCCCGACGGGTGCCGGAAAGACGACGCTGGTGAATCTGTTACTTCGATTCTATGATATCCAAAGTGGCGCCATCCTCTTGGACGGCATTGATATCCGCAGATATCCCCGCGATGTATTACGTTCCTATTTCGGCATGGTGCTTCAAGATACTTGGCTCTTTTCCGGAAGCATTCGCGACAACCTCATGTACGGTGTCGGCGACCATGTATCCGAAATACCCGATGAGACCGCCATGATATCCGCTGCCAAAGCGGCTTACGTGAATCACTTTGTCAAAACCTTACCTGACGGTTACGATACTATCCTCAGTGATCAAGCCACAAGTCTTTCCCAAGGCCAGAAACAATTACTGACCATTGCGCGCTCATTTTTGGCTAATCCTTCAATTCTCATTTTAGATGAAGCGACCAGCTCTGTAGATACACGCACGGAGTTGCTAATTCAAAAAGCGATGAGCAAGCTGTCCTTTGGACGTACGAGCTTCGTCATTGCACACAGGTTGTCAACGATCAAAGACGCTGATACTATTTTGGTTATGAACGAGGGGAAAATTGTCGAACAAGGCAATCACGAGACGCTGTTGGCCGCAAAGGGTTTCTATCATGACCTTTATCACAGCCAATTCCGCTCAGAGCTTGACGAGGCAATCTGACGGATTCCGTTCTGTTCTGAATACACGCCACTGCATTGTTATCGCAACGATGTCAGACTATGGGATAAATTTACAAATCGTTGACGAATTTATCTCGATTTTTTATGATTTTACGGGCTTTTCGCATTAGAATAGATATGTACGTTTCTATTTCTGTTTGAGAGGTTGCTGCGCATGATTATTTGGGACATTCTGAACGTCAAACAAACTCACCGGAATGAATTAATACGAGAGGCTTTTGTAAGAGCTTTCTGCTCTGTCAAACACGAATATTTTACAAGGGAAGGTTTTCTCATTCTTTTCGAGGCATACCACCGGGCGATTATGATCGCCAACAATATCGAAAAGGACGCCGAACTCTCGGAATCTCAAGATTCTGCATTTATTATAGATCCGACAACCCAGGCCTATTTGGACCAAGTATTTGCCATCCGGAATAGTGTCTACTCTCAGGCCCCTACCTCTTCTGTTTCCAAAGAGATTCTGCTCCGAGTCGATGATATTGTCGCATTTTTGGCCGGCATGATGGCTTTGCATCACGATTTTTATTCTCGGATAAATATCACCAATTGGAAGACTCTCTTACAGACCGATTTACTCTGTTATCCCAAGATTGTGAGTTTTCTTCGATTGCCGGTTCTTTCGTGTATAGCGACCAATCCGGTGATGCCACAGGACATCTTCATTTTTTTGGATCTGGTTTTTCACTGGACAGAATCTTCATACAGTATTCCTCAATCCATGGCCACTGAGAAGCAAATCGTCTCAATAGAGACTGACCCGCGTTGGCGCGTCGATTTTTCAGCATTTGAAGCACCTAAGATTAGGACACGTGCGCCACGCCCATACGCGTCACACATGCCCAATGTCTTTAGGGCAGCGCCGAATATAGATTCCGAGCAAGTTATCGATTTCGAACGGTACGCGTCGCACCGGCATAACGCTCGAATGGCTATCATCAATGGTGACGAGGTGCGTGCTGAGGAAGAATTCATGCTTGCTTATCAGATCTATGACCATGATCCCGATATTTTTGTCATCTATTTCGAGTACCTGAATTCAATAAAAGACCATAACAAAAAAACATTTATGTGCGATATCCACTTACTGATTCTGGATCGACTGCTGACCTTTTATCCGAACAACTTCTCATTCAGACTTGCACGAATAGAAATGCAATCTCTCTCTCAGTCCATCGATGAATCCGTAAAATCATACAAATCATTACTCTCGGAGTACCCGGACAGCCTAATCATTCTTTATCATATTGCCAAAATATACGAGCGACATAATCAAGAAAGCAATGCACGCAAGTATTTTCGTCAGATCGAAAAGAGTTATGCATCCACGCAAGCAAAGCTCAAAAGCGGCCGTGGATTTTCTACGGATTCTGCAGTAGTCTCAGAGCACATTCGATTAAATGATGAGGTCAATCAATTAATTGCACAAAGTTCTGAACCCAGCGGCAAATTTTTCAGTCTTTCGCGCAAAGCATAGAGCACTTCGTTCGATGATGATTCGTTCAGTCGGTTCATATTGATTCTGTATTTTCTATTGACAATCGAACACTTCAAAAAGATAATGATTCTTGTTGAGGGCGTGACGCCCTTGACTGTCACTCGGGGAATTAGCTCAGTCTGGGAGAGCGCTTGCTTCGCATGTAAGAGGTCGCCGGTTCGAGCCCGGTATTCTCCACCACTATTGGCAAGGCCTACAAATAAATACAGGGGAATGAACGTCTCCCCGGCTATTGGCCGAACCGCATGATGCTGATGACTTCTGTGTTTTCACAGGAGTCATCATTTTGATCGGCCTTATCTTCAGGTCGATAGGTGTCATAATCAGTACGCTCGGCGCCTCGCTAAACTCGAAGGAGCGCTTATTTTGCGTCATCGCCTATATTCCTAAGGCAACGGTCCAAGCCG
>DUPM01000043.1 GCA_012838315.1 Clostridiaceae bacterium
AAGAGATCCTGTGCATTACCATTCAGCGGGAATGCAATCACTTCCAGAATTTTTTCTTCATCTGTCAGAAGCATAACCATACGATCTATTCCGGGTGCCATACCGGCATGTGGTGGAGCACCAAACTGGAATGCGGTATAAAGAGCATTGAATCTGGACTTTAAATCTTCTTCTGTATAGCCGGCGATCTCAAAAGCCTTCTTCATGATCTCCACATCATGGTTACGTACAGCGCCCGATGCTAATTCAATACCGTTACACACAAGGTCGAACTGATAAGCTAGAACTCGTGTCGGGTCATCTCCTAATAATGCACCCATACCGCCCTGAGGCATAGAAAAAGGATTATGTGTAAAGATTGTATCTCCTGATTCTTCATCAATCTCATACATCGGAAAATCAACGATGAAACAAAATTCAAATGAATCGTCACGGATCAAGTCAAGTTGTTCCTTGTCAGCAAGCCAGGAACGAATGAGGCCGGACTTCTTTTCGGTATCATTTTTCTTATCATCACAGATAAAGAATAAGGTGTCTCCTTCTTTTACACCGGTTACTTCTACAATCTCAGCCTTCTTATCATCTGATAAAAACTTGGCAATCGGTCCGGTAAAAATGCCTTCCTTCAAGGTAATATATCCCAGTCCGCCAAGACCAACTTCAGGAGAAGTCGCAAACCTCAAGGAGTCTTCGAAGAACTTCTTAGACTTACCTAAACAGTTTGCAACAATACCACGAACCGGTTTGTTCTTGAATGCCGGAAAATCTACACACGCGAAAAAATCTGTCAAATCACAGATAATCAACGGATTGCGAAGATCCGGCTTATCCGTGCCATATTTCAACATAGATTCTGCGAAAGTAATACGACGGAACGGTTTCTCCGTGATCATCTTATCCGTAAATGTCCTAAATGTATCGTAAATTACATCCTCACAGACATCAAGAACCTCTTCTTGTGTCGCAAATGCCATCTCATAATCCAACTGATAAAACTCACCCGGTGAACGGTCTGCTCTGGCGTCTTCATCTCTAAAACAAGGCGCTACCTGGAAATATCTGTCAAAACCGGACACCATTAACAGCTGCTTAAACTGCTGCGGTGCCTGCGGAAGAGCATAGAATTTACCCGGATGTTTACGGCTCGGCACTAAAAAGTCACGTGCGCCTTCCGGAGAGGATGCAGTCAGAATGGGTGTCTGCATATCCAGAAAATCCTTAGACTCCATAAGATTACGCAAATGACGGATAATCTTACTTCTGATGACCAGTTTCTCATGATTCTTCGGATTTCGAAGGTCAAGATAACGGTATTTTAAACGAAGTTCATCCTTACTCAAATGAGAAGAACGCACTTCAAACGGTAATACATTACGGCTCTTACCCAGAATCTGAAGGGAATCTGCAACCAATTCTACATATCCGGTATCGATCTTCTCATTGACAGTCTCCGGGGCACGTTTTTCAACTTTCCCGCTAACAGTAATAACCGTTTCACGATTAACGTTCGTGATTAAGCCCTCGTCGTGTATAACAACTTGCGTTACACCTGTAAAATCGCGCAAGTCTATGAATATTACGCCTCCATGATCTCTCACGACGTCAACCCATCCGGCAAGCTGAACTATACTTCCGATATGCTTGTCGCAAATATCATTACAGTAAAGGGTTCTATACATAAAAACCTCCCTAAAGAACATTAAAAAATCCGGGGAATACAAAATATTCCCGGAAACAAACCATCTTCGATTCCTCGGTTAATGCTATCCAAAATCGAAAGGTTTGTCAAAAGAAATAAGTTGTTTTGGCATACATAATTTTACAAAATACGAATAGCCTTATGACTTAAAACAAAATGCCCTTAAAACATATCTCTTGCCTGTTTTCATCGAAGTTCCAACTGTGATATGAGCCGCCTCTGCAAAACTTTCTATCACTGCATGTTTTGCACTGATCATTGTCCTCACACAGATTTTTCCTGAAACATTTGAACATATTATTCCAGACATCAAAAAATTCATCATTAATGATATTGCCTTGTACAAATTCCGGTCGTCTCTCAATATCCAAACACGCAATAATATCACCCGAGGCCGTGATGCTAGCAGTATATGTTCCGGCCATGCAGTGAAAATATCCGTCACGAACCTCGCGCTCATAATCAAGACCGAGATAGTGACTGCAACCATATGTTACAGGCTCGCCGGACATTCTCTTATTGCGTATAAATTCAAATAGATATTTGTGATCATCTGGTGTGAGCATAAGTTCCGGGTGTTGCTTCGCCCTACCGATGGGTTCTATCCCGATAATGCGCCACGAATCAATATCTATTTCATTAAAAATCTCATACAGCGCATCGAGTTCCTTGATTGATTTATGTGTCACAACAGTAGTAACCTGAATGGCCTTAAACCCACCCTCTTCAATAAGGAAGTTAAGACCTCTCATTGCACGTTCATAACCGCCCGGACTTCTTCTAAATTCATCGTGAGTTTTCGGGAGCCCATCAATACTGATCGAAATAGTACGCATTCCCGTTTCTCTAAGCTTATGGGCACATTCTTTGTCAATGAGAGTGCCATTACTTGTCATTCCCCATGAGAATCCAAGACGGTTCACATAACTTAATATTTCGAAAAAATCTTTTCGAAGAAGCGGCTCTCCACCGGTAATACAGAGCATCTTGTCGTCACAACCAAAATCCTGATTGAGCCTATCCAAGAACCGTTTATATGTATCTAGAGATAGTTCCTCAGAATCTATCTCTCCGCATCTGCTTCCACAATGAATACAGTTCTCGTTGCAACGTAGCGTCAATTCAAGAAAGAGAAAGCGCAACCTAGGCTTTTCCCATAAATTTTGAATGTATGAATTAAGCTCTGTAAGATTCGATATTTTGGAAGGCACATCAAGCACGAGACTATCCTCATAAGGTATTCAACTCATTGATTTCAAGGCGCACCGAACGACTAAATATTAGAGACTAATTAATTTGTTGGAAGTTTCTAATCACCTGTATCTTCAGTATTTGAAGGCTCAATTTCTCCTTCAGAGGAATCTATAACAGTTGTCGGATCTGAAGACATTTCAACAGGCGGACCGTATACACAAGCATTAAGATTCATAGCGACTGCAAAGGTAGAGACGACAAGTAATGTCTTTGTTGATTTTTTCATTCTGTCTCCCTTCATCGATATGTTCAATAAGGATAAAACATCTTATAACTAACAAACAAATTATACCATATCATCTGGAGTGGCTCAGAATCTATCGGTTATTAAGCCGCCATTGCTCGTTTGTCAAATAGTTGGTATGCCCTATCCTGACCTCACCCATAAGTGGAACCGCCACCTCTTCACAAGTGTGATGGTACACAAAACCAGTTTTCTCCTGCACTCGTTTTGATTTTGTATTGCCATCATAATATCCGCACCAGATGACATTCATATTCAATTTCTCAAATCCGTGTCGAATCAGAGCTCTTGCAGCTTCGGGAATCAGTCCTTGTCCCCAGAAATCTTTTCCTATCCAGTAGCCGAGTTCACATTCATCATCTCTTTCAGTCATATCCGTTTTTCCGTTGAGTTTTAGCTCAATACAGCCAATGGCAACGTTATCCGTTTTCGAGCAGACAGCGTAACACTCTGGCCCGCAAAAGACATTTCTGATCACATCCCGGCTTTCTTCCATACTACTATGAGGCGGCCAGCCTGCAATTGGACCAATATCCGGGTCCTTCGCGTATTTATATAAACTACTCGCATCCGATTCATTCCATGGGCGCAATATTAATCGTTCTGTGTTTATGATCATAATCATTCAACCTTTCTGAGTTAACTTATCAATACTTTATCGGCATGAATGACAACTACAACTTCCCTATACGATTCCGATTAATAATTACCAGAATGCCGCCACCGATCAGTAAAATCGCTAGTGCAATACCGACGAAAAACCAAGCATTGGGGCTGTCAGTTTTCGTGGTCGAAATGATTGATTCACCAACTTCGCTATTTGCGATACTGTTTGATGTTGTGTCAGATTCATTGATAACAGATGTAGTCTCAGATACTTCCGCCGCACTCGTTTCCGGTACGGTTGTTTCGGGTTGATCCTTCACATCGACGGAACCGGAAATTTGTGACAATGCGATACCGTTACCGGCTTTTCCGAGAGGAACTTCGTGATCCAATCCAACAAAAGCGCCGTCTTGCTGCCACAGCACTTCTTTTACAAATGCGTATTTGTCTTCATCCCATGTTGTGAAGTCATCCTTAACTAAGCCGCCGGTATCACCGGAATTGGCGTTGAAGCACCAGAATGTATGGTGTAATTGATTATCGAGAATCAGTTGACGTAACAGTGTCATCCACTTTAGATTGTCGCCTTGCATGAATCCGCCCCACTCACCAATGAGTAATGGCGCCGTATCACTATCGTATATATACAACCAGTTATCGTCCCAGCAATCTGCTTTCAAAGACTCAAATGTAAAATCTTTGGAAAACCATGGTTGTGCATATACTGATGGACCGTAATCGTGCGGGGAGTAGACGATTTGAGCATTTCTTTCCGGAGTACCGAAATCGATGGGATAATCTTTGACGCCACGAAGATTGCCGCCCCACCAGCAGAAATAGTAATCAGATGCGTCCTGCGAGGCGTAATTCGAATTCTCGGCCAAGTCGATAGGATAGATCTCAATGCCCTCGATCATAATCAGAAGATTGGGATTGATGTCCAATACAATGTTGCCGGCCTCTTGCGCCACATGTTTCCAGTTGTTCTGATCGTCAGAATCGTTCCAGATGGCTCCGTTTTCGTGCGGTTTGCCGTGCGGCTCATTCTTTAAGTCGATGGCAATGACGGTGTCGTTGTCCTTAAAATGTGTGGTCAAAAAAGCCAGTGCCTCGTAGAATTGCTCCGTCGAAATATTATCCGTGTACCAAAGATTAGTCATATGTCCCATGGCGTCCGTTTCGGCGCTATGAATGTCGAACATGATCTTTATACCATTCTCGCCGCATATTTGAACGGCGTAATCCAATATCTCCAGACTGTTCATTCCGACCAGTTCCGAATTATATGCCTGGTTAAAATTCGCTTGGGGATATTCGTTGTTTTTCCATGCAAGTAACAATTCCGCCGAAATAGGAATTCGAAGCAAATTAAAGCCACGATCGGCTATAGATTCCAATGCGTTCTGCATATTGCAAGCCCATACACCATCGAAAATGTTCGTTCCCGTGTTATAGCCGAACCAGTTGACGCCGGTGAGCCATACCTGAGTGCCGTTCTGATCGACGATCTGGTTGCCCCTTGTCGTCAGATAATCATCGCCTTGAATTAATGTGACCGGAGTCGAAGTGCCGGTGGTTTCACCGGCGGGCTGGGACGGATCTTGATTCGTGCTCTGTGATGCCGTCGTCGGCGAAGTACTCGAAGAAGTCGCATCATCAGATACCGCTGAAATGACTGAAATATCATTTTCGGGTGCTTTCGTTGTACCAATGATAAAACCGATGTCAGAAGCGCTCCCACCAGCACTAATGGATTGATTATAGTCGAGAGGTGTAATCGTTAAAACTTGCCCTTTAATATCAAACTTGGCGTTCCAAGCGCCCCCCTCAGCGATGGTCGCTCCTTCCGGAACGGATAACTCTATACGCCAACCATTAACAGCGGATTGCGTTGGATTAGTTAGACTGATGGAATATTGCGTCTTGTGCGTATTGCCTTCCTTCCAACTGTTAACCTCATTTAGTGTTGCACTGAGCGCCACCTGTGATTTGCTAACGAGATAAAAGCCGGAAACAATGGATAATGCGACCAATATTGTCACTAAAAGAACCAGCCGCTTCCTGAAAGAAGAACGCATAACACACCTCATAAAAAATAATCACGTATCAGAATGGACACGCAATACCTTATCACAACACCCTCTCAGCCGTAAACCGATTGGCCACAAAGAAGCGAATACCAAAAAGCATTACGGAAAATATAAATCGCGTCGTCCGTAGAACCGAAATGACAGGAATATCATGACGCATGAAAGAATCGCTGCTAATGCAATAAATATATTCGGGTAATCGTGCGACAACAAAATCCTCGATTCAAAATATCCAAAGAAACTGAAAAATCTTAAAAACTCGGCCTTCTCGAAAAGATTTCCCAATGCAGAGAATACGAACATAGTCAAAATACAGCTTGTCGCCGCCATAGATGAGACTTTATAACGCCCATTGATTGCCGCGATGAAAATCCCCAAACTCATAAACGCAAGTTGAACACCGAAAATGCCCGCAAAAAGTAATATTAATTGATTCATATTTAATTGTTCTGAATATTGTGACAGCGCCAAAATAGATATCGCAATGGTGACAACAAACAACACCACTATTTGCACAAACGAAATGAATAACTTGCAAGCCAAGACATACGAGCGCGAAACAGGGCGAGTCATCAAAAACTCTGCAGTGTGATCGCGTTCTTCTTTTCCAACAGCATTGATAGCGGTAAAAACAGCATGAACAGCCAGGAACAAGGTCAAATACATGTACAGAACGGCAAAATATCCAACCGGCGAATTCAAGTCAAAATATCCAACACCAAATAGTCGTTGCATCGACTCCGGCATCGCACCCATCAACTCCTCAATGCTTTGTTCCGGAGAACCAACACCGGCAGCGTATTTACCCATGCCCCCCATAATTAACAACGCAAAAGCAGCACTCCATACCAAGAGTGATTTCCAAGATCTCTTCCATTCTGATAAAATTATTTGCACAAAGCGCTCCTTTTCTAATGTTAACGACTATATACCTCAACAGACGCAAACCGAAAATAAGATATGCCCAACAGAATCGTCATAATCAGTATCGTAAAAAAGAACAAATTAGAATCCATATGTCCATTCATCAACAGAGTATCAAATCGATGGTATTGAAAGGGTGTAAAATAGCGAAGTTTATCTGCATTTCCCGATACTGCAAAAGCGGATACTGCAAAAAAGAATGCCGCAACCCCCAAAGATACAGACAAGTAACTCTTCATTCCCATGAACACATAGGCCAACAAAGTACCAATAGCAAGAAATACCAACTGCGTTAAGAGAAAGGAAAGTGCAATCCACACAAGAGTAAATGCCACACCGGAACTCTCACCCATTAAAAACAAGGCAGAAATAAGAACAGTGACAAAGACGATGGTCTCAAGAACGATAAGAAATACTCCGGATGTACTCTTCATAAAAAAGTGCCTAGCTCTTGAAGCCGGTTTAGTAAAAATAAACTCTGAAGTCTTCTCGGAAAACGGCGAACCGTGAATCGACAAACCCAGATAAATGGCCTGAATGGCAGGGATAATGGAAATAAATGAATAGATAAATGAAAACAAACCCAAAGGCGTCGTAACAATACTGATGTCCGAACTCATCATTGCTTTCATTGGCGCCGGGAAACGATCAAAAAAAACCATCATCATGTCCAGATCTTCTTTGATAAACATATAAAAGAAAAGCATTCCCGACGAAAAGACCGCTAAGAATAATGTAAACAATAATGTCATTCTTAAATGACGCTTGAATTCAAACGCAAAAATGTTCATACATGATCCTTCTTTGCAGAATAATAATGCATAAAAATACTTTCAAGACTCGGCTCCTCAACATGCAGTGAAACGAGGTTAATATTCGCAAGTGTGCTGACTAATACATTAACATCACCTTGAAATACCAATTTGCAGAGATTATGATCCACTGTAAACTCTGACACGCCTGGCAAATCAGCCAAGTCCGGAGCTTCTTCACCTTCATATTCAAAAGACACACCCAGCACCTGCTTTTGCTTGAGAGCAGCGATATCCTCAATTGATACCAACCGTCCTTCTCTGATAATGGCCACTCGAGAACATATCTTCTGAACCTCAGATAGAATATGTGAAGAAAACAAGACCGTTGCGCCCTTCTCGTTCTCTTCTTTGAGAATATCGAAAAAGGTCTGCTGCATTAACGGATCAAGCCCCGTAGTCGGTTCGTCCAAAATAATCAGTTCTGGCTCATGTATTAATCCCTGAACAATACCGACTTTTTTCTTATTACCGAGAGACAAAGTCTCAATTCTCTTGTTTTGGTCTAAGTCCAAACGTTTACACAATCGGTCAATATTCGGAACACAATTTTTGCCATAAAAACTGGCCGAATAAAGCAAGAGTTCTCGCACTCTCATCTTGTCGTAATAGTAGACTTCTCCGGGTAAATAACCCACTTTTTCCGCAATGGTCGGTGCATGAGTAATGCAATCCTTGCCGAAAATAGTCGCAGTGCCGGATGTCGGTTGAATCAGCGCTAATAAAGTGCGAATTGTTGTCGATTTTCCGGCACCATTAGGGCCGATAAAACCGAATATCTCGCCCTTTTCAACAGAGAATGATAAATCAATAACGCCACGCGACTTGCCATAGTACTTAGAAAGGTGCTTGACTTCAATAATCTTTTCCACACTAACTCCAATCCGACTTAACGAATGCTTATATCAATAATCTTCTCGACGACCAAACTCTGCAGCTTCTACCCACTCTTCCGGTCTGGAAACTCTCTTAATTAACTCTTCAAAAAGTTCATAATGCTGTTGTTCTTGAGAGCGCAAAAACTGAAAAAGTTGCTTCTGATCCAAATCCTCTGACTCCGAAGCCAGTTTGTGATAAAGATCAATGCCTTTTTTCTCAATCTCCAACGCCATCTTGTAAGTCTTAAGCTGATCATATGCCGTATAAACGTCCTGAACCAAAGACTCCGGATCCTTAAATAAAGAAGGCAAGCTCGCGAGTGCATCATCAGAAGGGAAAACTTTGTCGGAATGATCGCGATAATGCTCTAGCAAATCATAGTGACGCTGCTCATCCTTAATCAACATCGTAAATACACGATGCAAAGCATTCTCTTTGTTTTCTTCAGCTTTCGCTGAATAGAACTCAATACCGTCAGATTCGTTCTGTAACGCAAAATCCCAAACTGTCATACAAAAGCTCCTTTCTCTCAGGTAATTAATCCACCGTTGGGACTGATGACCTGGCCCGTTATGAAAGATGATTTATCGGAAGCGAGATATACAATGACATCGGCAACTTCCTGTGCGGTTCCCATTCTACCCAAAGGCGTTTGATCACAAATATCCTGAAGATCTTTTACGGTTAATCCCGAATTCATCTCCGTATCAATCAATCCGGGGGCAACACAATTTACACGAATACCAGACGGCCCCAGTTCTTGCGCCAAGGCCTTTGTATAACCAATAATACCAGCTTTTGTCATCGAATACGTCACTTCACACGACGCACCTGTGATCCCCCAAATTGAGGACAAAGTAATAATGTTTCCGGTCTTGCGCGATATCATACCGGGTAAAACCGACTGACTCACGTTATATAAACCGACCAAATGCGTATCGATCATTTTCTTAAAAGCTTCCGGTGTTACCTCCGTAAATAGAGAAATATCCGATACGCCAGCGTTGGAAACCAATAAATCTACTGCGCCAAATTCGAGCATCGCTTGCTTTGTTGCATGACTGACCGCCGAATAGTCCGAAACATCAACTGCATACGCCATGGCATCGCGCCCAAGACGGTGCACTTGCGCAACGACCTGATCGGCCATAAACGCGTTTTTTCGGTAAAAAAAGGTAACGGCGTAGCCGTCATTTGCTAAAGCAATAACAGTTGCTGCGCCGATACCTCTTGATCCACCGGTAACTAATGCATGTTTACGCGGTTTCATACGTCTTTGAGACTCCTCTGATTATAACTTTGTAACCACAAGAGAAAATACTGCAAGTACTGATGTAAAGGATGCATACATGATAAGTGTCATCACAAAACTCTTCACTCTGGAATCCGTCTTCTCTTCAAGAACACGAGAAACAATAAGTGCCGAAATCAACAGGCCCAGTACATAAGAAGCCGTTGAAAATAAACTAGTCGTGATGACTGCATCTGCAATTCCTCCGATAAAATAAAAGATGACAAACGGAATCATTGAAATACCGGTCATCGATAGTGTGCCGAAAATGCAGAACTTCGAGGTGATAAACTTGCCCTGAAGCAGAAAAAACGAGAAAACGAGTGCCGCAGCAGCACAAACTAGAGAAAACGTCATCCCGAATGAAAGACCAAAACTAGCGCCACGTAACATCCAATTAATCATTGAGACCAATACTAATGCTCCGAATACGATAAGTCCGATGACATAAGAAGTCGGTCTGGTACGCGTCTCAACGGCGCCGACCGGGTCTTTGAAGAAGTCACCGAACAGCGAACCAAAATTCAAATCCAAATCACTGGTCTTCTTTGCAGGAGCAACCGGCTCAGACGCAGAAGACGCATCAGGTGCGGGAGCGACCGGCGCAGGCGCAGAAGACGCATCAGGTGACGGAGCGGGTGTAGGCTGAGCGGCTACAATCGGTTGGTTACATTCACCGCATACTGTAGAACCGTCGGGAATCTCCTTACCACAACTTGTACAAAACATGTATACACCTCCAAATTTCATAAGTAATGAACAACTACAATAATATCATATAAATTAAGTTTGTTACAATTCTCTTAACAAAAACACGTTGAATTATCAATTGACATGAACCTTTCTTGTGATAAAATTGTAGAAGCGTCGGGGTGTAGCTCAGTTGGCTAGAGTGCTTGCTTGGGGTGCAAGAGGTCGCCTGTTCAAGTCAGGTCACTCCGACCATCATCATTTATTTGTCTCGGGAACCCTAATCCCGGGACTTTTTTATGCATAAATAATGCCCTCGGCAACGGCCGAGGGCATTATCGAATCAATCCTATGATATGTGATTAGAATTCTCTAGATCTGGAACCCGGACGAGGGCCTTCATCTTGTCCGCCGGACTCTGAATCACGTCTCGGCCTTCTGTCAAAGTTCGGACGCTCTCCACGGCCACCTTGGCCGCCTTGACCGTTGCGACGCTCTCTATTAAAACGATCACCGCCTTCTCTGCGAGGTGCCTCTGCTTGCTCGACGAAACCTTCCGGCTTCTCCATGCAATCGCGCATCGAAAGGTTTACGCGTCCCTGAGCATCAATCTCATTGACTTTAACCTTAACCACATCGCCCTCTTTGACGACATCTTCAACCTTATCGACACGTTGCCATGCCATCTTAGAAATATGGACCAATCCCTCTTTACCGGGCAAGAACTCGACGAAAGCGCCAAAAGCCATCAAACGAGTCACGACACCGTCGTATGTTGCGCCGACCTCAGGATCATTCACGATACCATTGATAATCGCCAGTGCACGCTGTGCCTTGTCTTGATCCGGTGTTGAAATGTAAATCATGCCGTCATCTTCAATGTCGATCTGTGCGCCGGTATCGGCAATAATCTTGTTGATGACTTTGCCGCCGGATCCGATGACTTCACGGATTTTATCGACCGGGATCTGAAGTGAAATGATTCTCGGTGCAAACTTAGAAAGTTCTTTTCTCGGTTCTGCTATACAAGGTAATAGAATGTCATTAATGATTTCCAAGCGACCTTTTCTGGTCATCTCAAATGCCTGACGAATAATCTCGATAGACAAGCCGTCGACCTTAATATCCACTTGAATTGAAGTAATACCCTCAGTAGTGCCTGCAACCTTGAAGTCCATATCGCCAAAGAAATCTTCGATACCTTGAATATCCATGAAGACTAAGAAATCATTCTCATCTTCTTCGTTGACAATAAGTCCACTGGAAATACCTGCAACCGGTCTTTTAATCGGAACGCCTGCATCCATCAGCGCAAGCGTGCTTGCGCAAACAGAACCCTGTGACGTCGAACCGTTAGACATTAATATCTCCGAAACGGTACGAATCGCATATGGGAATTCTTCATTGTCGGGAAGTACAGGAATGAGCGAACGCTCGGCTAAAGCACCATGACCAATCTCTCGGCGTCCCGGCGAACGGGCGGATTTCGCTTCGCCCACAGAATAACCCGGGAAGTTATAGTGGTGCATATAACGCTTAGTATCTTCACTATCAAGGCCATCGATGGTCTGAGACATAGACAAAGGAGCCAAGGTGCATGTTGTCAGTACCTGAGTCTGACCTCTCTGGAAAAGACCGGTACCGTGAACGCGCGGCAACAAACCCACATCAGCTGACAAAGGGCGAATCTTGTCCAGAGGACGACCATCAACACGAACGTGCTCACGGAAAAGATAATCGCGAACCACTTTCTTCTGAAGCTTATACATGGACTCACCAAGATATGACACTGAATCCGGATAATTCTCTTCGAGGTAAGCCTTAACTTTATCTGTCAAAGCACCAACTTGCTCATCGCGAACACTCTTATCATCAGATAAAACTGCTTTACGCATATCGTCCCATGCAAAAGCTTTGATCGTTGCAAAAATCTCTTCCGGAATATTCGAAGACTCATAAGAAAACTTGTCTTTGCCGATTTCGCGAACAATACCATTGATAAATCCAACTAAATCCTTAATTACCGTGAATCCGGCTTCAATCGCTGATAGCATCAATTGGTCATTAACTTCATTGGCGCCGGCTTCAACCATACATATCTTCTTGTCGGTGCCCGCAAGCGTGACGTACATCTGACTCTGCTCGCGCTGTGATTCAGTCGGGTTAATGATGACTTCATCACCAATCAGACCAAGAATCACACCACCTGTCGGACCATTCCACGGTATATCAGAAGTTGAAATGGCAATAGACGTGCCAATCATCGCTGCAATTTCAGGCGAACAATCCTGATCTACAGAAAGAACCAAATTGGATACAGTGACATCATTTCTTAAATCATTGGGAAACAACGGACGAATTTGTCGGTCTATAACACGAGAAGTAAGAATAGCCTTCTCTGAAGGACGGCCCTCCCGCTTAATAAAACCACCGGGGATCTTGCCTGCAGCATACTGCTTCTCTTCATAATCCACAGATAGCGGAAAAAAATCGATCCCGTCTCTGGGTTTCGTGGAAGCGGTCGCGGTTGACATGATAACGGTCTCGCCATAGCGAACCAAACATGAGCCATTCGCAAATTGTGCAAGCTTTCCGGTCTCAATGACCAGAGGGCGACCTGCGAGTTCATAGGTGAAAATCTTTTCCATAAAAATACCTCCTGGAAAATGTCTTTGCCGGGCGGTAGCTTGTAGACTCAGCGCTTGGATAAAGTTCAAGCGCTCAACCTACCCTCTACAACCCGTTCATTGTGTGTCGCTCTTCATCGAGCTAGTGGATATATCCTAAAAGGGTGGGCACTGCTGCCCACCCTCATAAGCCGATTATGATTACTTTCTAATTCCAAGACGGGCGATAATGGAACGGTAGCGCTCAATATCGATCTTGGTCAAGTAGTCAAGAAGTCCTCTTCTTTGTCCAACCATCATCAGCAAACCGCGACGAGAATGGTGGTCATTGTTGTGCTCCTTAAGGTGCTCAGTCAAGTGGTTGATACGTGCGGTCAGAATTGCAATCTGCACTTCCGGCGAACCGGTATCGCCCTCTTTAAGAGCATATTCCTTGATAATCTCTGCCTTGTTAATCTTGTCCATGATGTTCCTCCTTGTTCCTAAAGCACAGTATTCGGGCGGACTGTCCAAAAACCGTGGCAATGGTGATTCCAAGGGATTCTAACATAGATGAAAAAAAATGTAAATGTCAGATTCTGAAAATGACTTGAACAACGACACACAATAAAACCGAGAGACCAATCTTTCATCGGTCTCTCGGTCCAATTTCAAAGAATACGCACTTCAGCACGGAAGACTTATAGGACTTGACCCGTACTCATGCGGACTAATAAAAGTCCTTCTTCATACTGCCGTCGTAATAGTCTTGGAAATTGGTATCTGCGAATGAGCCTTCCTTCACATAAACAGTCAACTGGACAAACCCCTCCATTGCGGCCATTTTATAGAAAGCGTCTATCGGAATGACCTGAAGCGTTTCCGGTAAATAAATCTCTGCAAGCGCCGGACACTCTGCAAA
>DUPM01000044.1 GCA_012838315.1 Clostridiaceae bacterium
CGATAGATAAGGATTTACCGGTATCGGATATCGCAGATATTATGAATACAGCTACTTGTGAGCATCTTGTTTACAGCGCTTCGATTCACTCTAAGATGCAAGAAATCGTAGATTCGGTGCCGACTCTGCTGACTAAGGTGTGCATGGGGCTGCCTGAAATTCCGGATTCGATAGCGATTTCTGAGGTTGTCCAAAAGGGCTCGGCGCTTTTCGATATAGGCGATCGCTCTTATTATAACTATCCGATTGATACAGACCGATTAGCGACAATTGTCTTTACTTCCGGTACAACCGGCAAAGGCAAGGGTGTCATGCTTTCTCAGAAGAATATAGTCTTGGACATGACCAATGGCATGTATTTCTTTGCGTTGACGCCAAGGACGATTAATTTTTTGCCACCGCATCACACGTTCGGTTCGACGGTGAATTTTGTCGGGCATTTTGCGCAGGGCGTTACGATTTATCTGTCTTCCGGCCTGCGCTATATCGCGCAGGAGATTAAGGAATACAGACCGACGCACTTGATTTTAGTGCCGCTCTTCATGGAAAAACTTTATTCCAAAATCTGGTCGTCAGCGGAAGCTTCGGGCAAGGCGAAGTTGCTGAGAAGAATGATGAAGGTCAGTAACGCCTTGAGAAGAGTGGGCGTTGATCTGCGGCGCAAATTATTCAAGAGTGTGTTGGCACCGTTTGGTGGTGAGTTGGAGCTCGTGATATGCGGTGGTGCGGCATTGAAGCAAGATATTATCGATACTTTTGATGCCATTGGGGTTACAGTCCTCAACGGATACGGCATCACGGAGTGTGCGCCGCTGGTCTCATGTAATCGCAATAAACTTCAGAAAAAGGGTAGTGTCGGTCTTCCGATCATGCATGAACAGGTCAAAATTAAGGATCCTAACGAAGACGGTGAGGGAGAGATTTGCGTTAAGGGCCCGAATGTTATGCTCGGCTATTATAATGATCCGGAGGCGACAGCTGAAGTTTTTGATGAGGAAGGTTATTTTTGCACCGGGGATCTCGGTAAGCTTGACGATGAAGGTTGGCTTTATATCACCGGTCGGCTTAAGAATTTGATTATTCTGAGCAATGGCAAAAATGTTTATCCTGAAGAGCTTGAACTCAAGATTTCTAAGATCCGCGGCGTCGAAGAAGTGGTGGTTTATCAAGGTGAGAGTCGCTCTGCTGCAGATAAAGAGATTATTGTTGCGGAGATATATCCAAACTACGAAACGCTAAATTCCGAGGGCGTTGATGATGTGCAAGCCTATTTTGACCGTCGGATTCGAGAGATGAATAAAGTGATGGTATCTTACAAGATGGTCGGACAGGTCAAGATTAGGGATGAAGAATTTGTTAAGAATACTTCGAAAAAAATTGTCCGTTTCAAAATTGACAAATCCGTTGACTAACATTTATTGCTCCTGGAGTAAAGTGGACAAAATCTTAATATGATTTTGTCCATTTTTTGCATATTATCAGGCGCTTTTTTTGTGCATTACGATATAATAATTACATTGGTTACATGGGAATTGTTTTTGAAAGAGGGAGTATTATGCGTAGATTATCTAAATTGCTATCCTTTCTTGCGGTTTTTTGCCTCGTCATATCGACGTTTGCCTTCGTTGTGGGCGCCTCGGTTGAGGAGAACAGTAGTTTGCTTGGCAATGATTCGGTTCGGAAGCCGTCAGAATCCGGAGCACTTCATCTCGAAGATGTGGACGGGCAAATGACGCTCGTCGATGAGTCGGGGGACAAAATCCAGTTAAGAGGCATGAGCACACATGGTTTGCAATGGTTCGGAGAAATCATTAACGAGAACGCCTTTGCGGCTTTAGCCACGGACTGGGGCAGTAACGTTATTCGTTTGGCGTTGTATGTCGGAGAAAATGGTTACGCTACTGACCCGACTTTGAAGGATTTAGTCTACCAAGGCATTGATTTGGCTTTTGAAAACGATATGTATGTCATCGTCGACTGGCATGTGCATGCGCCGGGAGATCCGAATGAAGAAGTTTATGCAGGTGCGTATGACTTTTTCGATGAAATATCGGCACATTATATCGACCATCCGCAATATGATCAGATTCTTTGGGAACTATGCAACGAGCCGAGCCCAAACAGCAACGGTGGCAACGGCATTACAAATGATGCGGCAGGTTGGACGGCGATCAAGAATTATGCTGAGCCGATTGTAGAACTTCTGAGAAGCCGCGGCGATAATATTATCATTGTTGGGACGCCCAACTGGAGCCAGCGCGCCGACTTGGCGGCAGATGATCCGATTGATGCGATTAATATTATGTACACTACACACTTTTACAGTGGCACTCACTTGTCGTCAGAAGACAGTGAGGATCGCGGCAACGTGATGGCAAATGCGAGATATGCTTTGGATAAAGGGGTCGCGGTGTTTGTTTCTGAGTGGGGCACAAGCGAAGCTAATGGCAATAATGGTCCATTTCTTCCGGAAGCGGATAAGTGGATTACTTTCTTGAATGAAAACAATATTAGTTGGGTCAACTGGTCTCTGACCAACAAGAACGAGACTTCAGGATGCTTTATTCCTTATATCATGGGGGTGTCAGAGGCCACACTTTTGGATCCGGGTGATGACCAAGTTTGGGCTACCGAAGAAATGAGCCTTTCAGGAGAATATGTTCGTGCTCGCATCAAGGGTATCGAATATGAGCCGATAGAGAGACTTGCTGAAGGCGCATATTCTCAAGTTGTCTGGGATTTTGAAACCGGTGACACGCAGGGATTTGTATTAAATAGCGACAGCCCAATCAGAGATGTTGAAATGTCTAACGAAAATGGCATGTTGGTCCTTTCTAACATGGCAAAGAGCGTAGATGTGTCTGACACTAATTACTGGGCAAATGTTCGCATCTCCTCGAATGATTACAACCCCGGAATAGATGCTTTTGCTGCAGATTCCATTACGATGGAAGTGTATGTGGATAGTCCGACAACGGTATCAATTGCTTTGGTTCCTCAGACCGATGTCAACGGATGGGCCAATCCAAATAGTGCGGTACGCGTATATCCGGATAATTTTGTCCAACAGGATGACGGGAAGTATTTTGCCTTGGTGACGTCAACGGCCAAAGAGGCTGCTAATCTAGAGGTGATTGCGACAGACGCTGAGGGAAGTATATTGTCGAATATGGTGATTTTTGCAGGTATCGAAGATGGATCAAAGATCTACATTGATAACATTACTTTCTCCAGCAGTGGAGCCGCAGCTGCAGCACCCCTTGAACATGCTCCGATGGGAACGGCTTCGCTACCTTCTTATTTTGAAGACGGAACGCGTCAGGGCTGGGACTGGAGTGTGGACTCCGGAACAAAGGTGAATCTATTAATCGAAAAAATTAACGGTTCGAAAGCACTGACGTTTGAATTTGCATATCCGGAAGTTAAGCCGACTGATAACTGGGCGTCGGCACCGAGACTGGATCTTTGGTTGGATCCGATGACTCGTGGTGATAACAGTTTCCTCGTTTTCGATTGTTATCTTGAACCGTCGTCAGCGACCACCGGCTCCATTGCAATTTCGGCTGCATTTCAACCGCCGGAATTTGGCTATTGGGCTCAAATACCTGATTCTTTTAATATTGATTTGACTTTGCTGGCTGAGGCCGATCAAACCGAAGAGGGTTTGTATCACTATTTGGCAGTTATGGATTTGGAATCCATAGATGCAGTTGCCGATGATACTCAACTTCGAAATCTATTGTTGATTTTTGCAGATATTGAGAGTGACTTTAGCGGAAAAGTATATATTGATAACGTTCGGTTCGTAACCCAATCCGAATACGATGCGCTATTATCATCCGTCGAGCCGGAGACAGAACCGACGACTCCGGAAACTGAGCCGACGGCAACGGTTTCTGAGTCCACAGCTTCCGCTGATACGGTTGATGGTAAATCTTTGCCTTTGATCTGGATTGCCGTTGGCATTCCGGTTGCCGTTTGTACAATTGCAGCGGTGATCGTTGGTTTCTTCGTGGTGAAAAAGAAAAAGTCGGAAAACAAATAGTCACGCATAGTCCGTAAATATTGAAAGACGGTCTCATTGGATTTCATTCCATAGGCCGTCTTTCTTTATTCGTAAACGGGTCATATTTCGGATTACTTAATTGCGGTGAGAATTTTCTGTGACCACAGCTTAATCTTTTCCTCGCGATCGCTCTTCCCATTAAAGAATGTGCCGATCAACGGGATAATTTCATATTTTGCAATCTGTTCAATCGATTGGTCTTCGCCTAAGTCACGATCACAGAAATAGGAATGGCCGAGCACAGAAGCGTTCAGACTCGGCCCTTCTGAAGAAACGCTGTTGTTGAAGTCTGTGATTACTTTGATCAATTTATCTAATTTCTTGTTAGAAAATCTTGCTCTGTAAGCGTCAAATTCTGGGGTGCCAAATGCTGGCGTCATCTCATAAAATGCAAAGCGACGGCGCAGAGAGTCGTCGCTGAATAGCAATGATTCGTGAGAAGTGCTCAAGGTTGCGATGATGTAGAGATTCTTTGGCACGGAGAAATATTCATCTCGGTACAAGAGGCGGAGCGATTTCCCCCGATAGTCCGAGCCGATGAGGTTTAACAAGTCACCGAAAATTGCACTGATGTCGCCTCTGCTAATATCGTCGATAATCAAAAAATAGTCGCGATCATCCGGCTCGGCTTCTTTGCAAAAATCATAAAACACGCCAGTCTGGAGCTTCTGGCCTACTTCGGCAGGGCGGTATCCCATCACAAAGGATTCATAGCTGTAACTCTTATGGAATTGAATTATTTTCAGCCGGTCCGGATCCTTTTTGCCCATCAAGGCATAGGCTAATCGCTCCGCGGAATAGGTCTTTCCAACGCCGGGAACGCCGGTCAAAATAATATTCTTCTTTGTCTTTAGAAGCTGAGCCAAATCATTAAAGCGATCTAGACTCATGAATACGTCATTGCAGAAATCTTTCGGACTATATTTCGGCAAACCGGGTGTGGAGATATCGTTGTGGATGATGCTCTCTTGTGTTCCCAAAATAGTTTGCTCGATATCGCGACACCAAGAGGCATAATTTGTGATATCCACGACTGAAAAACGCGGCAAGTCAAAAGGGATGGCCCAGTCTCCCTTGTCCGTCCAAATAACATCTCTGGAACTTTTTTGCTGTTTGCGGGACACATCGAAATAGTAATCCGACTTAATTATGCCTCTTCCAATGATTTTCTCTCCGTCCGTTGAAATATATATGATATCTCCGGGTTTCATCTCCTCTGAAAATTGCCATGCCATATGGCCCATAAGTTTGTAACTTCGACCGGTACCGTAACTTGAGCGCATTTTGACGCGGATTTGTTCGCGAGAGGCATATTTTTTGAAATTACCTATTGCGTCATATCCGAAGGAAATAAAACCATGAGTGTAATAGTCCGCCCACATCTTACTGCCACTGTCCGGGGTGAATACCCAGTATCGACGCTTGCGATGCATTTGGGAATCAACATTCGCCGTATCCGAAGCTGAGCCTTCTTGCATATTAACACTTTCGGATGAAGTCTCTTCCTCTGAAGCCAAATCATCAGTGTCAGACGGATCGATCGTCTCAACAAGTGTTGGCTCGGGACAGTTGTCAATGACACATTCGATAGCTGATTCTTGCTCCGGCATCACGTAATAATGATAAGACCCAGGGAAAACAAGAATCTCTAAAGTCTTGGTTACGTCGTTTTTAAGAAGCATGTTGGCGCTGATTATCGGATTCGTGAATCGTCGATCGATCTTTATGTCCACACCAATAAATGTATCGAAAAACATGTTTTCGTCGACAACGAAGGGATCGCCTCTAAGTGGCTCTCGCTCTTCAGGAGAACTGACAATCGTGCCGGAAGCAACGATGCCGCCATCGACGCCGGGAAGCCAAAGATAGACACGGTCGTTCTTCTTTATCATCTTGTCACGTTGCTCTATACGCCATGTGATGACAGACAACTCCTGGACGGCAGGGATGATATCATAAACTTTTGGGTTTGAAGCAAAAATCCAACAGACCGGCTTAGTAACATCTTCAAGAAATCGACCGTATAGAGCGAGCGCCTCTCCGAATACACCGTCGGAGCTCTCGTTAATAAAAGCAAAATTCTGAGATGACTCTAGCGCTTTGCGTATATCCTGAAACTCGTCGGAAGTGACGCATGAGAAAAGGTCTGTCGTAGAGAGCTTGGCTCCGATAATCTTTGTCGATGAGAACTTAAGTGCATTGACATAGGCATCGATGCGCGGTGAAGCAATGGGTTCTAAACCGGATTTCTCCGCCGCGGTGATCCAGTTCTTAAAAGCACTTCTGAGGTACGTCTCGCTCATGACTCGCCTCCTGTCAATAATTCCGATAAATTATAAAGCAACATTAAGAGATTACAACAAATTTATATTTATGGCCACAAAGATCGAGTAAAATCCAACATTGTTAAAATTAATTTTACACCTAATGTTGCAAATACGGTGCAGAATAATATCAATTTGTCATTTGTTGTTTTTTCGATGTATAGATGAGGCATATTTGCTATAATTTTTATACATGCGTAGTTTATTCGCATGATTAAGGAGAGCAATCATGAGTGAGTTTACTAAGCGAGTATTGATGACCATAGTGGGTGTCACTGTCGGCGGCTTTAGTGTTGGTATGTTCAGTTTTTCTGCATTCGGAACAGATCCATTTCAGGTTCTGGCTCACGGTATCTGGTATCAGACTAATCTTGATTTCGGAACGCTTTACATGATTGTCAATCTCATCATGTTAGTCGCCGTGTTTTTTGTTGATAAACGTAAAATCGGCATCGGCACGGCCATAAATATATTTCTTCTTGGATACGTTGTCAGTTTTTCGACGAAACTGTTTACAACTTGGATCCCCGATCCCGAAATATGGGTTCGAATTGTATTTCTCACCATTGGGCTTCTGATTCTTAGTTTAAGTGCTGCGCTCTATTTTACCGGCGATCTAGGGGTCTCTACATATGATGCTGTCGCGATTATTCTTTCAGAGAAAACGCCTATTAAGTTCCAATATCTTCGAATATCCAGTGACATCTTGTGTACAGTGATTGGTTTTTTGTTGGGTGCGACAGTGGGTGTGGGTACGTTGGTTACCGCTTTCTTCATGGGGCCGATGATCGCATTTTTCAAGCATAAGATTGCAATGCCGATTCGTTATGGACAGGCGCGAACAAGAGAATTAATTGCAGAAGAGCAAGAAAAGAAGCGGAGGGCAAAAGCATGATATTCAAAGTCGCAATGATTGTGGGTAGTTTGAGAAATAATTCATATTCAGGACAAGTCGCGGATTCTTTGGCCCATATGTTTTCGAGTCGCGTTGAGGTTCATCGAATTCCGATTGGTGAATTGGTGCTTTATAACCCGGACCTCGATGAAGAGATATCGGCGACTCCGGAATCGTGGCAGTCGTTCAGAGAATCGATGAGAGCTTGTGACGCAGTCATGTTCGTGACGCCTGAATACAATAGAGCCCTTCCTGCGGCACTCAAAAATGCGCTGGATGTCGGCTCTCGCCCTTATGGAGAAAGCATATGGAACAACAAACCCGGCTGTTGCATCAGCCTTTCTCCCGGAATGATCGGTGGCTTTAGCGCCCAACATCAGCTCCGCCAGTCTTTGGTAACGCTGAATGTTCGTGTCATGCAACAACCGGAGGCGTATTTGAGTCAGGTCCATAAATTACTGGATGATAATGGTGCGGTTTCTCAAGCCGATACTCGCGAATTTCTTCAAGGGGTGGTTGCCGATTTTGAACAATGGATATCGATTCTCTCAGATAAATAGCATGCGGAGGATGATTGGATGACGAAGACATACTATGTCGCTAAACAGGGGAAAGATGCGTATGCAGGATCTTTTGAGCGGCCGCTCCTGACGATTCAAGAGGCTGCTAACCGAGCTTTGCCGGGAGATACAATCGTAGTTCGCGAGGGCGTCTATCGTGAATCGGTCAATCCAGTCTGCGGCGGAACCGATGATTTGCATCGCATCACGTATCAGGCTTATGAGGGTGAGCGGGTTGTTATTTCCGGAGCTGAACCGGTCACTTCTTGGCAACAAATCGAAGGGTCCGTGTATAAAGCAGTTGTTGACAATGCGATGTTTGGCGAATTCAACCCATACAAAGAGGTTGTATGGGGCGACTGGTTTGAATCCCCGCGCGTCGACCATCAGGGTGAAGTATATATATCCGGTCGATCGATGTTTGAAGTTAATAGCCTGGACGAAGTATTAATGCCGACGGTTCATCAGCCCGCTCGAGATCAAGCATGGTCTCTACACACATGGTACTGTGAGGTAGAAGAGCAATCAACGACAATATATGCGAATTTTCAAGCGTTTGATCCTCAGGTCGAAATGATTGAAATCAATGTCAGAAAGAATTGTTTTTGGCCGACGAAAAATGGCGTTGATTACATTACAGTTCGCGGGTTTGAGATGACGATGGCTGCAACCAACTGGGCACCGCCTTCAGCGCTTCAGGAAGGACTGATCGGTCCGCATTGGAGTAAAGGTTGGATCATTGAGCATAACACAATAAGCAATTCAAAATGCTCAGGAATCAGTTTGGGTAAAGAAATCTCGACCGGTCATAATGAGTGGGTGACGACCGGTGACAAGCATGGCACGCAGTTTCAACGAGACAGTGTATTTATTGCACTGCATCAAGGATGGCACAAGGATCGAATCGGATCTCACATTGTGCGGCACAACGTTATTTTCGATTGTGAGCAGACCGGTATTTGCGGACATCTCGGGTGTGCTTTCAGCGAAATCTATGACAACCATATTTTCGCAATTCACACCAAGCGTCTTTTCGGCGGAGCAGAGATTGGCGGTATTAAGCTTCATGCGCCATTGGATGTCGTTATCTCAGATAATCATGTCCATAACTGTGACCGTGGTTTTTGGATGGATTGGCAGACGCAGGGGACGCGAATTACCGGAAATTTGATGTATGACAATGATATCGAGGATATATATATTGAAGTCAGCCACGGCCCATACGTCATTGATAACAATATTTTGCTATCGATGAAGAGCATCAAGGATATGTCGCATGGCGGCGCATACGTCAACAACCTTTTTGGTGGGTTCATTAGCATGTGTCCAGTACCTGATCGTTTTACGCCTTATCATTTCCCGCATGAGACCGCGGTAGCCGGCGTCGTTCGAATTATGGGTGGTGATAATCGTTTTTATAATAATATCTTTATGGGGAGCCAAGAGATTCATGTCGAAAAGGAAGCGGCTATAGGGTATTCCAATTGGTACCATGACGGAACAGTTAAGGACGAGAATGGCAAAGTCCCCAAGGGCATGTACACATACGACGAATGCCCGAGCCCTGAGCAGTGGGCAATATGGAAAAAGGATTTGCATGGTGTTCTGGATTTTGCTAATGCAAAATTGCCGATGTATTGTGCGTCAAATTTATATTTTGGTGACGCGACGCCTTATAAACATGGAGAACGAGACAGCAAGTGCTACAACGACATTAACCCGCAGTTGTCGCTTAGTATAAAAGGCGACGATGTCTATTTAATTATGGATTTAGAGGACAAGGTTGCAACCGTTGAAGCGGAATGCATCACCACTTCTATTTTAGGCTATGCATTCGAGTCTCGGGCCCGATTCGAAAATCCGGATGCCACTCCGATATGTATAGAACGCGATTTTTTTGGTGCGACGCGCCCTTCCGGTTCGATGACGGTCGGTCCTTTTACGGACGCCGGAAGTGATGGGACTGGAATTAGGGTGGGCACGCTAAACGGCTACGTGCATAGAGCATGAGCAAGGAGGTACAAATGAATTCAGAAGTTAAAGCAAACTACCGCAATCTCTTTGTAGAACTAGGTATTGCCGATGAGGCAACGGTTGAAAAGCGATTGAAGGATACGTTTGACACCATTTTTTTCGGTCCGGAGGGCATTAAGTTTTTCCATACCGTCGGTGACGACATGGGTTATATGCGAGATACCGGTAATGACGACGCTCGGTCAGAGGGAATGTCGTACGGTATGATGATGGCTGTTCAAATGGATAACAAAGATATTTTCGATCGGTTATGGCTGTGGACGAAGACGTACATGTACATAGAAAAGGGTCCAAATGCCGGTTACTTTTGTTGGTCAAATGCGACTGACGGCACGAAAAATGCCGATGGCCCGGCTCCGGATGGCGAAGAATTTTTTGCGATGGCGCTGATTTTTGCATCAAGACGCTGGGGCGATGGCGAGGGAGTTTTCAATTACATGGCTGAGGCCAAAGAGTTGCTGTCGGTTATGATACATAAAGGTGAAGACGGTACCAAAGGCCGAGCGATGTGGGATCCGGAAAATAAACTGATTCGGTTTATCACGGAGCTCGACTTCTCTGACCCGTCATATCACCTTCCTCATTTTTATACGCTCTTTGCAGAGTATTGCAATTCTGAAGACCGAGAGTTTTGGCTGGAAGCAGCACAGAACAGTCGGGATTATCTGGTTCTTGCTTGTCATAAAGAGACCGGATTATCTGCGGAGTACGCAGAATTTGACGGCACACCGCATGTCGGGCACCAAAAGATTTTTGGCAGACATGATTGGTATTACAGTGATGCGTATCGTACAGTTGCGAACGTTGCGCTGGATTGGGCGTGGTTTGGAGCGGATGCTCGATTCAAGACGATTGCAGAGAATCATCAACGCTTTTTTTGCGAGACAGTCGCGGATCATCCATACGGTATCTATGCCATTGACGGTACGATTATCGAAGGAGATGCGCTACACCCAGTCGCGATGATTGCTGTGAATGCGCAGGCGTCAATGGCTTCAGAGAATCAGTATGCGCGCGAATGTGTGCAAAAGTTCTGGGACACGCCGCTTCGAGAGGGAGACCGTCGATATTATGATAACTGTCTTTATCTGTTTGCGATGCTTGCATTAAGTGGAAACTATCGGATTTACTGAGATCCCATTCGTTTGTAGCGTGCGATATTATCCTCGTTGAGGAATTCATAAGCTTCACTAATCTCTTGAAAGCGTCGCGTGGCATCCG
>DUPM01000045.1 GCA_012838315.1 Clostridiaceae bacterium
TAATGAGACTCTCTGATTCATAATACCTTCGATTATTAGAGGATGAATGTGCATGCACTATCCGGGCGGCGATGCACCATTTACTCCGGTCGCCATGCACCATTCGTGCGGCCAGTCAGCGTGAACGATTAGCAGCGGCATATTCAAAACACACCTATTCATCACCATCAACGTGCCACTCATCGCGAAGCACAGCATACACATACGTATCTTGCCAAATCGGTTCGCCCTCGCCATCGCGATCGAACCACACATTGCGCACATGATGCGCCTCCCGACGAAGTCCCAACCGCTCCAAAAGCCGCCACGACGCCTCGTTCAAAGGATTACACATCGCCGTCACCCGGTGTGCGCGCCCACAGCCAAACAAATCACCCAACACGGCTCGGCACCCCTCCGTCGCCAGACCCTGTCCTTGAAACGCTGTCGAGAACACATAACCCAACTCCCACGTCCCGAAATCCTGCTCCGCCAAAAACACATTGCCAATCAGCTTCCCCGACGCCTTCAAGCACACTGCCCGAAAACACGGATCCCCCGCACGGCGCACCGCCTCTGCCCAAGCCTCTGACCTCGAAAAAACACCGTATGGCTCATAGCGAACCACCTTCTCATCCGAAAGCATCTCGAAAAGATCCGGCCCGTCCGTCGGTTGATAATCACGTATGGTTAAGCGGGAAGTCGTTAGCATGCGGGCTCCTTTGGGGGATGGCTATTTATTCTTCTTCGGAGAAAGTCTTCTCACGACTGCTTTCGCGATGCCTTTAACCCCTTTGCTCTGAATAACCAAAACTTTATACAATCCTTTGTACTTTTTCGAAAGGATATTCATCTCACGAACGAAGTGGTCCAGATTATCACTGTCGACCGCTTCCTTATACACAACATGGCTTTTAATAGAAATTTCTTCTCGCAAATCCTGTACTTTTCGTCTCAACAGACCGATATTCTTTGAAGGATCGACTCTTTTCTGGGGCCTCCACTCTCCGAATTTATCCTTTTTGTAGAGCCTATAAGCTAATTCATCGTGTGTGTGTCTATAGTGTGATGCTTGAGATCGAAAAATAGTATGTACATCTACTTCATCAAGATTCAGCTTATTCGATGCTCGTCCCAACTTGACGAGTTCGCTAATCTCAGGATTTCGAATTATGACAACATTGTTTCCTTGATAATCCTTATTGTATTCCGGTAACCAAGCATCACCAAGCACTATATCAGCGGTTTCATTGAATACATCATCCGTAAAGTCCGAAGCCAGCTGCTTGAAAAAGCCCTGTCCCCAGTCTTGCCCAAGCAACTCGGACTTCGGTTTAATGATTGTCGTTTTTTTGCCGTCAATATATCCGACAAACTCAAGTCCGTATTGACTGGCTTGTCCTCCGGGCATCTTTTTTCGAAAATCGATGTGTTCCAATTGTCCGGGCTTGATGCCGACCTGCCATGCAAGAGCTTCGCAAAATTTACTGCTTTTTTGGTGGCCACATATCAAACCAACGGTATATTTGATTCGTTCCCGAATGACTTCGTCCTTCATCGCAAGTAAGCGAATAGACATAATAAAACTCGGAATCCCAATTATTGCATAACGGCCCGGATTCTCCTTCACCAATTTGAGTACTTGAGACATTTCAACCGGATAGTATTTTGTTTTCGCACCGGAACGGATTTCTTCAAGCGTTCTGGATATGTCATATCGAAAAAGAATAGGATCGTTGGGATTCGAATTACCCTTAACGTGGATGACTGCATCAATCATATTCTGCCGAAACAATTCCGCAAATATCCATGTCCCCATTCCACCTGAACTGGCCTTTTCGCGGAAATCGCCTTCGGCCACATGCCCCACATATAGTGACAAATAGTAGCCGATTCGGTCGTCAAAACTAATCCCTTCGTGTTGGCTGAATAACTCGTGCGAAACGACCGTTTCATTTATGTCCGAATTCAAATTAGGAGACACATAACAAACGCGATCAATATCTTCTCTCTTCTCATCGCACATTAAGCACTCTTCATAAACGCCGAATTCATTGAGACGTATGCTCACTTGATCGTCTACAAATGCAGAGGCCCCGCTCGCTTCACTATATATTTTCCGTTCATTATACTCATCAGCGTTCATTGTCAGCTCCCTCGAATCTTTCTGTTTTTTAGCTTTCGAGCAAGTGCGTGGATTGGCTTTGCTACAAGATCTCGCTCGTATGGATTCATTCCAAATACCCACATTGAACCACTAAACACCATTGAAAATAGGGCGCCAAATAGCAATAAATATCGTATTTGGTATAAATCGAAAGACATACATGCCAAACCCATAATTACCGGGATGATGAAAGCAGGTGCAAATCGAAGAATTTGACGCCAAAAATGTGCCATGTCTAGCCCGACCTTGGCATGATAATACCAGTTCATCAAGACTCCATTTCCGATGATGAGCGACACTGCTGTGCCCACAGCGGCTCCAACACCGCCATATCGCTTAGCTAGAGGAATAGTCAATGCCAAGTTCCCGAGTGCAATGAA
>DUPM01000046.1 GCA_012838315.1 Clostridiaceae bacterium
AACCCTTAAACGCAACAGCATGTGTCTTCAACTCATTGGTGAAAGACCATACCTCAAGATTTCCGCTGAGACCAGTTACCATCTCCGTCGACTCAGTCACAACTGCTGTCTCGGTCGGCTTAGCCGTCGTCGCTGCTGTTGTGTCTTTTGTTTCGCCGTCGCAAGCTGCTATCCCGCCAAGCGCCAGAAGCGAAGCTAGGACAAGTGCAATTAGCTTTTTCATTAACTTTTCCTCCTAAAATATAGTGTGGTAAATTGTTCGTCGAAAAGTTATTTCGACGTGATTGATTATAGCATCTGTTGATTTTATATGCAACACCTTCAAGATTACACCGATTTTGCCTCTTTTTTCATGACACATTGCCTAAAAGCCATTATTTTTGCGCATTAAATGACATATTTCTTCAATCCCGTTGAATCGAGGTAAATTTGGTGCAAAAAATCTTTTTCCCAAAATTTTTTTGATTATGGATTAGTGTGTTATTTCGGAATCGAACCAGACCTCATCCTTACCATGGATGCTGTCAGAGGTCGAATAGTCTTCGCCTGGCTTCGTCGCGTTCCCGGTTCTCCGGTGCTCACGAAACCTCGTTCGCTCCGCGCCTCGACCTGTCCGCTCCTTGACATGCTCGACTCTGCAACCTCTCCCCCCGATTTTCTACCGAGAGCGCATCCATGTAAGGTTGCTGCTATCAGAATGATTACGTTAGAAACTGGATAACGCAAAAAGCTCCCCGTTGGGGGAGCTTCCTGCGTTGTGGAGCCTTTAATCGGAATCGAACCGATGACCTCATCCTTACCATGGATGCGCTCTACCGACTGAGCTATAAAGGCGTATGCATTCTATATTAATAGTACTGGAGCGGATGACGGGAATCGAACCCGCGTAGTCAGCTTGGGAAGCTGGGGTTCTGCCATTGAACTACATCCGCACTTCTCATGACACAATTCTGACGCAAGAAAGATTATACAAGGATGCACTATATGTGTCAAATATATAATTTGCCGGTCTTACTGTTGAAACCGGCAATTTTTTCTGTCTCTATTATAGCAGCCTATTCTTTATTCAGCACGATCTCAATTCCGTTTTCCCGGCAGTAGCTGACAAACGTCTCGTGAATTATTTTTTGCCCCTCTTCATTGGGATGAATACCGTCTTCACAAAGATAATCCGAGACATTCCGGTGCTGTAAAAATGCATCGCGCACATCGACTAGCGGCACATTTTCCTGATAAGCCACTTTTTTGACCTTATCCGAATAACGCTCTTGTTGTCGATAAATTTGATTCTTCTCTTTGAGGAAACGCATGATATTATCCGCCTCGACCCCATCCAATCGGCATATAAAATCAAAATAGCGTTCTGCATCGATTGGAGGAAGCGTCATCATGATCGGATTCTTTTTCGCTTGACGTATTGCGACAACCATTTCACGAAGAGTGCTTTCAAAGTCTTCCGGTGTCATGTTCGGTCGATGGTCGGCATCCGGGCTGAGCGAGACGCTCTTCCAATCAAAATCACAATCGTTTCCGCCAAATTCGAGAAGAACATGTTGATTCCCGGACGCTTCAAGTAGAGATTTTTCGATAAGCGGCATGGCTCGGTCGGCCGTACACCCGAATCTCGCATTGTTCTTAATGTGAACGGCGAATGTTTTTTCAAAAAGTTTAACCGCAGATCCTGCAAGAAATCTATATTTTGAAGACGCGGCATCGAAAATGACACCGCGCATTATGGAGTCTCCCCATACATCTATTCCTGTTATATCGGGCATGTCATGCACCTCCTGCGTGATTAATTAAATTTTATCACGTAGTTTTTGATATTGCAACATGCGTTTATTATTATTCGACGTGTGTCCGAATTGCTCATTTCCCTTAAGAATAGACTTCATTTAGAATGACCCGAGTTGTGCGATAAACTCACTCCTGCGTTCGAGGTACTCGTCATAGTCCATTCTCTTATCGATGACACCGTTCGGCATGATCTCAATGATTCGATTCGCTATTGTTTGGACAAATTCACGGTCATGAGATGTCAGCAGAATAGATCCTTTGAATGCCTTGACACCTTCGTTAACTGCTGTGATCGACTCGAGGTCAAGATGGTTTGTCGGATCGTCAAGGATCAGAATGTTCGATCCGGAGAGCATCATTTTCGACAACATGCAGCGCACTTTTTCTCCGCCCGAAAGGACCGATGCCTTTTTGAGTGCTTCTTCTCCCGAAAAAAGCATCCGCCCCAGAAAACCACGAATATAGGTTTCATTTTGATCCTTTGAGTATTGGCGGAGCCAATCCACGAGAGAGATGTCTTTGTTTTCAAAATAAGACGTGTTATCTTTGGGCAGATAAGACTGTGTTGTGGTGATTCCCCATTTAAAGGTGCCGCCGTCCGGTTCACTTTCGCCCGAAAGGATGTCAAATAGCGCTGTCGCGGCCATTTCGTTTTCCCCAACAAATGCAATAGTGTCGCCCTTTTCCATTGTAAATGTGAGTCGATCCAAGAGCACTCTTCCATTTATAGATTTCGTTAAGCCATTCACAAACAAAACATCATTACCGATTTCTCGATCCGGCGTGAAGTTAACAAAAGGGTATCGTCTTGACGATTGAAGGACCTCCGGGAGCTCCAAATTCTCGAGTAGTTTTTTTCGCGATGTCGCTTGTTTTGACTTAGAGGCATTGGCAGAAAATCGCGTAATGAAGTCTTGCAGCTCCTTGCGGCGCGACTCGACTTTCTTGGTCTGATCCTTCATTTGTCGAAGAGACAATTGCGTATATTCGTACCAGAAATCATAGTTACCTTGAAAAAGTGTCACTTTCGAAAAATCGATATCAACAATATGTGTGCAGACTTTATTTAAAAAGTGTCGATCATGCGATACGACTAATACGGTATTTTCAAAATTCAACAGATATTCTTCGAGCCAGCGGCATGCATCCAAGTCGAGATGGTTGGTCGGTTCATCGAGTAGAAGCACATCCGGATTACCGAACAGCGCTTGTGCCAATAGCACTTTAACCTTTTGACCACCGGTCAATTCGGACATATTCTTTTCGAAAAGATCTGTCGGTATGCCGAGACCTTGCAAAAGTATCTCCGCGTTACTTTCTGCGGACCAACCATCGAGCTCCGCAAATTCGCCTTCTAAGTCACCGAGCAATAAACCATCCTCTTCAGTAAAGTCCGTCTTGGCGTATAGATTGTTCTTCGCATCAATAATTTCTGTCAACCGCTTGTGCCCCATGATGACGGTATCACGAACTGCGTGCGTATCGTATTTGAAGTGGTCTTGTTCGAGTACCGCCATACGGCGCCCAGGTGCCAGATTAACCTGCCCCTTTACTGATTCAATTTCTCCGGAAAGAACTTTTAGAAACGTCGATTTCCCTGCACCATTGGCACCGATAATGCCATAACAGTTTCCTTGAGTAAATGAAATATTCACTTCGTCGAACAAAACGCGCCCGCCGAATCTTACCGTTACATTTGTCACATCAAGCATTCGTGATCCTCTTTCTGTCGTCCATATTACTTCGGACGTTTGGTCCGTTGATTCTCGTGCATCATAATAATCGCAATCGCGTATTCGGTCAAATATTCTGATGCCCGTAAACGGTATTTCGCTCATTGTAACAAAACTGTAGGCCACTATTCATAGGTTCGTCTATATATATACCTATAATATAGGGGCAATCCTCGCATTTTTTTGTTTTTTGCGAAGATTCACCTTCAACTCAAATATTTCGTGATGTCTCAATGGGCATCTTATTGATATGAACGGAGATTATGATATGGCAAACGATATCCACCGACGTCGAAATCAAAGAGACGCGAAAGATAGTATTCATTCTGACTCTAAATTCAAATCTACCTCCGCCCCCCCTACTCATGGCCGCTATCGAAAGCACACAATTCAACCGGATCCGAAGACATCCGCTGAACATTTGATGCGCCGTCGAAAAGCGAGGCGAAAAGCGCGACTCTTTTTGTTCATTATGGCACTCGTGATTATTATCGTACCTGTCAGTATTTATTCTGCGTGTCGTAGACTCGACGAAAATCAGAGCAAGTCCCCCAGCAAATTTTCCGAAAAGAATCTTTATTCGGTATCTGACTTGGACTCGGCCGGCAAGATTCTTCCAAATGGCCCGCTCAAGGGCAAGGTAATATTTCTTGACGCCGGCCATGGCGGAACGGATAACGGATGCGCTTATCCGCAGTCCGATCCACTGTATTTAGAAAAGGACTATAATCTCGAAATCACAGCTGCGGTACAAGCGGAACTTGAGAAACTGGGCGCGACGGTTGTATTGACACGGACGGATGATTCTTGGATTTCATTATATGCACGTGCTGCAATGGTCCATGTTTATTGTATTGATTATTGGATCCGTTCCGGAAATTCAACTTTATCGGATGAGTTTCTCCTGCGCATGCGAGAGGAAATGGAAGCGACGATTCAGACGAATACCGATCAGATTGAAAACAATAGTATGGGGCCGATGGTCGGCAGTGGTTTTTCCGAGGACATGATTCAATTACTCGAAGCAGAATATGAGATGGATGATTTTCTTTTTCTATCTATTCATAATAATTGGAATAGCAATACCGATTTGCACGGCACTCAAGTGTATTACGTTGTCGATCAGTCGATTATTGACAGCGAGACTCGACTGATCAGTAATGATTCGTATTATCAACATCCCGACTATATTCTGCGAGATCCGTATTACGGCCGTGACGGAGAAAAAAATGCCGTCTTGGCGCAGACCATGTACGATGCGATTACCCAAGCCGAGCCGGCATTAATAACGAACACTCCTCAAATTGTAGAAGATAATTTTGCCGTGCTTCGCGAGCATGGCATACCATCCGTGATGCTTGAACTGACGTTTGTCTCAAATCCCGGAGATCGCGATTTACTCGATGACCCTGCCGTCATCGCGAGCATGAGTGAAGGCATCGCAGATGGTTGCGTCAACTATTTTTCTTCTTAATAACTGACGTTCTGAAAGCGCGAATGGATGACATGAAATCAAATGGTATGATGGAGTTAACATTGTTGTCCTTTTCGCAATGTATAATATAAATAATATATCGAAGCACTATATGGGAGGTACTATCATGGACATCGCAATCATCACCGGCGCATCATCCGGAATCGGCGAACATATTTTACGCAAGATCGTTACGGAGCGTGGCGCATACGGTAGCCTCCCATTCGAACAAATTTGGATCATTGCCCGAAGCGAAGAGAAGCTCCAAGCGTTAAAGTCTGAACTCGACCCAAAGCGGATTCGGCCGTTTGCGCTTGATCTGACTGACCCTGATGCGCTGAGGGCTTTAAGTGAAGCCCTGCAAATTGAGACGCCTAATGTTGGATTACTTGTCAATTGTGCCGGTGTCGGCTATTCCGGTGCGACCGAATCTATGGAGCCCGCCCAATTCCGAAATACGGTCATGCTCAATTGCAGCGCGCTCAGTGAAATGGTATCCATCTGCCTTCCCTACATGATTCCTACCGGGGATCGATGCCCTTACGCTATGGGACCGCGAATACTTAACATCGCATCTTCAGCCGGATTTATGCCTCAGCCGGGTTTCGCGGCTTATGCCGCCTCGAAGGCTTTTGTCATCAGTTTTTCCAGAGCTCTTCACGCAGAGCTTCGCATGCACAACATCTCCTCAACCACAGTGTGTCCCGGACCGGTTGCCACGGATTTTATCAGCCACGGTAATGGTGCCGACGCATCCTTTAGAGGCATCAAGAAGTTTTTCGTCGTCCGGCCGGAGCGCTTGGCAGACAAGTCCGTTGCAGCAGCTCGAAAGGGTCGCGCCATTTTGGTTTACGGCATTTCTCAAAAGATTTTCCATGTCGCTTCAAAAATTCTTCCGACAGCTCTTCTTCTATTCTTCGCCCAGCGACTCTCCTCAGACAAACCGCAGCGTCCATCCGTCGCATCACCCGAGGCAACACTATCGACCGTACCAAGTTCGACTGTGCCCGACTCGGTTTCTGCCGGAACGCCCACTTCAGACGCCGCACAGAACATCATTGATACAACTTCCAAGTCATCTCCCAAGCGTCGCAATGCAAAGGTATCGAGTGCCGATCCGACAGATGTTAGGCCGTTCGCTACACCAAGCGCATCTACTTTGCAATCAACGGACCAAGAACGTGTAACGGCTGAATCGGGCAGAGTGATGCCCGATCATACTTCCAAATCTCCGTCTTCGAACTCTCCGACGCCATCTGAAAACACTTCAGATCCGGCTTCTCTTATTCTCAGCCGATATCCGGGCAAGGGCGCGTAATGGGATTATTTGATCATATAAAATAATCTGTTTCATTTGTGACAGAAATGGGACACTTCCCAATATTTTCTCCGCCATTCTGATTGTTTTCCACTTCTATTAGTGATAGTATGTCAATGTTGGCTATTAATTCTAATTATTCATGGAGGTCCCCCGTATGTATGATACATTAGTCACCCTCAAGAGAGGACTAACCGAGATTTTAGCATTGAGATTGTTATTGGAAGGCGATCAATACGGATATCAATTTGTCCGTTTAATTCGCGAAAGAAGCGAAGGCAAGGTATCTTTGACTGAAGGCGCTTTGTATACCACATTGTATCGCCTTGAAGCAGCTGGCCACGTCACTTCCGAGGACACTCTCGTCGGGTTAAAAAGAAGGCGTCGCTACTACAAGATTAGTGATCAAGGACGTCAATACGCCGCTGATGAGATTAAGAAATATGAGCGTCTTTCAGAGGGTGTGATGGCTGTGCTACACTACAAGCCCAAAAGCAAGTCCGCTAAGTGATGAAAGACCGGCTAAGGCCGGTTTTTTTATGCTGTTTTCTCAGTCTCTCAAGTTCTCACGTGACACTTTGCGCGCATATCCTTGCATATCACTTATTTAGATGGTAAAATGTTATACAAGACTAACAATCTCTTTTTTATGAAAGGAAGTGACCATAATGGGTGCGTTATCATTTATCGATTATTTTATTCTTGCGACAATCGGGCTCATGGTCATCGGTGTTTTATATTTGTCACACCGGTCAACGAAGAAAAAATCTTCAAATTGCTCCGGAGGTTGCGGCAGTTGTAAGATGGCTTGCGATGTTCGTAGCATTGATGCCGCTCAGAAAAGCACAACACATTCCCAATCAAAATAAACCCCACGTGATGCCACGATGCCCCAGCATCCTTACTTCGGTAGGATGCTTTTTTCTTTGCCTGAGCTGACTTTTTTTCGGATCCAGCCCAAAAAACGTAAGATACCAACGCCCATGTAAAAGCCCACGACATTCATCCAAAAATCGTCGATGTCACTCTTTCCGGTGTTCAATGCATATTGCGAAATCTCAATGCACCCCGCTAATAAGATTGGAAGTAAAAGCCATGTCGCCCGACGCACTTGAGGAAAGTATGCCGCAAAGAAATAACCCAACGGCGTGAATATAAGCAGATTCCCAAAAAACTGGATAAAAATTCCGTTACGAAAGTTGCCATTAAGAAGTTCAGGCCAGTAAATTGCAAAGGCTCCGTGAAACGGAATCAAATTTAAACTTCTTGATTCATACATATTCACCTGCCGCTGCCAAACGAAAAGCACGACGAGCAAGATGATATATACGGGGACAAAGACGGCGGCAGATAGATGGAATGCAGACTTGAAGCTCCGACGCATCTTATATGTATCCCATTTCCCTCTCGAAAAAAGACGAAAACAAATCATAACAATATATCCGCATGCCCATATTAGTCCAATTCGAAATGATTGTTCAAAACTAAGTGCAAAAGATAAACTGCGACCGTCGTTATAAGCTGTAATCAAGTAAAACGCCGCCATAATTAATAGCGAAAATGTGTATGTCCATGCGCATAGAAGATAGTCTTTCGTACTCACCAGAATTGCGATTGCCACAACCAGCCCAACGCCGAGAATAAAAGTCTCTTGAACCGGCGACAGAAAATTATCGCTGGCCTGAAGCGTGACCAGCATCAGTCCACCCAGTGCCAGTGCGATCAGTGTGCGAATGGCCGGGAGACCGGCCCATTCTGAAAAAGAATTATTTGATCTGCGTTTTTTCAAAATACGTTTTCTTCGTTTGCGAGTATCCGTCATCATCTATCTCTTTTCGACATTTTCGATAATCCGAGCATTAGCATAATACAACTTTCAAAAAAAACAAAGAATCACAACGCCTGCATTATTGACTGCCCATTTTAAGTCCCTAACGCATCTGATGTGACTCTTTGTCCGATATCCAATATCAGCGGCTCGAATTAAATCCGAATGCAAAAACACTGAGCACCGGTATAATCAATCAAATTATTTGCAATTTTTTCCGTGAATCGCTTTGAAAACCGGCAAATATATCCCCGATGTGATTAGCGAAATGGTTAATCCCTTGAAAAGATTGAAGGGAACGAATGCAAAAATGATGAGTGACGTCTTGTCCGTGACCAGTCGATTGACCGACTGCGTCATCCCGACTATTTTATCGGTCGTAAGCCCCATGAAATGAGCGTACAATTCAAGAAAAACGAAATAATTCATAAGCGGCGTGGTCACCGATAAGACAAGTGTACCAAAGAGCATCGAAATGATTGCCCCTTTTCTGGACTTCATGTAACGAAACATAAGGCCTGCCGAACCCGCAAATGCGACCCCGGCAACAAAATTAGCAAGTTGACCAATGCCAAGTGTCGATGATTTTGTGAGTAAAATCAAATTTTTCAACAGTTCAATCACTATCGCGGTTAGCGGCCCAAACGCAAATGCGCCAATAAGTACAGGGATCTCACTGAAATCATATTTCAGAAAAACCGGCATAAACGGAAGCGGCACTTCAAGATACATTAGCACCGTAGCCATGGCCGTCAAAAGAGCACCAATTGCTACGCGACTTGTTCTCGATTTTATCTCTTCGCGGCGGCTCATCACCGATGCCCCCTTAAGCTTATTCGGAACAGTACTCGAAGCATTATTCTTAATCATCATTCTTCCTCCAATTTTCGATTGAGCTGCCCTCCCAACGAATATAACGTTGAGAGAAGATTCGTTTCAACTTTGATATTTCCCTCTCAAAAAAAGAAGCAGAAAATAAAAAAGCCGCCCCGTCATCAGGCGACAAAAAAAGGTCAAACGAGTCGGCAAACTGCCGAAAATGACTTCTCTCGTCCGGACTATACCGTCGGCATCGGATTCTAACCGATTCAGCTCCTGCTCGCGGGCTCGTCGACATCTCGTCGCTTCACCGCCGGTGGGGAATCACACCCCGCCCTGAAGTTGGCTTGATTATATGCCTCTGCCACTATCGTTGTCAAGCATCCGTTGAACAGCATTTACTTATTGGGCGACGGGACTCGCTACATTTTGATAGAGCAATGACCTTATGATTCGAATTGCATATTTCGATCTCTTCCACTTATATCTTTGATTAAGAAAGTGTCGTCTTTTTCCACCGTTCTCATCCTCGTGTTTGGAAATGCGCTATGAATGACGTATACTTGTGATGGTTATTCTATACATTCGGAGCGTAATTTTATGAAAAAATCGACTCAATTTATTTTCGCTTTATCAATACTTGTCGCCGCACTTGCAAGTTCTTGTGCCACCCAGAAAGCATCTTCTCCTTCGTATTCGTTGGCGCCCCCCTCCGTCGGATCGACATCTTTCGTTGCGACTCCCACTTCGACGCCGACGCCGACACCTAGCCCGGAACCCACCGCTACACCGACACCCACGCCTACTCCAACGCCGACGCCTGAGATAAAGTACATTGAACCACAAACGGATCAGCCGGTCTGGTACGATGGATATGTTGATCCAAGAACCGTTCGAGCTGAAGTCGTGACTCATCCGGAAGACATGACCGTATTAATTAACAAATATTTCGCCATGCCCGAGGATTACGTTCCGGAGATTGTGCTTGCCTCACACTCAGCAGGGCAATATCTGCGACCGGAAGCCAGTGACGCTTGGGACTTGATGCACGCAGCTTGCATGGAGGAGATCGGAGAAAATCTCTATTTGATCTCCGGTTATCGGTCTTATGCGACGCAACGCTATAGTTTTTCCAATGCAATTGAGCGCCGCGGTTTAACAAAGGCAGTGGAAAAGAATGCATACCAAGGTCGATCCGAGCACTGTTTAGGATTAGCCCTCGACATCAACATCGCTTCAGACCCCGAAATCAGGGACGGGTTTGCAGAGACTGCCGCAGGAAAGTGGGTTGCGGAAAACGGGCACTTATATGGCTTTTTCCTCCGCTACCCCAGAGATAAGGGGCATATCACCGGATATGGTTATGAAGCGTGGCACTACCGCTATGTCGGGCCGGAGTTAGCGACCGAATTATTCGAAAGCGGCCAGACTTTGGAAGAATATTACGGCAAAGCACAGATTATGCCTCAGGCGGAATAATCATAATCTCGCCGGATAATAGTGTTTTGCAAGCTTTATTAAGGCATTGGTATTTCATTACTAAGTGAGGCACAGGATGAATCGTAAATTAATAACTCTCATAGTTGTCAGCTTATTCGTTGTATGTACTTCAGTCACAGGTATTCTTCTTTATCGAGTGTCTCGCATGCGCACCGAAGAAGATATCTCAACTGTTGCAAGCGATTCAACGACGAGCACGACGAGTATGTATCCAACAACATTAGAGACAGAAGCAACATCGACGTCTACAATTTCTCCAACACCGATACCTACCCCGACCCCTTCTCTGACCCCGACGCCTTCTCCAACTCCGACCCCCTCTCCGACACCGACTCCGGTCCCTTCCCCCACCTCACCGCCTGCAACTCCTGAAGGCCCCGTATATGTGAACGGCTTTCTCGACCCTCGATCCATCACGCCAACTTTGGTTTCCGATCCGAGCTCTTTGACCGTATTAGTAAATAAATACTTTGAAGTCAGTTCCGATTATGTGCCGAGTCTTGTCGAGGTGATTTCTTCAAAGAACTGCAGTATTCGTCCCGAGGCCGCTGAAGCCTGGGATCTCATGAGAGAGGCTTGCAGTGCCGCAACCGGCAAAACACTTTACCTTTCCTCCGGATACCGCTCTTATGAGACTCAAAAGAAGTTGTTTGAAGATGCACTTGCTAATAAGGGCCTAGAACGAGCAGTTTCAAAATACGCCTACCCTGGTCGCTCAGAGCATCAACTCGGGTTAGCCCTGGATATTACGACCACCGATACCAAGTCAATCTCTGGCAGTTTTTTATCAACCGAAGCCGGCATGTGGATGACGGATCACGCTTATGAATTTGGGTTTATCCTTCGTTATCCAAGCGGAAAAGAAAGCATCACCGGTTACGCATTCGAGGCTTGGCATTATCGTTTTGTCGGAGTAGATGTTGCGACAGCTATGTACGGTACCGGTTTGTGCTATGAAGAATATCTCGGCATTTGATTTTCTTTTCTCCACAGTAGCAAATAAAAATCGCCCTTATTGTCTCGAAACAAACGATGTTCGAGACAATAAGGAGCGATCGTATTTATAGTCAATGCGTCTGCCTGAATCAAAATACTCGGCTTATGCTGTTTCAATACTGGCGTCTGCCTCCAGTCCCAATATCTTAACGGCCTCTTCACGCATTTTGTACTTCATGATCTTACCGGCGGCATTCATCGGAAACTGATCTACAAAACGAATATACTTTGGCGTTTTGTGTTTGGCCATGTGCGATTTAACGAAAGCCTTCAGGTCTTCTTCCGTAATCTCAGCACCCTCTTTAAGAATGACACAGGCCATTATTTCTTCTCCGTATGTCTTATCCGGCACTCCAATGACCTGAACGTCACGAATCAGAGGATGCGTATATAAGAATTCTTCAATCTCTTTAGGATATATATTCTCACCACCGCGTATAATCATATCCTTTATTCGTCCGGTAATCTTGTAGTTGCCGTCAGGTAAACGAACGGCCAAGTCACCGGTATGCAGCCATCCGTCTTCATCTATTGCGGCTTTTGTTGCCTCCGGCATCTTATAATATCCTTTCATGATATTGTAACCGCGTGCCACAAACTCACCAGCTGTATTATCTGGTAAATCTTCGTTGGTTGCAGGGTCAACGATCTTACATTCTACACCGGGAAGCGGTCTACCAACGGTCGCAACACGAACCTCCATCGGATCACCGACACGACTCTGCGTGCAACCCGGTGAACTTTCGGTTTGACCGAATACAATGGTTATATCGGACATATTCATCTTGCCGAGGACAGCTTCCATTACTGGTACGGGACACGGAGAACCCGCCATAATGCCGGTTCTCATGTACGAGAAATCCGTGAGCCCGAAGTTCTGATGCTCCAATAGCGCAATAAACATCGTAGGAACACCATGCATCGCGGTAATCTTGCGAACGTTTATCGCTTCAAGCGCCTTTACCGGTTGAAAATATTCAATCGGAACCATTGTTGACGCGTGTGTGACAGATGCGATCATCGCCAAAACCATGCCGAAGCAATGGAACATCGGTACTTGAATCAAAAGACGATCCGCTGTCGTAAAGTCCATGCAGTCACCGATACACTTACCGTTGTTGACGACGTTATGGTGAGTCAACATAACCCCCTTCGGAAATCCGGTGGTGCCGGATGTGTACTGCATGTTGCAGACTTCGTGCGGATATGTGTCTGATGCCATCTTATACAAGAGGCTGTCCGGGATATCATCTCCGAGAGCGACTGCCTCCGACCAATAATAGCAACCTTCTTGCTTAGAATCGATGGTAATAACGTTTTTAAGACACGGCAATCTCTCTGCGGATAGCGCACCGGGTACAGATGACTTAAGCTCCGGGCAAATCTCATTAATTATTTGAACATACTCAGAGTCTTTATAACGATCAATCATGACCAACGTGTGCGTGTCTGATTGCCTCAAGAGATATTCTGTCTCATGAATCTTGTATGAGGTGTTGACCGTAACCAGTACGGCGCCAATGCGAACCGCTGCCCAGAATGTCATAAACCATTCCGGGTAGTTGGTCGCCCAAATGGCGACGTGATCCCCCTTCTTAACGCCCATTGCGATAAACATTTTGGCAACGCGATCCACGTCCTCCTTGAATTGGGCGTACGTTCTGGAGTAGGAGCGAGTCGTGTATGCAAATGCACACTGATCCGGGTGTTCTTCAACGACGCGATCCAAGAGTTGACTAAATGTCATATCGATGAGCACGTCCTTTTCGAAAATACGTTGCCCGTCCTCCTTGGCCACAAAACAACTGATAGCCGGAACGGATTGGTCCGCTGCGAATTCGAGTGCGTTGGGAGCTTTAACTTGACTTTGAGACAGAGAAGACGGAACGATTGTGTCCTCGCGGAGTTTTTCCCAGCGGCGAACGAAGTGCACAAATTGCGGAAATACAATAGCTGCGTCTTCGATTTCACTCGACCAACGCTTGACCCATTCCAATGATACGAATCCATCGTATTTATTCTCTGTAAGAATTTCAAAAAGTGCCTTCAACGGCAAGTCGCCGGTTCCCGGCAGACGATACGTCACCACACCGTTCACAGCGCGAACAGAATCCTTGACATGAATATAGCGAACGGAGTCGCTCAGATTTGCCCAAGTATCCGCAGGCATTTCTCCGAAATATCTGTACGGGTGGTGGACGTCCCACAGTACCGCGACATGGGGACTTCCCACCCGCTGAATCAAATTCTTAAGGCGCTTGGTGTCCGCATACACGCCATTGGTTTCGACCAACAACGTGACGTGCCTTGCCGCAGCTAAAGGTGCAAGTGTTTGAAGAATCTCAACAATTCGATCGTCATCAATCTCACCCCCCGGAGCGGGATTTGCATCAGCCAAAACACGAATGAACGGTGCACCAAAGCAGTCCGCAAGCTCAATGTATTCATTAATCTCATCGAAAGCAATTGCTGCGCCTTCCGAAGAAGCAAGAACGCAGTTCGACGAAAAACAAGGGATGGTTAAGTTCAGTTGTTGGAGCGTCCGCTTTGTGTTAGCGCGCTCTTCCGGCAAAAAAGGTTTTGCTCGCGAAGCCATGATCTCTTCGCCCAATCCTCGTATTTCAATACCGGCATAACCCAAGTCATGTGCCATCGAGTATATTTCGTTCCAATTCCAATCCGGGCATCCCAGTGTGGAAAACGCCAACTTCATCGCCATGTTATGTCCCTCCAATTGAATATTTCGAAATGTTCTCGAAAAAATCTGCCTGTAATAAGATGAATATTTCAAGCATATAATAATCGCCGATTTAATTCAAAGCATCGCAAGAAAAAAGGCATAAATCGTCACTCTTCTTGGTTTATATTGAACCTTGACTTGCTTTTCTCGTTCTGGATTTCATGGAGAAGCGAAAACGAATCCGCCTCCGAAAGTGGTCTTCCCCAAATATAGCCTTGTATAAAATCGCACTGTAACTCTCGCAATATAGAGAGCTGACTCGGATGGTCAACGCCCTCAGCAACCACTTCGATGTCCATCTCATGCACCATAGAAACAATGGTGCTGACCATCAACCGCTGAACCGGCCCTTGTACCATGTCATCAACAAAAGCCTTGTCGATTTTAAGCGTATGAATCGGAAGTTGCTGTAAGTATTTTAGCGATGAGTAGCCGGTGCCAAAATCATCCAAGGCCACACGAATGCCCATATCTCGCAACGCATCCAGTACTTTGATTACTTCTTCGACCGAAGTGATCATCACCGATTCGGTGACTTCAAATTCTAAGTGCTTCGGATTACAGCCGGTGTCCTTCAAAATGCGTTTCACGGAGCGCAAAAATGATGGTGACATGACTTGGATTGGAGATATATTCACTGACATGACCAGATCCTCACCGAATGCCTCTGCCATTTTCTTCTGTGTCAAACAGGCTCGTTGCATAATCCACTCGCCCAAAGGTAAAATGAATCCGACCTGTTCTGCCAACGGTATGAATTGTGCCGGGCTAACGATGCCGAATTTTGAACTCTTCCATCGTGTTAAAGCTTCAAACCCACGTATCTTCTGCGAATGAGTATGGTATTGCGGCTGGAAGACCAAAAAGAGTTCTCCGTTCTCAATGGATGAAAGAAGACCGTTCTCATAATTGACACGAACCATTACATCTTCGCTCATCATTTTTTCAAAAAACTGCACACCGTTCCGGCCGGCTTCCTTGGCCTTGTACATTGCGGTCTCTGCGTTCTTAATTAATTCTGCGGAAGAATTTCCATTTTGAGGATAAAGAGATATTCCGGCGCTCGCGGTAACGGACACTTCGTGATCGCCTAAAGTAATCGGCGACGAAATTGACTTGCACACCGCCTCGGCGTAAGCACGCAATGACACTTCGTCCAGAGAACGTTGAATGATAATGATGAACTCGTCCCCACCTAAGCGTCCGACCATGTCATCGGGATGTGCTGTACGAACAATGCGCTTGGCGACTTCTTTGAGAAATTGGTCTCCGGCCTTATGGTTAAGTGAATCATTAATTCGCTTGAACTGGTCCAAATCGAAATACACAACGGCAAAATCAAGCGACTTTTGAGACAACAAACTGATCAGCAGATCGATTCGATCCGCTATCTTAGTTCGATTCGGAAGCTCAGTGAGCGGATCATAGTGAACCATGCGATAGAGCTTCTGTTCATTTTCTTTCATTGATATATTATACTCAATGAGTTTTTCATTCTGCTGTTTGGCTTGCCGTTCCTTGTCCGCCAATTCTTCATTCATTTTGACCATCGTGTTCTTCTGTAACTCCACCTCTCGCATCTGACGAATCAGACGCATACTATAAAGAAGTATGAGGTACAACATAACGATCGTTCCTAAGGGAACAATCGCGCCGGGTAACACGGAATGATCACGTTTTGCAAATGCAATGATGATAACCATGACCATTTGAGCCACACCTGAAACAATGGCTGCATAAAATCCACGTTTGCCGGCCAAAAAGACAATCAGCACGGACACTATGGCCTGAAGCATGGAAATTATGCCGTTGATTCCTATATCTCCGTACCGCGCGTGAATGAAAGATGCGAAAGCAAAAAAAAGGAAGTAGAGTGTGATTTTCAGAGGAACATGCCGCTCCTTACCGAATCCGTCAATCGATCGATCGATAAAGCTGTCGAGAAAATTACGCCGCTTGTTTGCCATATCGCCCTCACAAATATGAATCTGCATACTCTGACATAATCAATTATAGAGCGGAGAGAAGGAGTTGCACAGATAAAATACAGAATCTATATATTAATCATAGAATAATTAAAAATCTTCACATTTTACCCACATTTTACCTTAATCACGTACGATGTATTGCATGTCGCGCGACAATTCTCTAGCATGTATATAGATTGTATTTTGACACCTCTGAGCCAGAGATATGCAAGACATAGGAGGCAACCGTTATGACTGACCCTCATGATCAAAGATCCTCTGATACCCACCCCAAGCAACATAAACGAATCATTGTCATCGGTGGTGTTGCAGCAGGCACCTCTGCCGCTGCCAAAGCGCGCCGCAATGACGAAGATGCATCAATAGTCATTTATGACATGGATCGGCACGTCTCCTACTCCGGTTGCGGTCTTCCTTACTACATTGGCAATCGCGTGACGGATATAAACGAGCTGATTCCTCGCGGACCCGAATTTTTCTTGAAAAAATACCGCGTCGAGGTCAACATCCTTCATCGTGTTGAGTTAATTGATCCCGATAGAAAAACATTACGCGTTCGACGCTTGAGCGACGGTTTTGTGTTCGAAGATAACTACGACATTTTAGTCATCGCGACCGGTGCGTCATCCATTACGCTGCCTGTAACAGGCGCAGATTTACCCCATGTTTTTACTCTAAGAAATCCATCGGATGCCATGGCTATCAAAGATTTTATCGCTAATAATTCGCCTCGGAGCACGGTCATTGTCGGGACTGGTTTCATCGGTCTTGAGATGGCAGATAATCTGGCATTGCTTGGGCAAAACATCACGTTAATCGAGAAGCGCCGGAAACCCTGCCCACCTCTTGATGATGACATGGCGGATTACCTGTCGGAACATTTGGATAAAATGGGCGTCCGCCTCTTGACCGGGGTCAGTGTCGCTTCTATTTCTGATAAGGAAGTGATAACCGATGCCGAAGATTCAGTCGCTGCCGATATGGTTATTGTTGCCATCGGCGTCCGTCCGAATACCGCGTTGGCAGAATCCACCGGCATTCGCTTGGGGACAACCGGAGCCATTGCCGTCGATACCCAAATGCGTACGAACATTCCAGATATATTCGCTTGCGGTGACTGCAGCGAGAATTGCTTTACTCTGACCGGCGAACCTTTCTATCGTCCGCTGGGATCAACTGCAAATAAAACGGGCCGCATCACAGGCGACGTAATGACCGGATCCGACGAATCTCATCGCGGTGTCCTCGGCACCGGCATTTTCGAAACCCTCGGCATGACCATTGCGACGACCGGGCTTAAGGAATCCGAAGCTAGACAGATGGGTTTTAACGTCATCGTCAGTCACAACATCAAACCAAACAAGCCCACTTATCTTGGCGGAAAAGAGATGGTCATTAAGACCATTGCTGACAGCGAGACCCACCTGCTCTTAGGCGTGCAAATCGTCGGCTACGAAGGCGTAGATAAGCGAATTGATGTCTTTGTTACGGCAATGAGCGCCGGCATGAAAGTCGAGGACCTCGTTCACCTGGATTTGGCATATGCGCCACCTTTTTCGACGACCAAAGATCCGGTGATATATTCCGGCATGATTCTTTCCAATGCTCTGAATCGCAATCGTCGTCTGATCAGTGTCAATGCTTTGTCTGAGTCGGAACCTGCGTCACCGATTATTATTGACACCCGCATTGCGGCGCAATATGAAAAGGGACACGTCGATGGCGCCATCAGCGCGCCGCACGACCGCCTACGAGAAGTCATCAACGACCTGGATCACGCTCGGCCGGTGATTACATATTGCAATAAAGGCACGACCGGTAACGCCGTACAAAATATACTGCTCAACAAGGGCTTCAAAAACGTATATAATCTATCCGGCGGATATAAACAGTATAAGACGCAGAAGCGCAAAGGCAATTCGCCTGAGGACAAATAAATTGAATTGACAGAGGAAGACATTTTCGGACAATGACCGAACGACCGAAGACACATTTATCTGTCTCAGAAAGAGAAGCCATGACGGAGAAGTTTTTAGGCTATATTTTCGATCTTGATGGAACGCTTCTTGATTCCATGCAATTGTGGTTGGATATCGACAGAGCATTTCTACGCGAACTCGGATTCGAAGCGGACGATGATTATTCGCAAGCAGTGAAGAGCATGGGCTATGAGGCCGCCGCACAATACACCGTTGATCGATATCTGCTCGATTTATCCGCTGAGGAAGTCATGCGCCGCTGGCAGGAAATGTCGTTTATCGCCTATGACCGCCATGTAGATCTGAAGCCGGGGGCACTTGATTATTTGCACACATTAAAAACCCAAGGCAAGCGCCTCGGTATCGCGACCGCTCTGAACCAAACACACATTGAGGCGGCGCTCAACCGGCATGCCATCAAGCATCTTTTTGACACAATTACCATGTTAAGCGAGGTTCACCGCGGCAAGGGACATCCGGATATTTATCTCTTGGCGGCACAACGATTGGGTATCCATCCCTCTCATTGCATCGTCTTCGAAGACATACTCTCCGGCATTAAGGGTGCAAAAAAAGGCGGATTCACCGTCTGTGGCGTTTTTGACGCATCTTCAGAAAAAGATTGGACGGAGATTGGCGCCTATGCAGACTTGACCATCAGGCACTGGGACGAGCTTCGCACCATTCGGTCCGATGAAGCAGACGCACGTTAATTCCCCCTTCAACGACGTGTCATATATAAACCACCGGCACACCGATCTCAGAACTGATTTGAAGGACGTCATCAACCGTATATAAACGCTCGTCATTCTCAATAACCAGCCGTCTTCGGATCTTATCGTCTAAAGCGCGAAATCGCTTAACAAATCGTCGCATCGCCTCGACTTTATCGTCATATACGCCCCCGATGTGGAGGACAATTTTCGATGACAATGGTGTGCCGAGCACATCGAGAAATTTCGCATGCCAAGTCAAATCGTCAACGGCTCGAGTCAGAACACCTTCGTCTTTTGTATTAATCACCGTATACTGACCGGGATGCATGGACACCCGAATTCGTCCAGCCATAATTTTACCGGAGATTCTCTTTAATGACTCTTGAAAATCATTCGCCCAATCGACCGTATTAACGGCTGTACCGGCGAACGGAATGATGTCAGAGCTGATTCGAAACAGTCTTATGCCTTGCTCGACATTGTAGTCAATCTGTCTTTCCAAAGAACGCAGGTTGCTGCCAATGATTTCCGAAAGCAATTCCGGCGTCGCAAACTTCTTCGTACATGTTCGCAAGCCCGTTCCGGGGACACCAATCGAAATACACGCATAGCCGATGCTCATCTTACGAAAATCCTTCTGTAGTGATGCTTAATGCAAAAAGTCTACACTTTTATTAATCTGCTCAATGATGGGCTCTTGCTTCTCGGCAAAGCCCTTTTTGTTGCGCTCAAACAAATTATTGCCTTGTGTATCAATGGAGACGATGAGCGGCCCAAAATCCTTCACGCGCATGACCCACATCGCTTCAGGCATCCCCAGATCCAACCACTCCACACGCTCAACTTCTTCGACGCGCTCAGCAGCTAATACGGCACAGCCTCCGGGGAAAACGGTGTGAATGGCGCATTGTTGCACACATCCTTCAGTTGTCTTCGGACCCATACCACCCTTGCCGACAATCAATTTAACGCCTGTCTTCTCGAGGAATTCTTTCTGATAACGGTCCATACGCATACTCGTTGTCGGACCGACCGAGATGACTCGATATCCGCTACTCTGAGACACATCTTCCTGCATGATTGGTCCGGCATGAAAAATGGCCTTACCCGCCAAATCAACAGGAAGAGCCTTCCCCTGCTTAATCGCGCGTTGGTGCACATCATCTCGACCTGTAATCAGTTCACCGGTTAAGTAGACGATATCTCCGATACGCAGATCGCGAATATCTTCATCGCGAATCGGTGTGGTTAAGTATACTTTATTCACAATGCCACCCCCCTATGGGACAGAACCTCATACTCTAAATTCGAATGGATTCGGATTCTTGAGCGCCGATGCGCCCAACAGCCGGTCGAAATACCCACGGCTAAAGTCGCCGGATGCCGCGCTGCGTGTTCAATGTGAACGGCCATGACGGATTCGGCGCCTGTGAGTCCCCCCGGACCGATCCCCACCGCATCGAGCCCGTCTCGAATCTGTTTCTCAAGCATAGCGCCTCTGGGATTTGGGTTCTCGGAACCAATCGTGCGTAGCAACGCCTTTTTCGAAAGTTTGGCAGCAACTTCAGCGGATCCTGCGATACCCACACCGACCAACAACGGCGGGCAAGCGTTAATACCCAGTGTTGTTACGCGGTCAAATACGAATCTTACGATTCCCTCATAGCCTTCAAGCGGCATCAAAACTTTCGCCATACCGGGAAGACTGCAACCACCGCCTGCCATGTACATATATATTTCTATGTCATCTCTTCCGGGAACAATTTCCCATTCAATCCAAGGGACGCGATATCCAATGTTTGTACCGGTGTTTTTCTCATCGAAAACTTCAACCGCATTCTGACGAAGCGGTGCGGATTGGGTCGCTTGGAGAACCGCCTCTTGCAGTGCACCCTCAATCACATCCATGTATGGAAAAGCAGTACCGACTCGAACAAAATACTGAACGAGTCCCGTATCCTGACACACCGGTCGATCTAAGCGATTCGCCATATCCATATTTTCGAACATCGCATCATAAATAATCCGGGCAAACTCACTGTGCTCAGCTTCACTCATTTCTCTAAGTCGCTCAACGACATCGTCCGGCAAATGTTTGGACGAATAATCCGTAAACGACGCGACAATATCGGTTAGTCGCGCCTTCGCGTCAGAAGCCGTCAGAAATCTGCTATCCATATCATCTCTCCTCAATTCAATTATTCACATTATTCACATCAGCAATTTCACTACTCTGCGACGTGATCAAAATAATCCAAGTCATCACGCTGATAAAAGCCGTGTGCTGTAAAAAAGTCATGCCCGGCATCATTATCTGCATCCACCAAAACGCCTGCTTTTCGAATAGAGTCCTCGGCGAAAGCAGCGTAGAGCGCATCCAGCAGAGCCTTGCCGATGGTTCTCGAACGATTAGGGTCGAGTATTGCCGTATGGTAAATATGTCCGCGTCGTCCGTCATGACCTGCAATCAAAATCCCGACGATGCGATCCTCGACACGCGCGATAAAACTACAGTTGGGATTACGTCGGATAAATCGCTCAAAGCCAGCAGGATCGTCATCCTCAATGCGGATGCCGCTATGCGCAACCTGAGTCAATATATTATAGACGACTGAATAATCTTGAGCAGTTATTATTGAAATCTCCATATGACACCTCCCTAACTTATCGAAAGCATATTCAGTATAACCTTTTTGGTTGCATTTATGAATGCTCTCGAAAATGATCGCTTCATATCGAGAGAACTTCAAAAATGCAATTCAGATGCTTCGCATTTTCGCATTTTTCTGTATGCCTCGGCTGCTTTCATGTGTTAAAAGTATATGTTTTTCAGGCGCTTCAGGGAAATCGAACACACCTGTCTTCCGAAAACGAGATGTCCCATTTTCTGCAACTTCCACTTCATAATATTTCATAAATTATGTTTTTACCTATTTCCAATTTCCCGTTGTCGCGTTATAATCAATCCGTTGAACAATCAAAGGCGATTGCATTTCGATGAAACATTGGAATACCAAGCCGCTATTATTAATTGTGGAGGAGCACAAACCTATGAACAATGCATATCTCAATCGCGTTTTCGAAAAAGTAAAACAGAGAGATCCCAACGAAAAAGAATTTATTCAGGCTGTACAGGAAGTTCTGGAGTCAATAGAGCCTGTTATCGAACAAAGACCGGATTTTGAAAAAGCCGGTATTGTCGAGCGTATGGTCGAACCGGAACGCATCATTACTTTCCGAGTGTCATGGGTGGACGACCAAGGCAATGTTCAGGTCAATCGCGGATTCCGCGTCCAATTTAATTCTGCAATCGGACCATATAAGGGTGGACTAAGACTGCACCCATCTGTCACATTATCTGTTATCAAGTTCCTCGGATTCGAGCAGTGCTTCAAGAATGCGCTCACCGGTCTTCCGATCGGCGGCGGTAAGGGTGGCAGTGATTTCGATCCCAAAGGCAAGAGCAATAACGAGATTATGCGTTTCTGCCAAAGTTTTATGATAGAACTCCAGCGACATATCGGCCAATTCACGGACGTTCCTGCAGGCGACATCGGTGTAGGCGCTCGCGAAATCGGTTTCATGTACGGTCAATATAAGCGTCTTCAGAACGAATTTACTGGAATCCTTACAGGAAAAGGCCTAAGCTACGGCGGCTCACTCGCACGTACCGAAGCAACCGGATATGGCTTGTGCTATTTTGTCGACGAAATGCTGAAGCACAAGGGCGAGTCTTTTAATGGTAAAACCGTCGTTGTTTCCGGAAGCGGTAATGTCGCGATTTATGCCACTGAAAAAGCCACACAACTCGGCGCAAAGGTTGTAACACTCTCTGACTCAAACGGATATATTTACGATCCCAACGGCATTAACCTTGAAGTTGCAAAGGACATTAAGGAAGTTAAGCGTGGTCGCATCAAAGAGTACGTCGAGCGCGTGCCGGGTTCAGTGTATACAGAAGGTCGTGGCGTGTGGTCCGTAAAGTGCGACATTGCTCTGCCTTGCGCAACACAGAACGAGCTCAACGAAGATGACGCCAAGTCTCTGATTGCAAACGGATGTAAATATGTTGCTGAAGGCGCAAACATGCCTTCCACACCGGAAGCAGCGGATCTGTTCAAGTCCATGGGTGTATTCTTTGGTCCGGGCAAAGCAGCAAACGCCGGCGGCGTTGCGACTTCGGCGCTTGAAATGTGCCAGAACTCTATGCGTTTGGCTTGGACATTCGAAGAAGTAGATGCCAAACTCAAAGGCATTATGCAGAACATCTTCAAGAGTGCCATTGAGGCCGCCTCAGAGTATGGCAGCGCAGATGATTTGGTTCTCGGTGCCAACGCAGCAGGTATGCAAAGGATTGCCGAGGCGATGTTGTGTCACGGTGTTGCTTATTGATTCATCTCCCTTTGAAGCTGAGCAACAAGTACAATACGAGAGGATGCGACTTTACGGTCACATCCTCTTCTTTTTTGCATAAAAATGCCTCCGACAAATCAGAGACATCATGATAGGACACAAAAAACTATCCTATGCTTCCAAGCAGTAGTCTGCTAAGTCTACGCACTCGATACCGTTAAACTTAAACTCAACGATCCAAGGGCGAAGCGTGCGAACGCGACTAATCTCATCAAATCCAAAACGATCGGTATAGTGCTTAATAACCGTACCCAAAGCATTCTCATGCGTTCCGACAACGATACTCTTATTCATATGCTTGATTAACAGCATGTTTGTTGCCGCGACGCTGCGTGCCTGCACCGTCTCAAGGCATTCGCCTTCTCTTCTGCGATAGAGAAAGTCGGTCCACTGATGTTCAAGAAAATCTTCGTAATCGTCAATCCAAGCATCGGCAATCTTGCGCTCTCTAAAGTCCCGCTCAAGGTAAATCGTCTTCGAAAACTTCTCGGCGAGAGGCTTAACAGTCTCAACCGCACGACGAAACGGACTTGAATAGACATAGTCCACATCTTTATTTCCAAAGTACTCCGACAAACGAATGCTGTCAGTCTTGCCCTTGGTCGTCAACGGACGATGAAGCTCGTCCTTCTGACTCAAATCCGGCTCTGCATGTCTGATAAAATAGATCGTTGTCATTATCGCACCCCCCGTAAAATCAGATAGAGTCACGAAAACGTCTCTCAAAAGCATTCTCGTGCTTATCCGCTGCGGAAAAGCATGGCAATCTTTTGTCAACCACTATTAACATTATAAGCCGAATGGACATAAAATCAATTACTTTTGTTGTTAAATAAAATAAACAATCGTTGTCATAGACTAATATATAATTACCAAGAATTATTACCCAGTCGTCACCTGATTACGACCGGCCTCTTTACTCTTGTAGAGAAAATCATCGGCTCGCTTGAGAATAGATTCGAGTGAATCTTCCGCTCTAACCATCGTAGCCCCAATCGAAATCGTTACTTTCAAGGCATCTCCGTTGGAGCGAATTCCGGTGTTTTCGACGATGGTCCGCATGGCGTCCGCGATGACGTACATGTTCTGCTCGTTCGTACCGGATAGCACTGCGACAAATTCTTCGCCGCCGAAGCGGCCAAACAAATCGGATGAACGAATCATGAGTTGACAGGATTCACCCACCATCTTAATGACTTCATCACCCATCTCGTGACCATAATTATCGTTAAACGCCTTGAAGTGATCGATATCAATAAACATCACACAAAACGGCAAAGAGAGTCGTCTGAAACCCTCAAGGCGCGACTTGATAAAATCCTCGATGTATCTGCGATTAAATAATCCGGTCAACTTGTCCGTGAAAGCCAAAGTCTTGTACTTCTCGGCCTCGTTCTCAATCTCCTGACGCTTGCTGACATCCACGAAGGATTCCATGACACCTAAAATTTTGGAAAACTTCTTAATGGGCACCGTTCTCAAATGCACCGGCACGCGATAACCGTTACGATGACGAATCCATACTTCACTCTCACGAACCTTGCCGTCAAGCATAGCCATTTTCACAGGCGACCTCGCCTCGTGAATCGGCTCTCCGTTTTCACCGATGGGAGACAAAACATTATCTGTGACCGTCATACCAATCATCTCGGACGCCGAGATGCCCGTAATCCTTTCTGCACTATCATTCCAAAAACGGAGAACAAATTTACGATCAATAAAGTAAACGCCCTCTTGAGAATGATCCAGCATCGTGCGACAGAGCTCCGACTCAGACATGACTCCGGAATCAATCGGATTCAGCAAGGGTTGATGCATTATTTTCCTCCCATTTCAGAACGCAAAGCGCTCAGCAAAGCACTGTTGTATTTATGTCCGAGAGTCTCTATAAAAGAGCAGTATTTATCAATCAAGCAAACGATGAGCGACTCCCTATAGCGGGGGCAACGGCGCAGTGTAAGCGGCCACATGTGGCTCGAGATGATATTGATCTCTATTTCATTGAGTCGAAAATGTTCTTTTGCGTTGCGAAGAGCCGTGTCCGGATGACTGAATCCGTGAAGTTTTCTTCCCTTCACAGGAATGTGCCAGTCATATAAGTAAAAATCGTGAAGCAATGCACCTCGAATCAAACTATTCTCGTCCAAGCGGATACGAAGAAACCGAGAAACCCGAAGGCTGCAATGCGCAACAGCATATACATGCTCGAGTGTCGAGGTCCTGCCGTGTTGGCAATAATTCGCCATCTCAAGAACTAACGGTTCATTGAGCAACTCATTGTCTAGTCGAAGCAACGAATTATTCCGATGTCGCCGCACCAGCGAAATGTCCGCCACACGATTCTCCCCCTCTGTCATCAAAAGCAGTCCCTTATTGCTCCGGTTGATATCACGCGTCAAGCGAAAAATGACAACACAAAAAAGGCCCCACCATTATTTCTAAAGTAAATATACCGACTCGGATTATTGATGTCAAACACGTTCTTGTTAATATTGTACAAACTTCTGCTTGTGTGCTCTGAAATCTTTGCCGCCTGACCTGTCTTGTCACCTGTAAAGACAGGTGATAAAATACTCTTACTCTAAGAAATAATGAGGATAAACGAATGAACGACCTTATCTCGCGATTAGAAACACTCAAAGCCCAGCGTGACGCTGTTGTTTTAGCTCACTATTACGTTGACGGTGACATCCAAGACGCTGCCGACTATGTGGGTGATTCCTATTACCTCAGCACCATTGCGAAAAATCGTCCCCATCAGACGATTCTTTTTTGCGGCGTAAGGTTCATGGCCGAGAGCGCAAAAATACTCAGTCCCGAAAAGACCGTCTTAATGCCTGACACCCTCGCAGACTGTCCCATGGCTCACATGGTAACACCTGAGTATGTCAACGACATACGATCCGCTTATTCTGATTTAACTGTCGTTTGCTATATAAATTCGACAACAGAGACAAAGGCGGTTTCAGATGTTTGCGTAACATCATCGAATGCCAAAAAAATCATATCTGCCATCGATACCAAGAACATCCTATTCATTCCCGATCGTAATCTTGGCTCATATTTACAAGGGTTTTTCCCAGAGAAAAATTTTATACTGCCAAACGGCTGTTGTCCGGTCCATGACAATCTACAGATTGAAGATATATCATCTATTAAAAGTAGTATTCCCGACGCACTGGTGTTGTCTCACCCGGAATGTGCTTCGGATATAATAAAAGTCTCTGATTTTGTAGGGAGCACCTCTGAAATTATCGCCTTTCCGGCTCAATCTGCCGCACATAATTTCATCATTTATACCGAGAACGGAGTCGCTCACATCCTTAAGAAAAAATACCCGAGTAAGGTCTTCCATTTCCCTTCGCCGCCCCCGGTATGTAAAGATATGAAGATGATTACTTTGGAAAAGGCAGTACACGCGCTCGAGACCATGGCAAATCCGATCGAGGTTCCGGAATCACTCAGAAAGGCTGCACAAAAATCGCTCGTGAGAATGCACGAGCTTGCGGATTAACAATATGAAAGATATGAATCAAACCATCGATGTCATCATTGTCGGCACTGGTGCCGCCGGTATTTTCTGTGCATTGAACTTGCCGGATACATTATCCATACACATGGTCACCAAAGACAGTCTTGAAAACAGCGCATCCTATTTGGCTCAGGGCGGGATTGCCGCTCTTCGGGATGCCAGTGATTACGACGACTATTTTGAAGACACTCTCCGAGCCGGCCACTACAAAAACTCCAGAAAAGCGGTTGATACAATGATTCGTCAATCACCGCTGATTATTAGAGAACTATTGGACTACCACGTCCGATTCAATCGCACCGGAGACGAGTTATCATACACGAAGGAGGGCGGTCACTCGCAATCCCGTATTCTTCATCATAACGACATCACCGGCAAGGAAATTACCAGTAAGCTACTTAACGGACTTCGAAAAAAGAGCAACATAATCATCGAAGAATACACTAGAATGGTCGATATTGTAGTTCGTGACGGCCAATGCATCGGTATTGTGACGATTGACAAGACCGGTGCACCGAAAGTTCTTTTTGCAAAGGCCGTTGTACTTGCCACGGGTGGAATCGGAGGACTTTTTAAACATTCTACGGCGTTTTCTCATATTACCGGCGACGCATTGGCGGTCGCCGTCAAGCACAACGTCAAGCTTCGCGATGTAAACTACATTCAGATTCACCCGACAGCGCTATATTCCGAAAAGCCGGGACGACGTTTTCTGATTTCCGAAGCGGTACGGGGCGAAGGCGCTTATTTGCTGAATGCGGCTATGGAGCGCTTCACCGATGAGCTACAGCCTCGCGATGTCGTTTCCGATGCAATTCACGAGCAGATGATTAAGGACGGGCGTGGATATGTCTATTTATCGTTAACCCACTTGCCTGCCGAAATGATTATAACGAGATTCCCAAACATATATCAGCACTGCTTGAAGGCAGGATATGATTTGACCAAAGAGCCCATCCCCGTTACCCCTGCCCAACATTATTTCATGGGCGGAATCAAGGTGGATTTAAAGGGACAAACCTCCATGCCTTATCTTTATGCAATCGGCGAGACGAGTTGCACCGGTGTTCACGGCAAGAATCGTCTCGGAAGCAACTCATTGCTTGAGAGTTTGGTGTTTGCACAACGAGCGGCTTCGGATATCACTCAGAACATTCCATACCGGCCGACCGAACAACCTGAAATCGATTTATCAATCTATCAAGATAAAGATTTTGATCTGGAATACAAAAATATCGTCCTCGACGAAATCAAAAGAAGGGATCCAAAATTTTATGAAGAATGGTGTAATGACAATAGTCAAATGGGATGAGGCCATCATTAGTGCGCTCAAGGAGGATATCACATACGAAGATATCAGTACACAAGCGGTCATGCCAAAACCGACAGCAGTCAGCGTCGACTTGATTTGCAAGCAAGACGGGATCATATGCGGACTCGACGTTTTTGAGAGAGTATTTACCTTGTTGGATGCTAAGGTTATTTTCAAGCGCTTTGTTAATGACGGAGATCTTGTCAAAGCCGGAAGCAAAGTCGGTGTGCTCACAGGTGACGGCAGAGTCATATTGTCCGGAGAACGTACGGCACTTAATTTTCTTCAGCGCATGAGCGGGATAGCAACGCTCACCTCGCAGATGGTCAAAGCGCTTGACGGTTCAGGAACGCGCTTGCTTGATACAAGAAAGACGACACCCAACATGCGTGTTTTTGAAAAGTATGCAGTGAAGTGCGGCGGCGGAACCAATCACCGCTACAATCTATCCGACGGTGTTCTTCTGAAAGACAATCACATTGACGCAGCGGGCTCTGTAAAGCGCGCAATTGAAATGGCGCGTGCATATGCGCCCTTCGTTCGTAAAATTGAAGTGGAGGTAGAAAACCTCGATATGTTACAGGAAGCGCTGGATGCAGGGGCCGACATCGTCATGCTCGATAACATGGACAATGAGACCATCATAAAAGCTGTTGCGATGGTGCGTGGCAAGGCACAGACAGAAGTGTCCGGCAACGTCACAATGTCTAGACTTGAAGAACTATCGAAGTTGGGTGTGGACTTTATCTCATCCGGGGCATTGACGCACTCTGCACCGATTTTAGATTTGTCGATGAAGAACCTTCATCCGATTAAGTAACCATTTTGCCAACCCACGCAACATACCCAGAACCGCATGTGCGCACCATCTCAAAGCCGGAGGCAGAACGATTGGACAACGGATCGAGAAGAATAAAGATAATGGAGATTCTTAGAAATCGCATTGAACCGATTTCCGGAAGTGACTTAGCGCGCGAGTTAGGCGTGAGCCGACAAGTCATCGTACAGGATATCGCTTTTCTTCGCGCTTCCGGCGAATCCGTTTTGTCCACCGGAAAGGGATACTTGCCCGGTGAATTATCGCAGGATGGGTTTTCGCGTGTCGTATTTGTGCGCCACCGCGCAGACGAAATCCGAGATGAATTGTATACCATTGTCGATTTTGGCGGCCGTATACAGGATGTCTTTGTTATACATCCGGTCTATGGAAAAATTTCGGCAGAACTGTCTGTGCGCAATCGAAAAGATGCAGATTGTTTTCTTAGGGATATTCATAACAAGAAGACCAAGCCACTTCTCGAACTCACCGGTGCGGTTCACGCGCATACGATCACGGCCGAGAGCCAAGAATCCTTGGACGCCATTGTCGAAGCGCTGAAAGACCGAGGATATCTTAGCGAGTGACCCACTTCTTTCTGTATTTATTACATTGATTTCAAGCGCATCTATGCTATAATCAAGGTTAAAATCCAACCGTGGCAACACGGTTTTACTTATTTCAGTTTGATTTTCGGGGAGCGTACGATGACACTTTTAGTCGATAAATTTAAAGAAGTACTCTTGTCGGTATTCCCGATTGTGATTCTTGTGTTATTGGCTAAAGTTTTGTTTGTCCCTATATCAATTGATGCGATGCTTCGGTTTTTGTTGGGTGCGATAATAATTATCATCGGTTTAGCATTTTTTCTTGCGGGCGTCGAAATAGGTGTCGCCCCCATCGGTCATTTCTTGGGCGAGAAATTAATTCGTAGCGGAAAACTGGTTATCCTTCTGGCGTCAAGCATCGCGCTCGCTTTTTTCATATCGGTTGCCGAGCCAGACTTGCGTATTCTAGCTTCGCAAGTGGATTTAGTATCCGGCGGAGCCATCCCGAAGTTTCTGTTGGTCATCGTTGTTTCTTTGGGATTTGCCACCCTGATGTCTGTGGGTATGATTCGCATCATTCGGAATATTCCGGTATACATCGTCATGCTTGTAATTTACGGTGTGATATTGATTCTTTCGTTTTTTGTTTCGCCTGAATTTTTATCCGTCGCCTTCGACGCATCCGGTGCAACCACCGGTGCATTGTCTGTCCCCGTCATTTTGGCTATTTCGATTGGTGCCTCGAAGCTCAAGAAGAACACCAAGGCCTCAGAGAAGGACAGTTTCGGCTTGGTCGGCATTATTTCAACCGGCCCGATTCTGGCGGTTTTGATGCTCGGTCTACTTCTTCGACCAAATTTTTCTGTCGCCGGTCCCGACGAGATTATTCAAACGTCGAATGGCTCGATTGTTGGGCCCTTTCTTTCTTCTTTTCGAACATCACTAATTGAGACCGGAGTGTCGCTACTTCCAATTGTCATATTCTTCCTCTTCTTCGCACTTCGCAAGGGCGCGATGATGAAGCGCGACATTAACCGCGCTCTCAAGGGACTGGGCTACGCGTTCATCGGGCTTTCTTTGTTTCTTTGCGGAGTGCACACCGGCTTTTTGGATGTTGGCAGACTCATCGGTCTTCACGCTGGACAAATACCGAATCGGGCCCCCATCATCGTTACCGCTTTCGTATTGGGTCTAATTACCGTTTTAGCCGAACCGGCCGTTCACGTTCTGACTGCGGATATTGAAAGGGTTACGGGCGGCTATGTCAAGAAGAAGGCCGTAATGGTTTCTCTGTCTTTAGGCGTTGCGCTTGCGATTACCTTTTCGGTCCTTCGCATCATCATACCCGCATTGCAACTTTGGCATTTTCTCTTACCCGGCTACGTCATCGCCCTTGCGCTAACATTCATTTCACCGAAGATATTTGTCGGTATGGCTTTTGATGCAGGCGGGGTCGCCTCCGGCCCTATGACCGCAACCTTCATTCTCGCATTCACTTCAGGAGCAGCGTCCGCTGTTGAAGGAGCGAATGCGCTATCGGACGGCTTTGGTATGATTGCAATGGTTGCGATGATGCCGATTATCACAATCCAGATTCTCGGTACGCTTTTCAAAATCAAGTCGCGCAAGAACAAAGGAGTGTCAACATGATAGCGGAAACCACCAGAGATTATTCCATTTTGACAGTTGTCGTTCACCGAGATTACGCCGAGCGTGTCATGCGCATCGCAAGGAAGTGCGGCATCACGGGGAGCACCGTTCACTATGCTTCGGGTTATTCTTCAAACCCCTTACTACGCGCACTGTCACTTTCCGACGTATCACTTGAGATGGTCATCATGCTTGCCGAAAGATCTATAGCTATTGACACAATGAATAACCTCGACCGTGTTTTCAAATTCCACAAACGCCACCACGGTTACGCATTCTGCGCTCCCGTTACGGCAATTACAGGAATTAAGAGTTGCGAAGGTTTTTGCAACGCATCACCAAAAGGAGAGACCGATATGAAATACCGAGCCATTTATACCATCGTCGATCGCGGAAACGCCGAAAACGTTATTGAAGCAGCGAAAAAGGCCGGTGCCAAAGGCGGCACCGTTATTCAAGGTCGCGGCTCCGGTATACACGAATCAGAGGTGTTGTTTTCGATTGCCATCGAACCTGAAAAAGAGATTATTTTGGTCATCTGCCCCGACACGGATGCACCGGCAATTGTTGAATCAATACGTAAAGATCTGAATATCGATGAGCCCGGCCGCGGTATCATTTATGTCCAAAAAGTCGAACATGCCATCGGCGTCTCGGGACTCGAAGAATCCCCTGTGAACTAAGACAATAAGCCGCTAGCTCTTGTCCGTGTTCCACCAAGGCTTGGCGAACGTCGGTATATTATACTGCTAAATGAAACGCCGCTAGCTCTTGTCCGTGTTCCACCAAGGCTTGGCGTCAATGTTCGAGTAGTAACGTTGAACAGGAATGACTGATTTGTTGCGGATTTCAAATACTTCCCAGATGACACCATTTTTCTGAACCGGCACATAGAATCGCTCAGCCAAACCAGCTTGTGTGTATACACTGACGGTCGCTCCGGAATAAGACAACTCTCTTGAGGTTGTTTGGTTCACCTCGCTGTTGCTATAATCTGTAACGTAATACTTGTATACACCGTCTTGGAGCGCTCCGATTGTGATAGTTTCGGGTCCGTAGCCCGCTGTCGTATCAATATCCAGACGATTCGCGCTACTGTCTTCTCTGTTTCCAAACCAAATATGATACGCAGTCCCCGCATCGGATTCGTTGTACGGCGTAAATAGATGCGCGTCCAAGTCATTCGGAACCATATCCCAAGTCAAGACAATTCTGATCTCTCCGGGTTGTGGAATCGGACACATAACAGCGCGGCTGATTATCACCGCATCTGAAGCAATCACGGTCTGATACAACGTCGTCCTGTTCGGCGCGATAATTTCTGCGGTATAGGTACCCGCCGGCAAAGAAGCGCACGCAATGCCGTGACCGTCCGTTTTTAAGGTTGTAAAAATCTCTCCGTCAATATTCTCCATCCCGGAGCGAAGATGTATCGTAGCTGCGGATATACGCTGCATCTGTGACTGCACACCGTCATCCCATAAGACGGTCGACATCGCAACGGCATCGACGACCAAAATGCAAACATCCTTCATCTCCCCGTCGTTTTCTGAAAGTACTATCGTCGGCTGAAACTCATCCGGCAACAGTCCGGTCTGAGCGAGATGGTGGCGCATGACATCTGAATATCCGTTCTTTTGGATAACTATCGCGTACTGATTCTCGCCCTCCGGAACATTGATGCTGTACATCCCATTATCGTCAGTTAGTCCAACGAATACCTCCACACGATTATAATCGAGTGCAAAAAGACGATACGTTGCAGCGGCTATGGGCTGACCGGATGTGTCAGAAACGTAACCGACAATGCGTCGTTTTTGGGGTACTTCGACGACACTATCATAGGTGATATAGGCGCGATTCAATATCGCGCTCTCCTTTAAGTCATAGGCGGTGCGAATTTCCGGCTCAACCATGCTGTACAATAAAGGTTCCGAGCCTAATGTGTTATTGAATTCATTTTCTCCAATGACGATATCTGTGAGAAGCTGTGCTTCGTCAACTTGACGCCACTTGACCAAAACGTCATCGCTATAGTAATAGCGTTCACCGGCCATAACGGGCGACGCATACGTCGGCGTATAGATACTGTCAATGCGCGTAAATACAAAATTCAATCTGCCGTCATCCTGATAGTAGTAGTCGGTAATCCTTAGTGTGTTATCTGAAAGGTATTCAATCGCTGTAATCTTATTGATAATGTCGAGCATTGGGCTTCTGAAAATTTCGAAATCGATAATATTTCCCGTCGAAGAATCAATCATTCTTCTTTTTTCGACAAGGTAACTGTTAATCAGTCCATCCTCATCACTGTCCGGCATCGAATCCTCCAAAGTATAGAACAGAGATTTATCCCATGTCAGCGTATCCATGTGCGGATTTGGCGAATAGTAGACTTTATCATAGGAAATCGTTGATATATTGTCTTCACCGCTATTGAGTTCAGAGAGCGTCGTCGCCAGCGCCTGGGCGGATTCTGACATGCACACGACTTTTATCGAGGCCATCACTTCGGGGTCAGACACAAAGTGAACCTCAATAATCGCTTCACTACCGGGGATGTCGGAGGTCACGACACCAGATGAATCTACGGTAATCAGGCTCGTATCAGAACTCTCCCATGCTATGGCTTCACCGGTATCACCCGTCAAATAATCAGACAATAGCAGATAGTTACCCGAGTTGAGTTGAACTTGTTGTGTTGAAAATCCAATACTGGGTTGTGCTTTGGGTACAGTGATCTCCGTACTCTCGCGTGTTTCAGGAATTATCAGATCCGTGACGGCTATTCCCTGATTATCCATCTTCTCGACAATAATCTGACGAATGGTTTTCCCGAAAAGAAGGCTGCCTAACGCTACAATCAAAATCGCTGAAAGGCAAGCAAGTGCGAGCGTTAGCGGATCTTGAAAAAGAAGTCCCGGTCGCTTTTGGACTAACTTTGGACTTGCTGTTTCCGGCTCTCCGGGAAGAAGTCGATTGGCATCGCTCAAATTATCGACCTCTGAATGATCCTCATTCAGAACCATTTCTTCAAAGTCGATCGGCGTACCGCAATACATGCAAAATACGCTTTCGTCACTAATCGTCCTGTCGCAACCTTGACACTTCAAACCATCGCCCTCCGTACCCATGATATTATTGCATTCCGATTTCTAAATCAACTTTAATATATGTATGAAGCAAAAAAATGGGGCGAGATTACTCTCGACCCATTCTATGTCTCTTCAGAAAACTAAGTCTACTTCTCGCGCTTGAAGCACATAAACCAATCCAAACAGTACTGATCATCTGCCTTCGTCTCCATGCGCTCCTTCGCTGTACCGCAAGATCCGGCAGTCGGAATGATGACATCGTCACCCGGTCTCCAATCTGCAGGAGTCGCAACGGAGTCATTATCGGCCTTCTGCAAGGCCTGAATAATGCGTTTGATCTCATCAAAATTACGCCCCGTAGAAAGCGGATAATACAAGATTGTGCGAATAATGCCCTTCGGATCAACAACAAAAACGGCTCGAACGGCTTGAGTATTGGATTGACCCGGCTGAATCATCCCATACTTCGTGGCAACATCCATCCGAATGTCTTCAATGAGAGGAAACTTAACTTCCACATTCTTATATCCGTTCCACTCAATCTCTTGAATCTTGCGAAGCCAAGCGATGTGAGCATAAAGAGAGTCAACAGACAATCCCACCAATTCAGTATTCATCGCCTTAAACTCATCTGCCATCGAGGCAAATGTCATGAACTCTGTTGTGCATACAGGCGTAAAGTCAGCAGGGTGAGAAAATAGAATGACCCAACTTCCCTTGTAATCATCGGGGAAATTAATGGGTCCCTGTGTCGTGACCGCGGTAAACGAGGGAGCCGCTTCTCCAATCAGTGGCATAGTATTTCTTGTCTCTTCCATTGTACACCTCCATGTATTTTATAATGATTTCAACTTGGTAACATGTACAATTATACCACGATTCTTTGACGGAATCATGAATGTATGAAAACAACTTGTTAATTTATTCTATTCCGCCTATGGGTGGGCGTGCAATTCGAACAATTTATGAAGTGCCGGATTCGCCTTGCCGAGGTGCACCGGGCGTCCATTTCCATTCAAAAAGCAATGTGACGATTGGCCCTTCGCCCGAACCGTATGGCCTTCTTCGTCATAAATGATATACGAAATACTCAAACGGACACCGGAATATTTTGATATGGCGCAGTGTATCCGCACACGATCCGGAAATCGCACCATCGAAAGATAACGACAATCCACCTCCATAACCGGACATGTCAGCCCCTCTTCTTCCATCCGATCATAACCGAAACCGATTTCTTTGAGAAAATGTGTTCTGGCTTCTTCGAACCATCGGATGTAGTTGGAATGATGAACTATTTTCATTTGGTCAGTCTCGTAGTATTGTGTCAGATGGTAATAATCCTGCATATGATTTCTCCTCTGATTATATTAAATTTGATTATATGAATCATTTATAATCACCCAAATAATTGTACAATGGTATCCGTATTACTGCAAAAAATGTGCTCCGAATGATTTGAGGATAAAAATGAAACAAACAGACAACTCTTGCGACTCATTGATTCTAGCGAGTAAGTCGCCCCGAAGGCGGCAAATACTTGAACAAACGGGTTTGTCCTTTTCCATTATGGTTTCTGACCTTGACGAAGGTGCTGTCGCACGTGAGGTTCATCGCAATCATGAGACAGAAAGCGTTAATTTTCGAGCCGAGCTCTTGTGCACCGAGCTTGCAAAGCGAAAAGCGCAGAAAATATCGCTTTTGAATCCGAACGCGGTCGTCATCGGTGCGGACACCGTAGTTGTCACTGAAGACCGAATTTTAGGTCAACCTGATTCCGTGTCCGAGGCACGCGACATGCTTTTACATTTGAGCGGAAGGACACACATGGTGTACACCGGCGTTGCGATTGCATCCGCATCCGGCACTCAATCGTTTTGCGAAAAAACAAATGTGACGTTCTGTCCTCCGGACCATGATCAGCACCGCTTTATTGAACTCTATCTCCGAACCGGCTCACCGATGGATAAAGCAGGCGCTTATGGCATCCAAGATTTAGGCGCGACACTGATTGAAAGAATCGACGGAGATTATTACAATGTAATGGGTCTTCCGTTGGCACGATTGTGTCGCGAGCTAAGACAGATTGATGCTTCATTTTTTCCGATTGACCAAGTAGAGGTCAACTCGGAGTCGGAGGATATTATATGCCCGGACTCGTATTAGAAGGTGGCACCATGCGTCCTATTTTCAGCGCCGGTGCGATGGATTGCCTCCTGGATCACAATATCATATTTCCTTACTGTATCGGCGTATCCGCCGGCATCAGCAACGCGGTCTCATACATTTCTCGCCAAAAGGGCCGTAATCTCGAAATTCTCAAGCTATATCGCAACGACCCCAGATATTACGGAAAGCGAAACTTGCTTCGAGACCGCAGCTTATTTGGCATCCGCTTTATTTTCGAAAAAATCCCGAATGTTCTTGTTCCATTCGATCACGAGACGTTCCGAGACTACGAAGGCAAGGTTCTTGCCGGAATCACCTGCGCAGAAACCGGGGAGATTGAATTTGTGGATTGTCGTGATGAAGACGAGCACCACTCCATACTCAAGGCCACCTGTGCCATTCCGATTATTTTTCCCGGTGTGAAATGGAACGGAAAGGTCTACTACGACGGTGGCTTGGCTGACTCTATTCCGCTAAAAAAATCAATCATCGACGGCAACACGAAAAATCTTGTGATACTGACGCAACCGAAGGGGTTTGTTAAGACTTATAGCAATAAATACGACCGAGCAATTTCATTAATCGGCCGCAAATACCCATTTATGCCGGACGTCCTTCGCAACCGACATATCCACTATAACCAGGCACTTGAGTTGTGCGAAGAACAATCACTGCTCGGAAACGCAGTCATTTTGCGTCCAGAGTACTCAATCAACAGTTTGGAGAGCGATTTCTCACAGCTCGAAAAAGCGTACCGACACGGTTACGACGTCTGCAACGCTCAAATTGAAGCGATCAGAAGTCTTTTTCAAGAATAGTCGTACGAGCTCGTCTCCAATGTATCTTTGAATTATTGATCCGATTTCGGCACGCGACAGTCTTCAAAAAGCGGCGTGCTGAAATATCGCTCTGCGGTATCCGGCAAAATCGTGACCACCGTCTTGCCGGGGCCGAGTTTTTGCGCCATTTTGATTGCAGCTGCGACATTCGAACCACCGGAAATACCGCATAACAGGCCTTCTTTTCGGGCTAAATCCTTGGCCGTACCGATGGCTTCATCGTCCGTCACCACATAGATCTCTGAGTAAATATCCGTATTCAGATTCTCGGGGATTAGCCCGTCACCAATGCCCATCTGCAAATGCGTGCCGATATTTCCACCGGCTAAAATCGCAGCGTTCTCGGGTTCCACAGCCCAAATCTCAATCTGAGGATCCTGAGCCTTCAAAACTTCTCCAATACCTGACAATGTACCGCCCGTACCAATGCCCGCACAAAAACCATCGATTGGTCCGGCAACCGACTCCAATATTTCAAGTGCAGTATGGTGCCGATGAACCATCGGATTCGCCGGGTTTGTAAACTGCTGCGGTACAAAGACTTTATTGTTCTCTTCTTTCATTGCCATCGCTCGATTCAGACACGATTGAATGCACTCTCCGATGTCGCCGTCGTCATGCACCAAAATAACTTCAGCCCCATAGTGTTCAACGAGTTTTTGTCGTTCACAGCTAACAGAGTCCGGCATGATGATAATGGTCCTATATCCCTTCACTGCGCCGACTAAAGCCAGACCAATGCCTTGATTGCCGCTGGTCGGCTCGACAATAATGCTATCTTGAGACAGAAGTCCCTTATGTTCGGCATCCTCAATCATATTCAGCGCCGTGCGCGTCTTAATCGACCCACCGACATTAAGACCTTCATACTTGACCAGTATTTGAGCGGCATTCGGGGGTGTCATGCGAGAGAGACGGACCATGGGAGTATGCCCGACCGCTTGAAGAATATTATCGTAAATCATGGCTGAACGACCTTTCGTTGCAGTTATTCAGATCATTATACGCAAATTCTGAGTAAATTGCACAAGTAATTCGAAAGGACCCGGCATCCGGCCCAAACAAACAATGACGCGACGCGACGAACCATTAACGACAAAGCACGCCTTGAGAAGACACGTCCGAATAGACGCACATGGACGTTGTTTTAGCCACGTGGATGACATCCGAAAATCGGGGATCAGTGCCCATGAACTGCGCAAACATATTGTCACGCGCGATAACGTAGGTCGGCGAGAATACGTTCTCCTTATCCGCCGAGAATACAGCAACATAAAAAATGCCGCTCTCGACTAAATCTTGAAAAAAGTGACTGCCGTATGAAAGTTCCGGGCTGAACCCATCCGACGATATCTCACACAAGACGGCTACGGATGCAATCTCCGCGAAATGAACCGGCACACCAAGTGACGGCGTCATCGTTCCCCATCGCCCCGGTCCGGCAAGCAATACCGAATGCGATTTAAGTTTATGATTAAGCATGCCAATAAGACGAGCCACTTCGTACTGATCGCGTGAAGAAAGGGCTGCGTATTCACGAGGTCGGACATAAATAACATAATCAATTTTTTGACAAATATTTCCGCCCATAAAGTGCCCATGGCTATGGAAAAAGCAAGGGCGATCTCCTGCATCCTCCGGGAAAGGAAGCGCCTCCCCGACACTTCGCGTCTGTAGCGGTCGACACTGCAGCAAATTGATGCGATATGCACCGTCGCGGTCGAAATTTATCGTGAATTCGATGTCAACCGGATAATCGTACGCATCTGCCAAAACCGCTAACATGGATTTCATCGTCGATGCAAAATCGGTCCTTCGCAACAGGCCGTCGAAATCGACTATCTCCGGGACGCTTTTCGTTGCGTGACCACGCTCTCGGAGACGCTGCATGGTATCGAAATCCGGCGTGACGAAAAGCCTCTTGTCTGCTTTGAGGTCCAAATTAATAATATTGGAAACCTGCTTTTCACACAGTACATTTTTCGGAAGGTCAAGAACGTCTGCCCCGTGCTGCGAATAGAGCAATCGTTCCTCAGGGTGAACCGGAAGAACGCGCATCGGTTGGTCGAGCGTAACCATGCGAACATAGTCGCCTTCGGTACGGTCCACCGCGCGAGTACCCAGTCCAAATACAAGTCGGAGCATCCCAGATGTAGGATCCACTTGGTCGTCCCAGACATATAAATTGTATGAATTTCCGACCCCCGCAGCATGAGGGTAGAAATTCGATTCGTGATAGTCGCCGGAAACGCGCTGGACGAGGATCGCCATCTGTTCATCCTTATCTGACAAACCCCGATTCAAACGGTACCGAAGCGCATCCCTATTCATAGTACTTGCATATATGTCGCGCACAGCCTGCTCAAAGGCTGTATATCGTTCTTCAGGCGTCCCTTGATTGACACAAAACACACTATCGTACTTGCCTGCAAAGGCATTGCCGAAGTTATCCTCCAACAAAGAACTGGAGCGGACAATAATCGGAGATTGCCCGAAATACTCGAGCATCTGCCAGAATTGCTCCTTTATATCTTCAGAGAATACCCCGGTGCGCAATTTTTCTTGGAACTCCGGCGCCAGTTCGAAATATCCCTCTTCTTCTTTTTGGCGTGTCCTCAGAGCCCACCAACCGTTTTGAACAATATACGAATAGAAAATGTCCGCTCCAAGATAGTAAGAATCATGCGCTTCAAGCACTTTTGAAAAACGCTCAGGATCTGCAGCACGCAAAATCTTGCGTGCCACGAGCATACCAACGCTTTTACCTCCGATAAAACCGGTTCCTATCTCTCGTTGGCCGATGCGAATCAAATCCTTGAGTTTAAAAAACCTCAGACACAAATCGTGCATACGAGATTGAGCTCCCAAAAGCATAGTAATCAGAAGCTCGCGCATCTCTTCTTGCGCCTGCTTTTGAGAATCCGGTATCGATACGGCACGCTCAAGTATCTGTCTCCAGTAATCTTCTTCGCGACTTCCTCGTGATAAATCCGAAAACAAAGCTGCGGCTTCCGCACTCGAAGTGATGCTCCGAGCGTGCGCCTCTTCCAATTGATGCGGCAAGAACATCGTCGAAGAATATCTCTTCCAAACTTTTAACGGATGCACGCACGGGAAAGGCTCCATGTGATAAAGATCCAAAAGCAACTGAGTCGTTTCACGGATACCCGCAATCGTCGTGTTCGTGTGCGCCCCTCGGCGAAGCGCAAAATACGCAACGGTATCCAACACATACAAATATGGACACATTATATTGAAGAAATTACGTATCATGAGATCGGAGTGCCAAGATGACAATAAGTCAGAGAGGCAGTCAAATACGTAAAACGCTTGCTCGCCTTCTCGTCCGATCATGGCATAAAGTGTTGTCGTAAAGGACTCGAACCCATCCTCCGGATTCGCATTAAAAACGGTAATGCCACTCTTATCCTCAAACAGAGGTGCATGATGTCCGAACCGGACATAAATAATGTTGCGCCCGTCTTGCTTTGCCTTATCTACAAAGGCTCGAGCCAAGTCGGCATAATCCGGAATAGCGTCCACTTGCCAGACCACATTATCGCCCAAGCGCAACTGATCAATGACCTGATCCAATCCGGCATGCCCGGTGCTGACTCTTCTCTGAATATTCATATAACGCCACCTCATTGACAAGTAACCGAAACGACGCCATTGTCGAATGCGGGTGGTAAATTAGTCACTCTCATTTTATCACGTGAGGCCGAGCGAAAAAATGCATTCTCAAGAATATCCGTTCGTTTACTCTTTTTGATTGACTTTGAGAGAAATGAAACATTAAATGAATTTGACTCGTCTTATAATTAGGAAGCAAATGATAGAGAGGTATCTACGATGATAAAAATGAAGTTCAAATTTCAATTGTCCGCCTTGATTCTTGCCCTATTAATGGGTTTATTGAGCGCATGTAACGGTGTGACGCTTCTAGCCGAAGACACGACGAATAGCGAGAGTGAAAATAAAAATGTTTCCGCCGCATTGGCAACGCCGCTGGCAGAAAAATCAGCGCTGTCAGATCAATCCTATCAGAGTCTAGACGCTCAAACGGTCACCGGTATGAATCAATTTGGCATGAATGCCTTGCAAGAACTTTATGGCGGAGAAAATCTGATGATTTCCTCGGTCAGTCTCGAGCTTGCATTGTTAATGACCGCGACAGGAGCAAAAGGCACGACTCGAGACGAAATGCTCAGCGCACTTCAAATTCCAGAAATTGATAGTGTGAGTTTCGATAATACGATGTCTCAACTCATGTGGCGCGCGAACCAAAACGGCCTTAACGCTGCAAATTCGATTTGGTTCCAGAAGGATTACGGTATTTCAGCGGATTACGCGGAAAGATGCGCCAAAACTTTCGCATCTGAGTTGTATGAGGTTGATTACATCTCGAACGCAAAGCAAGCAGAAGAATATATTAACAGCTGGACTTCCGAAAACACCAATGACAAAATTCCTAAAATCGTCGAAGACTTGTCAGCCGACACACGAATGGTGCTGGTCAATACGCTTTACTTCCTAGGTGATTGGCAATACGAATTTGACGCCAATAATACTTATAATCAAGATTTTAACGGCACGACTTCAACAAATTCAGTCCCTTTTATGCACGCCCGGTTTGATGTGCCGTATTTCGAAGGAAATACATTTCAATATATGGCGCTACCTTTTGTCGGAGATGATAACTATACGACCAATGCGATGGCCTTCATTTTACCTAAACCGGGTTATGACATGAACGATGCCATTGCCGAGGTAGAAGAAATGACATTTTCAAATATTGTTGCTTCGGCGATAGTCAAGGAAGTCGTCATCTCTATTCCAAAGTTTGAGTTTGAATACAGCACGTCAATGGTATCGACGATGGAGTCCCTTGGGATGAAATTGGCTTTCAGTGATGCGGATTTCAGCGGCATGACCGATGATGACAACGGTCTTGCAATCTCGGATATCATCCATAAAACATATATCAAAATCGATGAGGCAGGTGCCGAGGCCGCTGCGGCGACTGCGGTGATTATGGAAGAAACCGCTATTATGGAAGACCCTGAAGTTATCCTTGAATTCAAGGCAGACCACCCATTCTTGTTTTCAATCTGCGACGTTAATGACGGTATTATGCTATTTTCGGGAATTGTGTCTGAACTGTAAGTCAATCTTTATACCCATAACGAATCGATCAGAAAGGATGAAAAACCGATGAAAAAGATGATAAAGAAAATCCTGATTATCTTGACAGTGACCACATTTGTGCTGGCCGGTTGCCGTAATAACGGTTCCGACTCCGAAAAAACGCCGGATTCCTCCGCGACGAAATATGTTGCCACCCTTAAGCAGCAGGCACACGAACCCTTTTCAAGCGCCTACTCCGATGGCTTAAATGAATACGGTCTCAACGTTCTGAATCTGCTCAATGACGGCAACAACGTTTGCATATCACCGGCAAGCCTGGAATTAGCGCTGCTCATGACCACTGAAGGCGCGCAAGGCGAGACCCGAGATGAACTATTGAACGCACTATCAATGAGCGGTATGTCATCAGAAGAGATTCAAGAGGCCTCTAGACAGCTCATGTGGCGTCTCAATCAAAACGGCATGCAAACCGGTAACTCGATTTGGTTGCAAAATGACTTTCCCTTCGATCAAGGGTATCTCGATATCTGCACCGAAGCTTTCATGAGCGATATGTTCCTGGTTGATTTTGAGAAAGATGCAGACGCAACTAAAAACGATATCAATACCTGGACTTCAGAGAAAACAAACGAACGAATTCCAAAAATTATTGATAGTCCTTTGGATCCGATGACTCGTTTGGTCCTCGTCAACGCTGTCTTTTTTCTCGGAGAGTGGGAGACGCCATTTAAACCAGACAACACTTATGAGGAAGCATTTCACGGTCACTCGGCCGAAAGCGAAACAGAATTCATGCACGCGAAATTCTACACTTCCTATTATGCTTCTGAAGACTTTTCGCTCATCAGTCTTCCCTTCGATTCTCCGGACGAAAAGGAAGACAACACTTTCGAGATGGCTTTTATTCTGCCTGACGAAGATTCAAACATCGAAGAGTTAATTGCAAACCTTTCGGGTGGCAAATTCGATTCAGCAATCAATGCAAGCACGTATGAGGAGACCAAAATTGCTCTTCCTAAATTCGAATTTGATTATGCGACCGGAATGGTCGGCCCCATGCAAGATCTCGGTGCGTCTCAAGCATTCACGGATGCCGCCGAGTTTGACGTGATGACCGGATCGCCGAATGATTTGTTTGTCTCCGAAATTCTCCATAAAACCTATATACGCGTTGACGAAGAAGGCGCGGAAGCCGCAGCAGCCACTGCAGTCATCATCGGCACCACTGCGATGCCCATTGAAGAAGAGTTCAAAGTTTTTACCGCTGATCGCCCTTTCATCTTTGCCATTTACGATCGCTTGGACAATACCATTTTGTTTATCGGCATCGTGTCGGATCTCGGCTAAATTCTTTGCGCCGTTATCCGATATATCTCCTAGATGCGCCGCACGTTTGGTCAACCTCCGAACGTGCGGTGTTTATATTTTTTGCGATTCACTCGAATCGGTTGACTTGAGTTTCTAAACGTGATATGTTTTGAACGTTCATATTCTTCTTTTCAAGTGAATTGCAGACTGGAACAATTTGACCGCCATCGCCTTGATGCTTTGGTGAATAGGCCATACGGACAGCCGGGTCAAACGCCGATCGGCAACTCATGTTGCCTTATTGATTGGGTTCGAAGCCCAAATTTATAAGTTGGTTACTTTATAACCATTGTGCCTACGCACAACTTAACTTGTGAATGGTCAATAAGAGTATGAAGGCGTTAGCTGAATCGACTCTGGACATGTCTGGATATGGATTGTGGATTATTCCCTTTTTATGTCCCTACAAGATGACATACGCAAGTTTTGTTGCCGCCGGCAAGAAAGACTGGCGTTTTTTATTTTTACAAGAAGGGCGAACTGTAATGACGCACGAAAAGCTCCGACTCTATGGCTTTAACAACTTAACGAAGTCCTTAAGCTTCAACATATATGATGTGTGCTACGCGCGCACCGAACGCGAGCAGCGCGATTATATTGCGTATATCGATGAGCAATATAACTCGGAGCGTTTGACGCATATTCTGACCACGCTCACCGAGATGATTGGTGCCCAAGTGCTCAGCGTATCCAAGCAAGATTACGAGCCGCAGGGCGCAAGCGTTACGCTGATGATTGCCGAGGAGGCGATGATTCCTCATATAGAGAGCGATACAATCGTTGCACATCTCGATAAAAGTCATGTTACCGTGCACACCTACCCGGAATTTCATCCGGAGACGGCCATTGCGACTTTTCGCGTTGATATTGATGTGGCAACCTGCGGCGAAATTTCTCCGTTATCGACGCTTGACTATCTGATTAATAGTTTTGACTCTGATATTATTACGATGGATTATCGCGTGCGCGGATTTACACGTGATGTCGACGGACACAAGTTGTTTAACGACCGTAAAATCGTCTCTATTCAGGACTACATTGACCACAAGATTTTGTCTCGCTATGACGCGATAGATATCAACGTTTACCAAGCGAATATTTTCCACACGAAGATGCTGATCAAGGACATTGATTTGCAAAATTATCTCTTTAAGACCGATGTCTACGAAGTATCTCCTCAAAAGCGCTTGGAGATTACCAATAACCTCCGGCGTGAGATGATTGAGGTTTTTTCCGGTTCAAACGTCTATGAAGGCGTCGATCGATGATGCGCCTCGACCATAATCGCGCGCCGATCGCAGAGGCTTTGACGGATTTTTCTGCGCTTCGAGTTGTCCCTTTTGACGTACCCGGACACAAGCGCGGCCACGGTAATCGTGAATTAACGGATTTTCTTGGCGCTAAGTGCATGAGCCTTGATGTCAATTCAATGAAGCCGCTCGACAATCTGTGCCACCCGGTTTCAGTGATTCGCGAGGCAGAAGAATTAGCGGCCGATGCTTTTGGGGCTTCCTCCGCTTTCTTCATGGTCAACGGCACCACTTCTGCCGTGCAGGCGATGGTCATCTCGGCTTGCCAGGCCGGCGATCAGATTATTTTGCCGAGAAATGTTCACCGAAGCACGATCAACGCGCTCATATTGTCCGGCGCCATTCCGGTGTACGTCAATCCCGGAATCAATCAGCGCTTGGGCATTCCGTTAGGGATGGCACTTGAGGATGTGAAAGACGCGATCCTCCGCTACCCAAACGCAAAGGCTATTCTTGTGAATAATCCCACTTACTACGGTGTCTGTTCAAATCTGAAGGCCATCGTCGAATTAGCTCACTCGCATGGTATGATGGTTTTAGCAGATGAAGCCCACGGCACGCATTTCGGTTTTTCGGAACTGCTCCCTCTTTCCGCCATGCAGGCCGGTGCAGACATGGCAGCCGTCAGTATGCACAAGTCCGGTGGATCTTTGACACAAAGTTCTTTCCTGCTTTGCGGCCCGAAAGTCGCCGGTGAGCATGTCCGACAGATCATCAACCTAACCCAGACGACGAGCGGTTCTTACCTCTTGCTCTCGAGTCTGGATTTGTCGCGCAAGAATCTAGCGCTCAATGGCGGGACGATTTTCGCGAAAGTATCCGAAATGGCACAATACGCCCGCGATGAAATAAATAGTATCGGTGATTATTATGCTTTTTCAAAAGAATGCATTAACGGTGACACCGTCTTTGATTTTGACACGACGAAGCTCTCCGTCAATACAATGGATATCGGATTGGCCGGTGTCGAGGTCTACGATATTTTGCGCGATGAATACGATATCCAGATTGAATTCGGCGATGTCGGCAATATTCTGGCTTATCTTTCGGTCGGTGATCGCCCAAGAGATATTGAGCGATTGGTCAGTTCTCTATCCGAAATTCGCAGACGCCACAAACGAAGCAGAGCAGGCATGCTCAATCAAGAATACATTGCACCGACGGTCTGTCATACACCACGCGATGCGTTTTTCTCAGAGAAAACGTCTGTACCGATCGACCACAGCGCCGGACGTGTCTGTGCCGAATTTGTCATGTGCTACCCACCGGGCATTCCGATTCTCGCACCCGGCGAGATGGTCACACGAGAGATTATCGATTACATAAACTACGTGAAAAAGAAAGGTAGCTTCTTGACGGGGACCGAAGACCCTAAAGTCGGTTCCATCAACGTCATGAAGTGAGCATCTGGAGGGTATAACATGGATCTTTGGTTTTCAGAATATCATACACCGGACGTTAGATTGTCTTTCCGCGTCGACCAGCAACTTTGCAGCTTGCAGAGTGATTTTCAGCGTATAGATGTTTTTACGTCCCCTGAACTCGGGCGCATTCTGGCACTCGACGGCTTTGTCATGCTGACCGAAAAAGACGAGTTCATATATCATGAGATGTTGGTGCACGTACCGATGGCCGTACATCCGAACGTTCGCGACGTTTTGGTGATTGGCGGCGGAGACGGCGGCATTTTACGAGAGCTTAAGGCGTATCCGGAAATCGAACGTGTTGATTTAGTTGAGATTGATGAAGAGGTCATTGAGGTGTGCAAAAAGCATCTGCCGTTCACGGCTTGCGGCTACGATCACCCGCGTCTTCACGTTCATGCCGAGGACGGACTCAAGTTCATACGCCATTGCGAAAATGCCTACGACTTGATTATCGTCGATTCGACCGATCCTTTCGGGCCCGGAGAAGGGCTTTTCACGAGAGAATTCTATGGAAATTGCGATCGCGCTCTTCGTGACGACGGAATTATGGTCAATCAGCACGAGAGCCCTTTTTATAAGAACGATGCCATTGCGATGCAGCGTGCACACAAGCGGATTGTTGAGTCCTTCAAAATCAGCCGGGTCTATCAGGCACACATTCCAACCTATCCGTCCGGGCACTGGCTATTCGGCTTTGCATCCAAAAAATACCATCCCATCACCGATCTGAGCGCCAAAGACTGGAAAGCTCGAGAAATTAATACGCGTTACTATAATACGAATTTGCATCGCGGTGCTTTTGCATTACCGGTTTATGTGCAAGAATTATTAGAGAATGTCGAAAATGTCGATGAAACCACCGATTTAAATGCGAATCGCGCGCCGAACACGGAGGCATAAGAATAATGAAAAACGAGTTAAACAACCAATCCATATTTGGTATTAATTGCACACTTAAGAGAGCTAGAGCAGTTATTTTTGGTGTGCCGTATGACGGTACGACATCGTATCGACCGGGTACGCGATTCGGCCCGCGCGCTTTTCGAGCTGAAAGTTACGGATTTGAGAGTTATAGCCCCTATTTGGAGAAGGATATTTTGGAGCTCCCCATTCATGATTCCGGAGATTTGGACTTGCCATTTGGCGACAAGCAAAAGACCTTGTCCATGATTAAGGAGCGTACGGCGAAGATCTTTAATGCCGGCAAAATACCCATCATGCTCGGAGGCGAACATCTGGTAACACTCGGAGCGGTTTCGGCCGCGGCAGAGCGTTTCCCGGACCTTTGCATCCTCCACTTGGATGCGCATGCCGACTTACGCGACGATTATATCGGGGAGAAATTCTCACATGCGACGGTCATGCGCCGATGCCACGACTTAATCGGCGACGGATCCATTTTTCAATTTGGTATTCGTTCCGGCACGGTTGATGAGTTTCGATTTGCCGCCAATCATACGCATTGCAAACGTTTTGATTTACAGGGTTTTGAACAAGTAGTCGCTACACTTTCGAATCGCCCGATTTATCTTTCCATCGATCTGGATGTCTTGGACCCCAGTGTCTTCCCGGGCACCGGCACCCCGGAAGCCGGCGGTATTTCTTTTCAGGAATTACTGGCCGCCATTCACGCTCTTTCTGGTTCAAATGTGGTCGGGGCCGATTTGTGCGAACTCTCTCCGACTTATGACCCGAGCGGCATTTCCGTAGCGGCAGGCATCAAGGCATTGCGCGAACTTTGTCTTTCCATCGTCAAATCCGACGAAATATAAATAGGGGGAAATAATATGGGAAAAATTCTGGTTATCGGTTGCGGCGGCGTGGCTTCGGTCGCCATTCACAAAATTTGTCAAAACGATTCTGTTTTCGACGAGATGATGATTGCAAGCCGAACGGTTTCGAAGTGCGATGCGCTCAAAGCCAAGCTCGACGGCGGTAAAGTCAAAATCCAAACCGCTCAAGTTGACGCCGATGACACGGCGGCTCTGGTGGAACTCATTCGTTCTTACCATCCGGATGTGGTACTCAATCTGGCCCTACCCTATCAAGATTTGACCATTATGGACGCCTGCCTTGAAACCGGCACGCATTACATCGATACGGCCAACTATGAGCCCAAGGATACCGCAAAATTCGAATACAAATGGCAATGGGCTTATCGCGAACGTTTTGAGGAAAAGGGCATCACCGCTCTTCTCGGAAGTGGTTTTGATCCCGGTGTTACCGGTGTTTTCACCGCTTATGCGCTCAAGCATCACTTTGACGAGATTCACGAAATCGACATTCTCGACGCAAACGCGGGCGACCACGGTTATCCCTTTGCGACCAATTTCAATCCTGAAATAAACATCCGAGAGGTCACGGCGAACGGCAGTTATTGGCAGGACGGACAATGGGTCGAGACCGAGCCGATGGAAATTAAGCGCGTCTATAATTTTCCGGAGATCGGCCCAAAAGATATGTATCTTCTCCACCACGAAGAGATCGAATCTTTGGCCAAGAACGTGCCGGGAATCAAGCGCATTCGCTTCTTTATGACTTTTGGCCAGAGCTATTTGACCCATTTGAAGTGCCTCGAAAATGTCGGAATGACATCGATTGAACCCATCATGTATGAAGGCCGACCCATTGTTCCGCTTCAGTTCCTCAAGGCGGTCTTGCCGGATCCGGCGTCTTTGGGTCCGAGAACCGTCGGAAAGACGAATATCGGCTGCATTTTCAAAGGCATCAAAGACGGTAAGGAAAGGACTTACTATATTTACAATGTTTGCGATCACCAAGAGTGTTACAGAGAAGTCGGATCCCAAGCGATTTCTTATACAACCGGCGTGCCGGCCATGATTGGTGCAATGCTCGTCATGAACGGAAAGTGGCGCAAGCCCGGCGTATATAACGTCGAAGAATTTGATCCGGATCCGTTTATGGACGCGCTGAATATTTGGGGCTTACCGTGGCAAGAAAGCTTTACTCCGGAGATCGTAGATTGATGAACGATGCATTTGAATTTGCTAAAGAGGTTAGAACACCGGCTTACGTCATCGACCGGGTGGCTTTAGAGAATAATCTAAAATGCCTGGCCGACGTATCCGCGCAGTCGGGCGCCCGGATTCTTCTGGCTCAAAAGGCGTTTTCAATGTTCCATGTCTATCCGTTGATCTCAAAATATCTTCACGGCACAACGGCCAGCGGTCTTTACGAGGCCAAGTTGGGACATAAGCACTTCGGCGGTGAGACGCATGTGTTTTCACCGGCATACACGAACGAGAATTTCGATGAGATTCTTGAAGTGTCCGATCACATTGTCTTTAATTCCTTTTCGCAATGGATAATTTTTCGAGATAAAGCGTTAAAAGCGGGAAAATCCTGTGGCATCCGCGTCAATCCCGAATGTTCAACGCAAGACCATGCGATATATGACCCATGCTCGCCTTTTTCTCGATTAGGAGTGACCATTGATAATTTTCGAGAAGATCTCCTCGACGGCATTTCGGGACTACATTTTCACACACTCTGCGAACAAAATTCGGACGCTCTCGAATCCACTTTGAGCGCATTCGAGTCGAAGTTCGGTCGTTTCATTCACCAAATGAAATGGATCAATTTCGGTGGTGGTCATCATGTAACGCGCGCCGATTACGATGTCGAAAAACTCATCTCACTGATTAAGTCATTCAAGGCGAAATACGCCGTCGAAGTCTATCTTGAGCCCGGTGAAGCGGTTGCGCTGAATGCCGGTTATCTGGTATCGACCGTCGTTGATGTTTTTGAAAACGGTATGCCGATTGCCATTCTCGACACTTCCGCAGCTTGTCACATGCCGGACGTTATAGAAATGCCTTATCGTCCGAACATTGTCGGCGCCGGCGCACCGGGAGAAAAACCTTACACTTTTCGACTGGGCGGCCCGACTTGTCTGGCCGGTGATATCATTGGCGACTACGCTTTTGATGCGCCGCTTGCCCCGGGCGACCGACTGATTTTTTGCGATATGGCAATATACTCGATGGTCAAGAATAATACATTTAATGGCGTGCCGCTACCCGATATAGGTGTGACGCACGAGGATGGGAGCTATCATCTGATTCGCCGATTCGATTATTCCGATTTTGAGAGTCGTTTATCCTAATGTCGCTCATGTTATAATATGTTATCGATATTTTCGGAGGACCGTTCATGAAATACCCTTTTGGATACGGCAAAAAGACCATTGAGATTGATTTGCCCGATGCGCGTGTCATGACTGTCATGCGACCGAACGAGACCGAGTTGCAATTAACGGGCGTAGACGAAGTGAATCGATCGCTGGCTGAACCGATTGAGAGCAGGCCCTTGCATGAATTGGTTCACCCCGGCGAAAAGATTGCCATCATCACCAGTGATATCACCCGCCCGATTCCCAGCTATAAGATCCTTCCATCCGTATTGGACGAATTGAGTCGCGCCGGCATTCACGACGAGGATATTGTCATCGTCTTCGGGCTTGGCAGTCATGAAGGCCACAGCCCCGATAGAATGAGGCAGTTGGTCGGCGACGCGGTATATGATCGTATTCGTTGTTTGGATTCAGATATGGATGATTATGTCCACCTTGGTACCACCTCTCGCGGCACACCGGTCGATATCTTTACACCGGTGGCACAAGCGGACCGACGTATTTGTCTGGGTAATATCGAGTTTCACTATTTTGCCGGTTACAGTGGTGGCGCAAAAGCCATCATGCCGGGCGTCTCCACTCGTGATGCGATTCAATCCAATCACAGTGCCATGGTGATTCCCGAAGCCGCAGCCGGTCGCCTGGAAGGCAATCCGGTACGCGATGATATCGAAGAGGCCGGTAGCATTTGCGGTATTGATTTCATCATTAATGTCGTCTTGGATGAGAAAAAACAAATCATCAAGAGCTTCGCCGGACATCCGGTACATGCGCACCGAGCCGGTTGCGCATTTCTGGACTCGTTTTATAAAGTATGCGCACCCGAGCGTGCGGATATTGTCATCGTCAGCGCCGGCGGTTTTCCCAAAGACATCAATATGTATCAAGCACAAAAAGCACTCGATAACGCCAAGCACGCGGTCAAGAATGGCGGGATTATCGTCTGGCTGGCCGCTTGCAGCGAAGGCTTAGGAGAGTCTCATTTCGAGGATTGGCTGACCGGTCACGAAAAGAGCGAGGATATGATTGAACATATTCGCCGTGATTTTGTGCTCGGCGGGCATAAGGCCGCTGCCATTGCGATGGTGCTCCAAAATGCACGCATTTTTTTGGTCTCCGACATTGATCCGAATTATGTCAAAGGCTTATTTCTCGAGCCGTTTACGGACGCTCAGGTTGCAGTCGACGAGGCCCTTCGAATCATGGGCTCTCAGTCGAAATTGATCCTTATGCCATTCGGCGGTTCAACCTTGCCTAAATGCTCACCCTGAATATCTGTAGTATTATTAATCAATGAACAATCACATCATACCCACATCTGAACATCGAAAAGGACGCTTTATGGCCAAAAAGTATAATCGTCAAGAAATCAAATGGCATCGCTTGGACAATACCGCGAACTTGTTTCCGGTCATTACCAACAGCAATTACAGTAATATGTACCGGATTTCGATGCGTCTTAATAACGACATCGATCCACTTCTCTTGCAAAGTGCGCTCGACACCACCTTGCCGCGTTTCGGAAGTTTCAAGGTGAGACTTCGTCGCGGATTTTTCTGGTACTATTTCGAATCCAACGACAAGCCTTGTCTGGTCGGCGAAGAAATATCTAAGCCTTGCGCTTATTTCCCAAGATCGCACAACAACCACTATCTGTTCCGTGTCTCTTATTTTAAAACGCGTATCAACCTTGAGGTCTATCACGTATTGACGGACGGCGCCGGTGCAGTCAATTTCCTTCGCGAATTAGTCTGCCGTTACCTAGATCTTCTCGTTGCTGACGAGACGGATTCCGCAATCCCTGTCAAACCCGCCGTCGATGTTTTCTCAGATATTGAGGACAGTTACAACAAGAATTTCACTGGGCAGAATCCGGTCGGTTATAACGCCTCTCCGGCCTATCGTATTCGAGGCGAAAAGATGCCGATTTATACCACCGGCGTTATCCATGGATATGTCTCTATCAAAGAAATAATCGCTTATTGCCGTGAAAACAATATGACAATTACTCAGTATCTGGTTGCGAATGTTCTTTGGTGTATTTACAAGGCAAACTTAAACGGGCAGCCGAGCAAGAAACCGATTAGCGTCTCAGTTCCTGTAAACCTTCGGCCATATTTCGATTCCACTTCAACGATGAATTTCTTTTCGATTGTTCCAATCGTTTTTCATCCGTCAAGTACAGAGCATACCTTCGATGAAATTCTTAAGTCTGTACAGGATCAATTTGAAAAATCCTTAACACGAGAGTATTTTGAGTCCAAGATTGCATATAATGTCTCTTTTGGAAAGAAATGGTATTTGCGTATATTGCCGCTTTTTATTAAAAATATCGGCCTCAAGTATACGTATGTGCGTTCCTCTCGTGCGAATACCATCACGCTTTCTAACATCGGGCGCATTAAGTTGCCGGACGAATACAAAGATCGTGTGGAGAGTGCCGAACTCGTAATGGGCGCGACCAACGTCGAGGCGCTCAAGTTTGCGATTTGCTCATATGAACGCTCTTTGATTATTACGGTCACATCGCAACTGAAAGACACATATCTTCAGAAGGCTTTTTACCGAAAGCTAACATCCGACGGACTAAAAGTTCAAATTGAGACCAATGGAGCCAACTATGAAGTATTGTAATAAGTGCCAACTCGAAATCCGCGATGATTCAATCGTGTGCCCTTTGTGCAAAGCGGTCACTGAAGATCTGGACGGCGTAAAGTACGAGTCCTTTTATCCGGACGCCAACATCGATTATAAAAAATTCCACTTCCTTAAGCGCATCTTCTTGTTTCTGTCAGTGGTTGCTGTGATGACATCCGTGGTTCTCAACGTCATTTTCTACACCGGATTCCTATGGTCACTCATTACTATCGCCGCGATCATATACTTATGGATTGGCATTTCACACTCTCTCGGCCACCATATCAACATCGCATCTAAGATTTTAGCCCAGAGTGTTTTGGGATCTCTCTTTATTGTCCTCATCGATTTTTTGGTCGGTTATCTCGGGTGGTCCGTTAGCTTTGTCATACCGAGCATATTTATTCTTGCTGATCTGGCGGTCGTCATTCTGATTCTTGTAAATCGAATGGATTTCAGAAATTATCTGCTCTATCAATTCGCGATAGCATTGTTAGGCCTATTCCCTATGATATTGTTCTTAATCACTCGAATTGGTCACCCTGCCATGGTCATCATATCTGCGGCAGTTTCTTTATTGACATTAATCGGTACAACGATTCTCGGCGACAAGACCGTAAAAACCGAGATTAAAAAGCGATTCCATTTTTAACCGCAGTTCGTATATTGCGAATATCTAGAGAATGCATTAAGGGCACCACTTGGTGCCCTTAACTTTTTTCCGACTCACAGAAAAAATTTTTCCGCAATGATTGAGTTAAAATCTGTTACTCGATTTCAATGCTGGATCCCTGTCGGTCCGTCTTTTGCTTCGGTACTTGAACGCAGAGTACACCATTGTCAAGTTTTGCCTTGATGCCGTCAGGAATAGCATCTGCAAGATAGATGCTTCGGCTCATTGCACTGTAACGGCGCTCTTTATGGATGTAGTTCTTCTTTTTATCCTCTTTTTCTTGGGACTGAGCGACTCGAATCGTCAATCGACCCTGATCAATTGATAGGTCGACATCTCCCTTTTCGATACCCGGGAGCTCTGCTTCAACTTCGTAATGATCTTCACAATCCTCGACATCAATCTTGAATGTATCCGCCATTAAGTTTCTTCGAAATGGCCAAGCATCCGAGAAGAAGTCATCGAGCATGCTGTCAAAGCCATCAAATGCACCGGCGCGCATGCCATCGTTCTTACGGTTAAACGGTACAAGTCCTGCCATACAAAACAACTCCTTTC
>DUPM01000047.1 GCA_012838315.1 Clostridiaceae bacterium
ATTCGGCGCTTGAGATAGCTAAGGGAGAATTTATTGCCTTAGTCGACAATGATGACGAACTTCATAGGCATGCACTCTACGAGATTGTCTCGTGTTTAAACGCTAACCCCGGTGCAGATCTCATATACAGTGACGAAGATAAAATTGGTTTAGATAATTTGCGAAAAGATCCGCATTTCAAGCCGGATTGGTCGCCGGACACGTTGCTTTCCTCAAATTACATATCGCATCTCGGTGTTTATCGCAAATCGATTGTGGATGAGATTGGCGGCTTTCGCGTCGGGTATGAGGGATCTCAAGATTATGATCTTGTGTTGCGATTTACCGAAAAGACAAATCAAATCTGTCATGTGCCTAAGGTGCTTTACCATTGGCGTATGATTGAAGGCTCAACGGCACTTGGCGGAGATCAGAAGAACTATCCATTTTTTGCAGGCGCTCGTGCACTCGAGGATGCGATCTCACGCCGGGGCTGGGATGCGTCCGTTGAAGAGATCCCGGGTATTCCTTACTACAACGTCGTTTTTACTCCGAATGTGGATGATTTTCTATCTGTGATTATACTGGCGCATGACAGAGCCGATCGCTTGAAGACTTGCATTGATTCAATTGTTAACAAGACGACTTATAAGAATTACGAAATGATTGTTGTTTATAGTGGCAACACGGATCAAGAAACCTTAGATCTTCTATCCGGATACGAGCAAGAATTGAGCTGCTTTCGCTTATTGCAATTGGACATACCATTCAACAATTCAAGACTTAATAATGAGGCCGTAAAAATCGCAAATGGCAATGCGCTCCTGTTTCTGAATAGCAATGTTGAAATAACTCGCGGTGACTGGCTTGAGCGTATGCTTGGGCGTACCACCCGTACATACACTGGTGCGGTGGGCGCAAAGCTTCTTTATCCCCCCAATAAAATTCAACACGCCGGTATTGTCCTCGGGCTGGGTGGCATAGCCGGTCATATATTTCGTATGAATGACAGAACGAATCCGGGATATTTCGCGCGCTCAATGATCAACTACAATTACAGTGCCGTCACCGGGGCGTGCCTAATGGTTCGAAAGTCAGTATTTGAGGAGATTGGCGGATTTGATGAATGCTTGCCCGCAGCGTTTGGCGATATCGATTTCTGCATTAAGCTAATGGAAAAAGGTTATTTCAATCTCTACTGCGCTGATGCTCAATTGTTTTATCATGAGCCAGTCAACAAGGACGAAGAGGATGAAGCTATTAACATGGATCAATTCAATGATGAGATTCAATACATGAACAGTAAATGGGGTAGTCTGCTACGGAATGACCCCTTTTATAGCCCCAATCTCAGTTTGACTGAATTTGATGCTCAAGTTAGAACATACAAATAGCTCAAGGTCGCTAAAGCTCGAGAAGCGTTCGCGTTGCGATGAGCGCGACCCCGGTATCGGCGATATTATCAATAATCACGTCACCCATATGAATCGGGGTCGTGACAACAAGATGATGAATCGCTTGCATGATGTCTTCAATTCTGTCTTTTGGCACGTCTTGGGCGGTTTTTACCGGAAGGCGTCCCTCGATATGATTAGCGGATGGACAGAAGAAATCAACCAAAGGTTTGAAAGCGCTCCGATCACAATCTTCCATAGGACGCCCGGAGACAAGCGCGGACTGCATCGCACTTAATTGTGCATCGTGCTCGGGCTTCTGGTAATGAATAATTCGAATGGTAGAAGTGACGGTCCGGCGTGGTGACGTCAACTCTTCGAGAGCGTATTTCCTTCCTCTTGGACAACGGTTTCCACTCACGGTCATTTTCGTTGGATCCGCGCGTAGTTGGCATCCGATCGGACAAACAATACAGGTCATTTCTCGCATTTAGTTGCCCTCCGTTATATCAAGGATGAGATCAACATTTTGATTGATTTCTGGGGCCATAAGCATAGATGATGAAAAATGAATCTTTTGCATTTCGCCTGGTTTCACGTGACTCTTTCTTTCGCGGTAAACTTCGAGTTTATCTGACCTACGTATGATGATTTCCGCGCGTTCATAGGACTGGCGAACGCGAAACGAAATATCAATAATATCATTGTTTATGGGCAAAGAGAGGTATTGAGGTATGACATATCGAATCGCATCACTCGGCAAAATTCTAAGCGAATTCGGAGTATTTTGAGTGTGAGTCACAGATGACATTGGCCCTGAAATAGATTCTTTGTCATCTATATGAATATTACCGTTTGCTTTTAAGAATGCAGCCGCCTCGTATGCCGCTTTGTGGGCTTCGAGGGTAACATCATCGACTAAATCATGGACGTGGAGCACGTTTCCGCAAGCAAAGAAACCGTCAGTAAGACAAGTGGTCGCGTTGACGACGTAAGGCCCCCCCGTGTTCTTGTCCAAAGTTAATCCGGCTTGCTTGGTTAGCTCGTTTTCGGGAATTAATCCTACAGACAGTAAAAGCGTGTCACATGTAATTTCTTTTTCGGTACCGACGATGATATCCCTTTTCGAGTCCACCTGAGCAATGACAACAGATTCTAAACGCTCCTTCCCTTTGATTTCTGTCACAGTGTGCGACAGAAGTAGCGGGATGTTAAAATCTTCGAGACACTGCGCGATATTTCGTGACAGACCGCCAGGTTCCGGCATGACTTCAACACAAGCCTTGACGTGGATACCTTCGAGCATTAATCGCCGTGCCATGATTAATCCGATATCGCCCGAACCCAAGATGACTGCCTGACTACCGATCATACACCCTTCAATATTCATATACCGTTGCGCTGTTCCTGCGGTCCATATTCCGGAAGGTCTTGAACCTGGGATTGCAATGGCTCCGCGGGTGCGCTCTCTGCAACCCATCGCTAAGATGATGGCATCCGCATGACAGAAAAAGAGGCCGTCTTTTCGGTTCACTGCAGTGATGAGTCGATCAGAGCGGATATCGAGAACCATAGTGTCTGTAAAGATGGAGATATCTGTATTTTCAATCTCTTTCGCCGCGCGTTCGGCATACTCCGGACCGGTCAAGGTCTCATTATAAACGCGTAAACCGAAACCTGTGTGAATACATTGATTCAAAATTCCGCCGGTCTCTTTGTCGCGTTCAAAAACAATAATGTCTGTTATTCCTTCGGCATATGCTTTTGAGGCTGCGGCAAGGCCTGCCGGTCCCGCGCCGATAATTGCAAGAGCGCAATGCTTAACCTCTGCCGGCATCGAGTCGGTTCGTCCGGATATGGTGTCGGCTTTTGTTACAGCTACGGCATCACATGTGCTCTCCGGAGCGATTTTGGTTGGTCCGGTGAAGAGATAAGAACCTTCTTTGTCCTGAAGAATGTCCGTCGGCTTTATGTGTAGCTCCTCGGCGAGTATTGCGGCGATACGAGGTGCACAGAAACCGCCCTGGCAGCGCCCGAGACCTGCATCGGTGCGGCGCTTGATGGCATCGATTGTGCGAGCGGGGAGAGGCGCATGGATGGCGTCGCGAATTTCTCCTTCGGTGACGGTCTCGCAGCGACACACCATTCTCGCATAACGTGTATCAGTCGAGATGAGTGATGCACGTTCTTGTGGAGACATATCATGAAAGCGGACGACCTTGCGCTTGAGGCGATTTGGGTCTCTAAGAATTGAAGAATTCATCTGTAACTGAAGACCTTCTCTGCGGAGTAAATCGACGACATAGGGCCCGATAGCCGGTGATGCAGCTAATCCCGGCGACTTGATTCCAGCCACGTCAATGAGTCCGGGAACTGAGGGCACACGGCGAATAATGAAATCATGCCGGTCCGAATTCGCGCGTATTCCGGAGTAGTTTCGAATATTTTCGGAAAAATTTATACAGGGAACAAGCGAGGAGGCTTTTTCTCGTATTTCATGAAGTTTTTCAGCCGTGGTTGAAGTGTCCTCTTTGTCAGAAATAGTCTCACTCGTTGGTCCGACAATGAGATTGCCGTGTGCAGTACGTGCAACCAACACTCCCTTTGTTATTGGAGATGGGCAGGAGAAGATAACGCTCTTTGCCCACTTTCCCTGATTCTTTTCGAGAAGATAATATTCACCGCGCGAAGGGAGAATTTTGAAATCGGGACGATCGGCCATATTGTGAATTTCATCTGAAAAAAGACCGGCAGCGTTCACGACAAAGCGCGCATTGATATCACCACGGTTTGTCTGCACACGAATTCCGGAAGTCGACGAATTGAGTCCGCTGACGCATGTCTCCAAGCGAATCTCACCACCGTTACGGGCGAAGACTTCCGCCATTGCAATACAAAGCGTCCAAGGCATCACAATGCCGGCAGAGGGGGCAAACAGAGAAGAGTGGACGTCTCGAGTCAGATAAGGTTCGCGATCAAGCGTCGCATCAGCGGAAAGAATCTTAAGTTCCGGCACACCGTTTCTGATACCGCGCTCATAGAGCTGTTGAATGATTTGATCTTCCTCTTCGCTTCGAGATATGACTAGGGATCCGCAAGTTTCGAACGGCACGTCGAGGTCTTTGCATAGAGCGGACATTCGACGATTACCTTCTACATTTAAACGAGCCATCAAGGATTCCGGTATAGGATCGTATCCTGCGTGCACGATGCCGCTGTTTGCGCGAGTTGCGCCGAGAGAGACGTCGTTGTCTTTTTCGAGCAGGATGACTCTCAAATCATAACAAGAAAGAGAATATGCGATGGAAGTGCCCACAACGCCACCACCAATGATAACGACGTCGGCTTTATCGCTACTAGGTTTCGTCATAGTTATCACCATATAGAAAAGCATGTAGGGATTCGACTTGCCGATCCCAATTGAGCGATAGATACCACACGCCGTCATTGTGTACCGTGTACATGTTGTTTTCGGGAATAGTCGTCTGCTCAACAGATTCGTCGAGTTGGAGTGCAAGCTCCATCAGTCTTCCTGTCATGTGTTTCGCCTCAATGTTCGAGCGCATATAGTCCAACATTCTCATCGCAATATCAATTTGACTGCCAGGGTCTTTTTGGCGCATTTGATTGAATACTGACATTAAAACTGCACGCTGTCGCTCGACGCGGACAAAATCAGAATCAATTTTACGAAGTCGCGAGTAGGCTATTGCTTGATCACCGTTAAGTGTATGTGTACCACTTACATCAATGCCGGGAACCGCTGAGGCCTCTTTATCGCTGAGCGTTACCTCAACACCACCGACTATGTCGACGAGTTCGATGAACGAAGTGAAGTCGAGCACGATGTATTCCTTGATATCCAATTCCAAATTTGAATTGATTATGTTCACTGTTTGTCCGGGCCCGCCATAGGCGTAGGATGCGTTAATCTTGCCCCAAGCGTTCTTGTTGGGAAAATAAACCCAAATATCTCGCATTACTGAGACCATCTTTGCGGTGTTGTCACTTTTATTGATGCTGACAATCAGCATGGTGTCAGATCGATGCCCCTCGTTATCCACATCTTCGCCGTCTATACCGATCAGCAGAATATTCTCAATATTGGGATCGATGGTATCAACAAGGATAATGGGGTCGTTTGTACCTTCAACATCTTTGAGTTGCGGGGGGGCCTTCGGAATATCTGTCGGCTCGGGAATCGTCTGGTTTTCGGGTGCGCGCGTCACTTCAAAATCGATTGAGGCATCCGAAAAATCATTCCAACCGGAGACATAACTTTGTTCAACGAAAACATCGTTATTGTACTTGGACGAAAGTCTCAAAAAGAACCCACCGGCAACAATGGCAGGGACAATGGGAATGATAAGCAACAAGAATAGCCATTTTCGAGAACGGCGAGGTTTTTGACCTTGATCCGGTGAGAAGGTACTATCTGGTTGCTGCTTTCTCATATATACCTCATAAAAATTACAGTAACTTGAGTATAGCTACAAACGGTATATATCGCAACGACAGAGCAACACAGTGGCTTGAATCTATGACATTTTAGTAGGGTCTTCCGGATATTCAGAAAACCAAAGATCACTGCGGATTCTCTATCGATTGCTCGGTATTTTTTGGCACGTATACTTCGCACCCGACTTCATCAATCATGTCCCAGGCGTAGGTAGTCTTGCCGTTATATTTTCGTGTCACAAACACAATCCACAAATCACCGCCCGAACTAAAAATCATAGTTAAAGTAATCAAAAAGAACAGGGAGTTTCCAACGAATAACGAGATCAAAACGAGTGGCAGACAAAGGCTCCACAGCGGTGCCAGACAAGCATGTCTAAAGGCATTCAGTGAAATGACTTCTTCACAGTGACAATAGGGGGTCAGAGACTTAATTCCGAACTTTACGCTCTTCCACCCGTTTTCGCTATGTCGCAAAAAAACCAGCGCATGCGTCAGCTCGTGGATTATGACGGCGACCAGAAGAAGTGCGTAAAACAATACCAGCCAGATCAGGGAGTTATCCAAAAGTTCGGACGTTACAAAAACCTCTTGACCGGTCCCCAATCGATATGCGAAGTAACCGATGACATACATAATGACGAGTGGTAATGGATACACCAGCGCGAAAATATTCGCCTTGAGAAATGATGTTCCGTGTGGAATCGATTGATATTGATCGGTTTGAAACAATTCTTTCTGCATGACAATCTCCTTGTGTTACTGGATTAACACATCTTAGCAAACAG
>DUPM01000048.1 GCA_012838315.1 Clostridiaceae bacterium
ATCAATGCTTGAGAGCCTTTTGGCTCTTTGTTTACTTTTATTTCTCAACTCTTTTGAATTGAACTTAGGCTCGTTGTTTTGTTTTGCTCTTCTATTCAATTTTCAAGGTCCGGTCGCACGCCACTTGGTGAAACGTGCTCATCTATAGTATCACCGAGCTTTAAGACTGTCAATCACTTTTTGTCTTGTTTATGATTGATTTTCGGTGATGTTCCGGCCGCTGTAAAAGGCTGACCGGGAATTGATTTTAGTATAAGAATTAGTGCGTGTCAACTCGTTTTCGAGAAATATTTCGATTATTTGTATTGCCTCAATCTCGTGTCTCAGTATTGCTTCCATAAACGAATGTATGCGTCATATTAATGTGTAGCAAAAATAGGAATGCCGAGCCGTTTCTGAGTCGCGCGAAATAATATGTGATTAATGATATCTATAATTTGAATCGACGCTCCAAACAAAAAAACAGGAACTGATTCATATGAGTAACACCGCTGATTGGTACTAATGTCCAATGCAATCTCAGACTACTTTAGAGTATACATTTATAAGTTTTCGTCATCGGATCGATTGCCACGCCTTAAAACCGGTTCATGATAATAATGTGTATCAATCGTTGCCCCGTTCTTTGCTTTTGTCATTAACACGATTTTTCTAACAAACAAACCGGAGAATAAAGGTGGCAATACAATTGAAATTATCGTAAGCAAAACCGGATGCTCCGAGTCATTTCCGAGGACAATACAAAAAACGAAAGAAAAGAAGGATAAGAGAATAATTACGGGCCACAAATTAATGTGATTGCTCGTCAACCGAATCCAGCAGAAATCATGGATAGAAATGAGTTTGCTGTTGATCAATTTATAGAACTTGCAAATTTCTTTACCGACATTTCTCAAAAGCATACCCTTCTCCTTAACCGAAAAGACCCATAAAAATGACACGTGCAAGAAAAACAAAAATTGGCAGCAACGCAAGAAACAGAAAAAAGGCTCTTGATTTACTCAGCGGAGGCTCACCGCTAATTTTGCCTGTCTGGCCATTCATAACAAAACAATAACCGGAGCCATCACTTAGGAACCAGACCGGCATGAGCGATAAGGCTGCGTTACTCATCATCGCCCAGCTGTTTTCGGCAACTATAGAGACAGCATGATAATCACTGACCGAATCACAAAATACCTTTGCCATGTCCTCCGTAATTCGTTTGTATATTTCAGACTGACTATCGTCAACACTTCGATCGGGACAATCTGCAAAAAACCCGGAAAGATATTGCATGTCAAACGAAACAAGGTCATCGTAATGAAATGGTTCCAATTCGACCAGTACTTTATCACTTAACTTCGACGCACCTCCAACCGGAATTCTTTCCCACGACAGATCCTCGTCGTATGATATTCGATAATCCGATACAAAAGCATTTGTCATGAGAATATCGTCCGTTAATCCAATCTTGCTACCTTGTCCTCGAACCGAAAGAAACGCATCAACATCACACAACCAAAATGGGACGTAGAGACCGGTCATTTTTTCAATATTCTTATGATTGGCAAAATGTGCCGGTGTCAATAATCCGCCATTACACCATGCTAAAAAGCGTTCTTGGGCCGATTTTTTGCTAATTTTGAAAGGAATGATAAAATCTGCTTTTTTCTCTCCGGACAATCGTTCGGATATGATTGCAGGAGACCCGCAATACATGCAAAACGTTGATGCCGTTTTGTGGTCTGTAACGACCTTTGCACCACAGTTATTGCACAAGTATTGCTTTGCTTCTTCGTTGCTATAAAGAGAAGCACGCTCACTAATATGAACGTTTCTCGTTTTAGGTAACGGAACCGGTTCAACTCCGGCATCATCAATGTCGGCATCCTTGTGTGCCTGCGGTTCGTTATGAATGTATGAGGACAATGCGACATCTTCCGGTGCAATTCGGGCGTTGCAAAAGCCACAAGTCATGGCTTGCTCATCTGCGTTGAAAGATAAATTTGCACCACACGAAGGACACTTATAAGATATCGTCATAATATGCTCATCGCCCCTTATTCCTCATAGAGGTCGTTCAATAATCAAAAACGTCCGCCGCCGCCACCGGTGCGACCACCGCCACCGCCACCGCCACTGAAACCACCGCCGCCGCCGCTGAAACCACTGCCCCCCGAGGAGCTACTGACATATCTCACGTCAACCATTTG
>DUPM01000049.1 GCA_012838315.1 Clostridiaceae bacterium
ACGACGCCGATGGCCGCTGTCATTGCCTCACGATTCTCACCCAATACGTTGTAAATAAAGACACCCAAATACGGCATGATGATGTTGGAGACTAATATAAGGCTACTGTAGAGCGCGATAGAGAGCGTCTTATTAATCGGTGGGATGACCTCAAGGAGACACATAAGTAACGAAAACTGAAATGCACTAAACGCTGAACTCCCGATACTTTGAAAAATGAAGTACGTCCATACACCAATTCGTAGCGGCATAAGCAGAGAAAAAAACATGGACACACAACAAAATGCAAATCCGGCCGCGCCGATAAAAAATACAAACTTCACACCTTTTTTCGCACCCAAGCGACTCCATGTGCCCAGCATAATAAACTGTGTTACTGCACAAAGTACCGCAATCAGGCTCAATTGAATTTCGTTGAGTTTAAGATAATAAAATTGCGCTTGAAAATAGATGGACCAATCCATCTGCCATCCGGCATACACGAGCAATGCGACAACAAGAAATCCGAGAAACGAGCGGTCCGAGAATAATGCTCTCGTTGTCCTTGATAAATCCTTCACAGAATATTTCGGAACCTCGATCGCGCCGCAATACGGTACTCGCTTGAGCAATATAACTTGACCGAAGGCCAATGGAAGGGCCAAGAAGTAATAGATTTGATGAATAAGAATCTTTCCATTGCCCGATGCGAGTGTCAATATTCCTCCGAAAATCAGCGGGAAAATAATCCCGACAGCCGTATTCATTCGCGTACGGTGTGCGTATATATTATTACGTTCTTCCGGCAAAGCGACGTCGGAAAAAAACGATTGCCAAGAAGAGTTATAAAGCGACATCGGGAAATTGACCATAACCAGCATTAGTATCAGGACCCAAACCGCATCGCTAGCCCAAAATGCTATACTTCCGACAACAACATACATGCTACCCAAAAGAAGCGTAGAAAAAATGACCATGTTACGTTTGTTTTTCATCCTATCGGTAATAATGGCAAACGGAATAAGGCACGCTAGACCGACTAATGGCGGCAAGGACGCAATCAGACCCAAATCACTTGATGTCGCGCCCAATCGCGATGCATACAAGTTATTATTATTATGGCACATTGTAATGATGATTGTGTATAAGATGCCCTCGATTGCAAGCAACCGAGCCAACCGAGAGTCGCCTCTCATGGTTTGCATCGCATTCATCCGAGCCCTTTGAAGACTATACGAGATTGCTTTGGCTACTTTATTCAAAATATACCTCTTTGATGCATGCGCCATGCCAAAAAACATCGGCAAAAAATTGTTTACTGATGGTACCATTATCTCCAAGATTAATAAAGTTACAAGACAAAGATCGAATATGTTAAAAGAAACGATACAAAAAGCTGATATACTGACAAAGTGCCGTACAAATATGAGATAATGTTGAAAGAATTTAATTGATAAAATTTCTTGGTTTGTGATTTTTTCCAAAGGAGACTTAAATATGCCGGACTTACCGATTTTCAAAGATTTATGTGTAGAAATGCGAAATGAATACGATAAATACTACCGCTTGTCTCAGACATATATTACCGATTTAACATTCAATTGCCGCTATGCATGGGATAACGTTTTTTGCGACAAATACGCCATTATTGAAGATTGCCTTGTTATAATCTCAAACGGCGGTTGCTTCACTCACCCGCACATGCTAATGCCTCTTGGAAATTTGGACGACGACAAGCTCGCTCGCATCATTGACCAAGTTGTCCCTATTTTCGAAGATCGCGGATGGGCATTAAGAATCATGGGTATTGACGAAGATAAAATCGATCTATTTGATCGACTCGGATACGAGAAAGTATCATTTTGCTTTAGCAACAATAATTCTGACTATCTTTATGATGCTGAAGCATTAAGGACTCTTTCTACGAATGAACTGCGCAAAAAACGCACTCATTTCAATCGTTTTTTGCGCCTTTACCCAAACTACGAGTATCAGTCAATCACACAAAATGACATGTCTGATTGCCTTCGCTTAGTTGAGACCTGGAGTACCGAGAAAGGTATTGATGTCACTGATGTCAAGAAAAGTGATTATCTTATGATCAAGCGCCTTTTTAAAGATTTTGGTGATCTTGACGTCCGTGGTGGCGTCATAAGAATCGACGGAAAAGTCGCTGCTTTTTCCATGGGTAGTTTTGGCAACCACGACACAGCATATATCCATTTTGAAAAAGCAGATGTTTCCTATGACGGAGCATATCCCGCTATCAATAAACTGGTTATTGAAAACGCATATCCTGAGGCAAAGTTTGTCAATCGAGAAGAAGATTTGGGTATGCCCGGCCTACGCAAATCAAAGCGTTCTTACTACCCACTTCGCATGATTAAGAAATACGGATGTCAAATCGTCATTTAAGTAAATTATTACCATTGTATAAATTCAAAACACGATAAAGCCTTACGATTATGTATTTTGGGTGTAAATGGATTATAATGTTATGCGATGAGTTTTATTTTTTGGACGGAGCAAGAGGGGAAAAATCATGCCAGCATCACCACACATCTTAATTTGCGATGACGATCCGGTCGTACACGAATCACTGGGCCTTTACTTTGAGAACGAGCACTTTACTTATTCCAGTGCATACGATGGCAAAGAAGCCTTAGTTCACGCAGTATCTGACCGACCGGACTTGATCATACTCGATTTAATGATGCCTGAGAAAACCGGCATCGAGGTATGCCGAGAACTTCGCAAAACAATGACGACGCCCATCATTATTTTAACCGCCAAGGGCGAAGAGATTGACCGCGTTTTGGGTTTGGAGCTCGGGGCGGATGATTATATTGTAAAGCCGTTTTCCCCTCGTGAGGTCATCGCACGTATCAAAGCAGTCCTTCGTCGAATCAGCGAGCCGCAAGAAAGCGTTGCTGTCATTCGTTTTGAGGGGTTGGAGATTAATCTTGACAATTACCAGGTTCGGGTCAATGGCGAGCTCGTCGCTTGTACGCCCAAGGAAGTCGAGATTCTACACCTTCTCGCTTCGCATGTCGGACAAGTCATGGATAGAGAGCAAATACTTTCCTTAGTCTGGGGCTACGATTATTTTGGCGATACACGTACTGTCGACACCCATATCAAGCGCATTCGACAAAAAGTCACATATGATGGTGCGCCTTGGTCACTTGTGACTGTCTACGGTGTCGGCTACAAGTTTGAGGTCACTTTCTAATGTTTCGCAGTGTTTTTCTGCGTAGAATTATCTTAATTGTCATGATCGCGCTTCTATTTTCTGCGATTTTTTCGTCGGGCTTGTTTCTGCTCGCTTCTGCTTCATATTCCAGAGAAGATATTTTGCAAAAAACTCTCGAAAAAGCTGAAGTTCTCTCCATCTTTCTTAATACAGACTCCGACCAGATACATTCGGAATCTGATGTAAACGAATTCATTCTCGAATATGATCTCTTCGGCTCATATGTTTTAATCTATGATGCCGAAGGTCATTTGTTGGTTCAAACAAACGAGTTAACTGAGTACGATACACGAGTTCTTATTCCGACAAAGTTACATTCCGAAGCAAATTGGCTTAACAAGTCGGACTATGTCTACGTTCATGATTTTTTGCCTTTCGGACAGATGCTCGACCAGATTATCATTGTTCAGACACCTCTTTATGTCAACGGTGAGCTCACAGCATATATTATTGTTGCAACACCGACGGAAGACATGTCGAGATTGCTCAGTGATTTTTTGAATATTCTTCTTCTTTCAACCTTCTTTGTCTCATTGGCCATGCTCATGCCAGTCTATTTTGCCACGATGCGTCTGGTCATGCCCTTGCGAAAAGTCACTACGATTGCTCAAGCGATGGGGCAAGGCGATTTTTCGATTCGTGCAGATTCGAATGCGAAAGGTGAGATTGGAGAATTGGCTAAATCTTTCAACGATCTGTCCGACCGCCTATCCAAATCTATTACAGATTTGACCGTAGAGCGCAATCGTCTTCGCGAGATTTTCGATGTAATTTCCGAAGGTATTGTGTCGGTCGACACCAAATTACGTCCCCAGTACACAAACCCTGCCATTACAACTCTTTTCGAAAATGCACGTCGTAAGAATCTTTTTACAGAACGACTTCAAATTATTCCGTTTGATGAGATATGGGATGATATGAAGCAGTGTATCAACGAGAAAATCACCATCGAGAGAACAATCAACGAAAAAGATAATTCTTACCTTTCAACCATCGTGCCAACCTTCGACAATGAAGGAAACATCATCGGTGCAACCGGCTTTTTTCGAGACATCACTGAATCGGAGCGATTGGAACAAACGCGGCGAGATTATGTTGCAAATGTTTCTCACGAGCTCCGTACGCCTCTAACCGCACTTCGAGGACTGGTTGAGCCTTTGGCAGATGGTATGGTCCGAAGCGAGTCTGATCGAAAGCGCTATTACGGCATCATTCTTCACGAGACGATGCGCCTGTCTCGGCTCATTGACGACATGCTGGAACTTTCAAGGCTTCAAGCTCGAACCCTTGCATTTAAAACCTTCCCCTTTGACTTGAACGCACTGCTCAAAGAAATCGAAACCAAATTCGAGCCGGTAATGACAGATGCAGAACTCCAATTCAAAGTCGAATTCAAATCAGGAAAGCTGCCTACGGTTATGGGTAATCCCGACCGAGTCGAACAAATACTCGTCATCCTTATGGATAATGCAAAAAAGTACACACCCCAAGGCGGTTCAATTACTATCTCCACAGAATTCGATGATGACAATAATCAGGTTTTAGTTTCTGTAATCGATACCGGACAAGGCATTCACGAGTACGACATTGATCACATCTTCGATCGCTTTTATAAGGCGGACCGCGCACGTGGAAAGAAAGGAACCGGGCTTGGACTTTCCATTGCACGGGAGCTATTAAGCTACATGGGTGAGACTATATCTGTGACAAGCGAATACGGGGAAGGTACTACCTTTACATTTACATTAAAGCGCGTCCAAGGTACCGTCTGGTATTAATGATTTAAAACAATCATTTCGCCACAGTTTATATTATTAATCAATTAAGAGGAGCTCATTCATGACCGACATTTACGACGCAACGTCTTCCGAAAAAGGCACAAGAATAAACAAATTCATCGCATCTTCAGGTTTTTGTTCACGCCGCAAGGCAGATGAATTAATATCTCAAGGCATCGTCACCATCGATCATTTGACGGCCGGTCCCGGAGATCGTGTCATGGACGGTCAAGTGGTTCGAATCAACGGTGACCCCATTCTTCCCGAAGAAGACCTCGTGTATATTGCGCTTCATAAACCCATCGGCGTGACTTGCACAACGGATGCCACTGATCCGGATAATATAATTGATTATTTGCGATATGACAAAAGGATTTTTCCGATCGGGCGTTTGGATAAAATGTCTACCGGTCTTATTTTATTGACCAACGACGGTGCCATCGTAAATAAACTATTGAGAGCTGAATACCGTCACGAGAAAGAATACAAAGTTGAAGTAGACCGCGCCATCGATGATCATTTTCTGCAATCTATGGCTTCCGGTGTGCCGATATTGGACACCGTGACATCGCCATGTGACATAAAGCAAAACGGCCTCAGAATTTTTACGATAATATTGACACAAGGTCTAAATCGACAAATCAGACGAATGTGCGAATACCACGGATATCGTGTCGTTCGGTTGAAGCGTACGCGCATCATGAACATAACACTCGGGAATCTGCCACTCGGCCAATGGCGCTATTTAAAACCCAAGGAATTACGTGATCTCAAACAACTCCTCGGGCTTTAACTTTCGTCTTTATTCTTAAAATGATATTGCATCAAATGGCTTGCCTCAATAAATACCGAGTCCTATTTGCTCTAGTCCGGTAATCGGCTCGAAAATAAACGTTGCTTCCTCTGTATCAATGCTCTTGGGGTGCTTGGGACTTTTGCCTGTGCGCTCAATTTCTTTTTGGTAGAAATCAAGAAATATCTCGTAATCGTCATCAAGTGGCAGTGTTTCCATGTGCGGATTATCGTCAAGATCTTCCGGAGAGTATGGCGTCGCTGTAAATGAAAAATTGCCCCTATTATCTTTGCGAATGAGAACACCTTCGCCTTCTTCCGATGTGACGGCAATAAATCTGACATCAGAGCGAGCGCCACTTTCAGCCGGACGATCGTACAAATGAACCATCTCTTCCGGAGTCGAGCGATATAGACCAACAGGACATGCCTCTTTACGGTCTGGATAGGATTCAATGGGTCCCCTTCCATACCAAGTAATTTGCTTGGTCGCATTTGGAGAAGTCATACGAAAACCATAGCGCACCGGATCGAATCTCGGTCGAAATGAGAGCGTCACCTCAAGACGCCCGCTTGGGCGCAGTCTGTAAAAAATCAAAATCGGGTCCCGCATAATTGGAGAACGGTACTCCGATAACACGGTGAAATCCTCACCGTCCATTTCGTATCTGAGTTTTTTGAATTCGATTTCACGCTGAATTGAACGCCAGTCGGTTTCTTTTGAAAATACAGTTGCTGACAAAATATATGATTGATCGGAGCGGTCCAAATTCGTCGCCGCACGATAAAAACTCGGTAAGAAATGCCCGTTCAGACATTCCACATTATTGCACGACAATGAACATAGTGCGCCCTGGCTTTTATTGAAAGTAGCAATTGTCTTTCCGGCCCTTGCGATAATCAAAGCAGGCGTTGCTGACAATTGTATTGCAGTTATGCTTGTCAAATCATCAGATGAAATAACAGCTAGTGCATTTTTACTGGGCGCCGTAGTGTTGAAGTTATCGTCCAGAATTTCCTGATAGAATCCAATCTCGTCCCCTTTTTGATAAATATCCGTATCTCTGGGTACGGATATGCTCAAGTGTAAAATCAGCTCCTTGCATCGCGCCTTTTCGAGCATTTGACGAATCTTCGGATCCGAATCAAGAAACTCTTTACTGTAGAAATCGTTCACATTAAAGGGGAGCTGAACCTTGCGATTTTCAAAAGCTTTGAGAGGCGGCATGATGCCTTTCCCGCCCTTTACTCTGATTCCGCCGAGCAGAAGCTTCCATTCCACTTCGAGTTCGTCCGTCGCACCGAATGGCTGTGTATTGTATATCGTCAAAAGTGCTGCATCTTCCGGCGAACCGAACACTCGAATCGTCTCACATTGCCTTTTAATCTCCGAGTATATCGGATGCGGTTCTCGAAATGCACTGACGATGCCCTGTGCGATTGGCGTATCAGTCTTTGCGCTATCTTCAGAAAGGTCAGCCTGATGAATAACTTTGTATGCCTTGCCGTCGTCAGGATGTACGCCTCGCCCGTCAATGCCCTCGAATAATCGCTCGTTCGGTGATAATTTTGACATTCGGTACTTGCGATCCAAACATAAATCCTGCCATGACCCGAAAAGCAATCCTGATTTTCCGGGCATAGGAGAGATATCAGACAAATTGGATTCCTTGTTCTCGTCATATATGAATCGTGTCGGATCCAAACGAGTCCATTCCTCTTTGTACTGTTCCGGATTCGAATAATGGTGCGCGTATTCCGGTCTCCACGCAACGATGCACGGATGCGATTGGCTCGAAAGAATAGTATTTTTCATGTGAGAAATGACCGAAGAACAAATCACATACATGCCGATTTCATCACATAGACTAAAAAAATCCGACCCATGTGGTATGCCTCTGAGAATCACTGTATTAATGTTGGCCTTTTTCATCAAAAGAAGGTCCGTTTTCATTTGACGGACATCAATGCTCAATCCATTGACAGGGTCAAAAGCGTAATATTCCACCGCCTTGATATTTACAGGTACGTCATTTACAGATAAAGAATTATCAGCGGCGCGTATGGTTCGGAATCCGAAGCGTATTTTTTTTAAGTCAATCACGCGATTTTGGTCATCCAATACTTCCATAATCAAATCATATAAGACGGGTGTCGCGTGCGTCCAGGGCGTGACACCGGCAACAGTAATCTCGTTTTTTACAGACAAAGATTGATTGGGCGCGATGACGATTGGGTGACTATCTTTGACCGCGCACCTCAACTCCGGTAGATTATATATATCATACTGTGCTTCCGCGCGCACAATTCGGAATCGCGGATGAAGTGCTGCAGACTTCGACAAGCGATTGTGGAACACCATATCCATAACTATCCTTGCATCGGAGAAAGAATCCGATTTTACGTCAGAAACAATTGGTACATTTGTATCTGATTTTCTATTCATCGCACCTGATTGGTCATTAACTCGAGCACTCGCTGTTCCAAGAAACCAAGAAAATGAAAGTCGCAAATCCGATAGTTCAACGAGCGGCTCGCAAACAATAGACGGCATACGATAAATACCCGAAAAACCGAACGTTCCGGGATGAAAGCACGGCGGCATATTGGGAAGAGAATCCAAACGATACACCAAAACAGTTAACAAATTTCGTCCGGGCACGAGTTTCCCGGATAACAATAATTTTGAGGGCGAATGGATGGAAGAAGATTCCGATAAAAATTGTCCGTTGATATATATCTCAACCCGCCCACAGATACCCTCGGTCAGAAAATATACGGCTCGCCGCAAATAGGCCTCAGTCATATCAATCCAAACGCGATAGACCCCAACATGATCCTGAAGTTCGGATGCGGATACACCGGCAATTTTTTGCTTAACAGACAACACGCTTTTTGCCTTTTTGTTGGCAGATAAATACAAAAGGTCATGCGGGTACCCATAACCTTCTTGTTGCCACACCGAAGGCACACGAATACTTCTCCAGCGACTGTCATCGAATTCCGGATTCGCAAAATCAACCGGTAACATATCGCGGGTCTCGGCAAACAAAAATCGCCACAGTGGGACGTCTAACCGCCAAGGGGTTGGCGTTAGCCCAAACAATGGTTGCTGACGATGCATAAAAATATCGTCAACACTGACATATGAATAAAAATGGCCCAGTGTAGTTTTCCAGTTCACGTCAATTCGCTCCGATAGTTTTTATCCTTATTAATTTTAACACGCGAACTTTATAATCATATATCACAGGGATTTCATTTTCACGATAAAAAAATATAGGAGTGAACGCGTGGGGCACGTTCACTCCTTTAGGGGCACGCTTGCTATTCAACACGACTCGTCGTTCTCCTGAACGAGTCTTTTGACGCAAGGCCATCCATTGATGGTAAGTTATGGAATGGTAATCGCAACTGCGTTTCCGGGGATCTTAATGTTGTGGCCGTCGTAAAGCGCCGTAACACTGAAATAGTAGGTTGTTCCGGAAAGTAGTTTGGTCGGTTCTATGGCTGCAGATCCAACGGTTGCATCGGTAATCCAATGTTCATAACCGTCTGCAGGATAGGCTGGATTCGTATTCGTCGAAGACATCACGACTTTATATCCATCCAAACGAGCATCGGATATGGTGCTCCAGGATACCACTACAGTGGTCCCGTTATAGGAAGCACTGACGGACGGAACCGGATATGCGACTGGTTCCGGTGTCGGCTCAATCGTACCCGGCATGGTCACTTGAACCGCATTGCCGGCAACCCTAACGCTGTGATCGGCATAAAGCGCCGTCACGCTGAAATAATATGTTTCTCCGGGCTTAAACTGGCCGCCGATGTCACCACCGCCGTATTCGTACTTGTTCGGTTCAATCTGTACCGATGTCTTTGTGCGATCGGTAATAAACACGAAGTGTCCGTCTTCACTATATTTGGGATTGGGATTACTCTTGGATGCAACCACTTTATAGCCGTTAAAATCCGCTGAATCAATTTGATTCCATGTCACTAACACACCGGTTCCGGATTGTACGGCATTGACACTTGGAGCAACGTGTCCCGACGGATCAACTGGTGTCGTCGGTTTTGCCGTCTCAGCCGTTGTCGGCTTAGTTGTTGGTTTCTCCGACGGCTTAGCGGTAGTCTCTACAGTAGTCTCTACAGTAGTCTCTACAGTCGTCTCTACCGTAGTCTCAAAAGTAGTTTCGACTGTTGTCGCTTTGGTGGTTGTAACCGCCGAAGTCTCCTCGGTCTCAATCACGATGGCTTTTTCAGTAATGACGACTTCTTCTTTAATGGACTCCACTTCGGACGCATTCGCCTGAAGCCGAAGTAGTTGCTCGCTATCCTTCTCGTAATTCTTTCCACAGGCTGATAACAGGAATGAGATAGAAAGCAAACAGGATAGGGTCAGAATAACTTTGCGCTTGTGGTTCATATTCATATCCTCTCTTTCTTGCCTCGTCCATCAGTTTCGCAATACGGGGGTACGCTATGATGGGCGATGACGAGGATTTCCAAAACAAATCGATGGAATTCACTCGTCAGTTCAGTGTTACAAGCCTATTGTAACATCTTGTTATTAGTTTGGCAACTATTTATTCACTATTTGTTTATATTTTGTTCACTATTTGTTTTTCTTTGCTTTCTTTAAATCAATTCTTTTATTTCGTCGCTTATTGTCTCTGAGTGCACGAATGCTCTCTATAAATCCCTTCATAGGCTTGCCATTCATCATCAGGATCAACCCCTCAAAAAACGACTTTGAGATCTTGTTGTCAGAGAAACTGACAAAAGATCGAAGAGGCATATCGCGGACCATTGCCTCCATCATACGAATCTGATCCTCTCTAGGGTCGAGTTTATATTGTTTGTTGTGAATCCTGCGAACAAAAAAACCCAAAACCCGACCAACAAATGTATCAGAAATGTCAGTCAAAGTGGAGTTAATCGTATGATATCCTTTTCTCGGATGATCCGATAAGTCGAGCGCCCTGTCAAAGAGCGACTCAAATGCCGGCATCGAGATGTCGAGACCGTTCGCAGTCAAGTGAAAATATTCAGCAGCTTGTTCTTGGTAGTCCGGTAGCACCATCTCTTTGTCCGCCGCAGAAACCTTCAACTCAGACGTTAATCTGATATCTTGCGAGGAAGCGCCAATCTGAATTTCGTAGGTCCCGTCTTCTACACACCAACTCTTAGTCGAGACATTATAAAATGCGAAGTCGCGATGTTGAAGTTCAAAGCAGAATTCTTCCGAATTCCCCTTGGAAATGAATTTTTTATCAAAATCTTTGAGTTCGTGAATCGGTCGAAAAACTTTTCTTTGTGGCGTCGAAATATATAGCTGGACAATTTCCTTGCCATCATAATCTCCGACATTATTTACTTTGACTCGGACCTGGAGCGTGTCTCCGGAAGAAAGATTACTCTTCGAAAGTTCTATAGTCTCATATTGGAATTGCGTATAAGACAACCCGTGTCCAAACGGGAAAAGCACCTTTGTGCCGGATGTATCATAATATCGATATCCGACGAAAATGCTTTCACGATACTCCGAAACCAACCGCTGCCCGAAGTGCTTGTAACAAGGCGTATCTGAGAGTCTAAGAGGAAATGTCTCCGCAATCTTTCCGCAAGGCACGCATTGTCCATATAACAGAGACGGAATGGCTGCGGCACCTTCTTGACCAGGTAAATAGGCCATTAATACGGCCTTTACTTTATCAATCCAGGGCATAGCCACCGGTGCTCCGGCATAAATAACGACTACAACATTCGGATTAACAGCGGCAATCTTCTCAACGAGTCGATTGTGGCTGTCCGGCAAACCTATATCGGTTCGATCGAATGCCTCGGACTCATAAGGTTCGGGCAAACCGACGAACGCTATGACTGTATCGCTTTTTGATGCCGCAATCAAAGCTTCATCCATAAGTGCGCTCTCTTCTCCAGAATCATCAAGTCGATAACCGGCCGCATAAATACAGCTACCACCAATCTTTTCGAAACTATCGAACGCATGTGTTACGCGCGTCGGATTGATTCTGGAACTACCGCTACCTTGATAGCGTGTATTCATTGCAAATTCACCAATAACAGAAAGACTTTTTGCTTTGTCGAGAGGCAAAATACCTTCGTTTTTTAAAAGAACAAATGATTCTTCGGCCGCCTTCCGAGCAATTTCTCGACTCGCCTCATAAGGGCTGACTTGCCCCTTGGGAATCGCTTTTGCCTTATCCGCTAAGCGCGCCAATCGATCGACGGCAGCATCTAACTCCTGCATTTTCAAAGTCCTTGACTTAACGGCCTGAACAATTCGCTCGTCATTTTCCGCGGCCGGTCCCGGCATCTCTAAGTCTAAACCGGCAGAAATCGCCTTAGAGCGATTATTCATCGCCGCCCAGTCTGTCATTACCACACCGTCAAAACCCCATTCATCACGAAGTATTTCTGTAAGAAGACGTCGGTTTTCACATGAGTATGTGCCGTTGATTTTGTTATACGAGCACATCACTGTCCACGGCTTCGCTTTCTTAATGGCGCGCTCAAATCCTGCCAAGTATATTTCTCGAAATGCACGTTCGTCAATTATAGAGTCATTGATAAAGCGCGCCGTCTCTTGATTATTAGCAGCAAAATGCTTAATTGAAGTTCCGACGCCCATTTCTTGAACGCCCTGAATTAATGCGGTTGCCATCTCTCCTGCCACGTATGGATCTTCTGAAACGTACTCGAAATTTCGACCACAAAGCGGTGATCTCTTAATATTCACTGTCGGACCCAAAACGACATCAACGCCCTGGTCTCTACTCTCGAGAGCAATCGCACGACCAATTTCTTGCATCAGACCTCTGTCAAAAGAACAGGATGTTGTACACGCGGGAGGAAAACATGTTGCTTTATGACTGTTGCCCAAGCCCCTACCTGCATGCTCTCCTTCTTGCTTTCGAAGTCCGTGCGGTCCATCCGCAACGGTGACTTCCGAAATGCCCGCATCCTTATTCTCTTTTGTATGCCAGAAATCAAGACCGGAACACAATGACGCCTTTTGTTCTAAAGTCATTTTACGATAACGTTCTTTGCTTGAATTCTCCATAAACCCCTCATGATGACATTTTTATTCTACATTATATGCAATTCCAAACCGTATTAACCAAATATTCCAAAACCGACAAATTTAGAATGAAAACGCGCAATTTTCTGTTACTATTCCTTCGTGTATTAAGAACGATGATTTTCCCAAAGCATCCCCGCTAATGCCCAAGCCGTAAGTTCGCTCAGAGACGGGTGAATCACCATCGAATCTAACACCGGCTTAATGGTACCCATTTGCCTACATGCGTCCTGCAACAAAACATTCGTCTTGCGCTTAAACAGATTTCGGTGATCCGACTCTTCCGGGCGACACTGATATCCGCTGTTCATCAAATACACAAAAGGTTGAACCAGGATTGCTGCATGCGGCCCGACAATATGTGCACCAAGGATTTTCTTGTCCTCGTTGACGACAATTTTTACAAAACCATTATCGAAACTCTCAGAATCATAACCCATAGCCGACCCCGCTGCCACGTCCGAGTAATGATTTCTTCCAACCCATACTTTGAATCCTCGATTTTGCGCTTCTCTTTCGGTTAGCCCCACATGCGCAACTTGCGGCCAAGTGAAAACGGCCCACGGAACGCTATTATAATTCGCTGCTACTCTCTTCGAGCCGAATAAATTCTTTACAAGAATTTCCGCTTCATAATTCGCTTTATGCCTAAATTGATACAGACCATTCACATCGCCAATCGCAAAAATGTGGCTCGCCGATGTCTCCAGGTAATCATTTGTCTCAATCCAGCCGCGCGCATCCACGGCAACGCCTGCTTTTTCGAGTTGCAACATGTCTGCATTGGACTTAAGGCCGGAAGCAATCAATATTTCATCAGCTTGTATGCTCCTCCGTTCACCTGAAAAACTGTCTTCAAGAACAAGCACTTTCCCTTCCGAAGAAATATCGACAGAAATCGCCTGATGGTGTGTCATCACTTCGATGCCCAGCGATTTGTATTGTTCTTGGACGAAAAGACTAATTTCTTCTTCTTCAGTAGCTAGTATTCGACTCTTCATCTCTACAACAGTCACTTTTGTGCCAAAGGCCGAAAAAATATGAGCAAACTCCGCACCGATAGCTCCTCCGCCCACGATAACCAGTGACTTCCAAGGTGTCTTCGGATATTTCTCCCCGAAAAAGGACTCTGTTGTTAAACAATCTGCTTCTTCTATCCCCTTGATGGGCGGAATAAATGTCCTCGCCCCCGGTGCTAGCACAAACCTCACTGCTTGAAACTCAGCGAAGTGCTTTCCGTCTTGATCTAGCACTTCCATTGCGTGCGTACCGGTAAATCGCCCAGTACCAACATAAACATCCAGATTATTAACCGATTTCATGCCATCCTGAATCTGTCGGCTGTAATTGATTTTCTGCCACATGCGATCTGATATTTTTGACCAATCCACCTCAGGAGAAGGGTACTTGAGACCGATGCGATCAGATTGTTGCGTTTCACGAATCAAGTCGGCAGGAAATACGAGCATTTTTGACGGAATGCAACCGCGCGTCAGGCAAGTTCCCCCAAACTTAGATCTCTCAACCAATGCACAAGATAGACCCTGAGCTAAGGCCGTCTCCAGAACCACTAAGCCAGCTCCGCTTCCAACAACCACTAAGTCATAACGCTTCATGTCAGAAAACCTCCTCGCAAAATAGAAATCGATTTCTATACCATTCAGGATAAACAAAATCATTATAATTGTATCATTCTTAACCAGCGATATTTTTTCTAGTGTGTATAATCCAAATACTGAATAGAATCAGGCAGTCCATTGACTATGGTTTCTTTCATCTTCTTTGCGAATGGACAGGGAAAACCGATTGGATTTCCCTTCTGAATACACCGAATCACACCAATCTTCATTTTTTACTCCTCTCAATTCTACTTTGCTACGTTTTGATTTTTTCGTTTGAGCATTCGAAGCTCATTCTTGTGCTCGTCCGATACGCGATAACTCTCAACCGCCTTTTGAATCGATTTATTGTGCGTGAAATCATCAAGTAATTCGTTGCGAATCACTTCGATTGCTGCCTCGTACTGTTTTGCTAAAGCCGTTGCAAAATACCACGCCACCATCATATTAACGTAGTACTCCTGAGATCGAACTGTTGCAACAATCCGGAGGTGTGCAGGTGAAAAATGTTCATCCAAATAGTAGGTCATCAACATCTCAATGCCAAATCGGATTGTGTATGGGTGAGGATCTCTAATCCATAGCTGGATTTGCTCAAATAAAGGCTTCGTGTGCGTTCTGAAAACCTTCGGTCGCATCGAATCTGATGTCGACCAGTTATCCACATATGGCAAAAAGCGATTGATGGCCTCTATGCATTGATCATAGTCCCGTATTTTTTCGATGAGGTAAGCATGCAAATTGTTTTCTTCGAGATATAAATGCGGCAATTCGCCCATGAAAAGCAGTGCCGGTCGAAGTGAATCCCTAGCATCGGCTGGATATGCGTCGATTTCCTTTGCTAGTGCACGCAGTATCGGCGCTCTAATACCAATGATACGATCCGAATTCACGCTGGGTATCAGAGACGAGACAAATTTCTTGTATTCTTTATCTTGCATCGCGACAAGTCGATCTCGAATTTTTTTTGCAAATAGATTCATCTTATGTCCTCCAACCAATCAACCATCATTCAAGTGAGAAAAAATGGAATAGCGACAACAAATAACGTAATGTTCATCAAACCATGAATCGTCCATGAGGGCAATAAGCTATCAAAATTCTCCGTAAACTGATTCAAAATAAGACCTGCTATAAACAGCCCTACAAGCGCTAGAACAAGCATCCCAGGATTAAACCAATTTCTAAAGATGACAAGATGATAGACCGAAAAAATCGCCGATGAAATGAACGACGCTTTGAAATAACCAATTCTACATATAAGTCGCTTAAGAATGTATCCTCGAAAAAAAACTTCCTCTGCAAGCGTGTTAATCAATGAAATATATAGTCCGCCAAACAAAAACATATACACCGGATAATGATTTCGGTATCGAATATCATCTATAATGCGCGCAACCCCAAATACCCCGCCAAGTACATCTCTAAACAAGAAAACAATGCATAATAGCACGAACGAAGCAATTATTAATACCCAATACTTGCGACGTAGCACATCACTCGAAATTTGGAACTTAAGCCAAAAGAGATCCCGATAACAATACTTCGAAATACATAAGGGCGCTATTATAAAGCCAATCAACTTAACGCAAGACTTAACGGGGTACGAAAGATTAAAAACACGAGCCACAATAATATAAGCTAAAATCGAAACGATCACTGCTATCACATCTACCCATCCGAAAGCTCGCGCATTTTGAAGATTCGATTGAGTCAGTTGTTTATCATTGCACTTCAAATGCATATATTCTCCCAATAAGTCAAACGAATGACGCCCTCAAAAACATTAATACTCAAAAAATGTACCATAATTAAAATAATGGTAATATTCGCAATTATGAATATAATAATTATATATCATAAACATACGCATGGCCTATTGATTGACGATAAAAATATCCATGCGCCAGAAGGATACGTTATGCTCATTGTTGAAAACATATATAAGTCCTATAAGAAAGAGGCTGTTTTATCTGGCATTAGTTTTAATGTTGATGCCGGCAACATTATTGGAATCAGCGGTGCAAACGGAGCAGGCAAAACGACATTAATTAATATTATTGCATCTGTTCTTGAACCGGACCACGGAGAAATAAGCCTTAATGACGTTTCTATTAGAGAACGCAGTGCATATCGCCACCAGATTGGCTACGTTCCTCAGTCCATCGCATTATCATCGCGACTGAGTGTCTATCGAAATCTCGAATTTTGGGGTGCAGTCCGTGGTTTGCGCGGCGCCGATCTGAAGCTTGCAATTGAGTCAGCTGCCGAGCAGAGCAACATCAATGATTTTTTGAAAAAACCGGTTGGACAGTGTTCAGGGGGTATGGCTCGTCGCGTTAATCTCGCCGCGGGAATCATCGGGAATCCCTATCTTATTCTTTTAGATGAGCCTACTGCAGGCATAGACGAAATAAATCGAGATATAATTATCGATTCCATCCGTACACTTCGCGAATCCGGAAGAATTATCCTTATGGTCAACCATTACGCAGATGAGATGAAGAATCTTTGTGATCGCATCATACAGATAAAGGCAGGTGTGATTGAAGATGCTCCGTAGGTTACTCATCTATTATTTAAGAGAATCCTTTAACCTCAAAACAGCATTGTTTCTGATTCTCGTTGTCCTTCTGGCCGTATTCAGCAAGAGTCTGATAAGCTACGATACCAACGGTGATGCCGTGCTTTACGAACCGTTGGATGTCTCTCTTGTAGATAATGACGACAGTATTATCTCAGATGTTATCGAGACCCAGCTTGCCGATTTAGAGGCTATCGGCAAGGTGCATCTCGATACTATGGAACGCGCTCAAGAGCGCCTCTCAGCAAACGAAATTCTTCTTATACTCGAAATGCCCGAATATTTTTATGAACAGACGAGTGCCGGCGAATCACGCGAAAAAGTACGCATTTGGCTAAATGAGCAGATGCCGGCCGAAAGCAATTTATTCGCTAGGCTTCTCAATCATGCCGTAGATAGTTTTACCTCTGTTCAAGCCTCTCTATACGCATACCAAGAAGAGCTCTTGCTCGTTGTCGATAATGATGAAGATTTAGATAATTACAGCCGCGTAGCCGCGTGGGAGGTTGCCGCTCGATTAATCAGTCGTAACGACCTACTTATTGTCGAACAAGAAGCACGGATGCGACAGTTTTGGTTTGTCGTCGCATCGTTAAGTAGTCTGTTTGCCATGCTACCTGCCTTGCTCGTTCTCATGCTTGCTCAAAACGAAATAAAAAGCGGACAGCACCGTCGACTCCTGGCAGCGAACGTATCCTGGTGGAAAATCCATTTGTCCAAAGTCATAATTGGGCTCTTGTGGCTTGTTACCGGGCTTATTCCGGTATATCTTGCGCTCTCGCAAACATTGCCTCAGCTACTGTGGCACCAGCTATTTATTGCCATAATCCCACTTTATCTGTCCGTCGCATTTATATCTCTTGCTCTGGCATTTCAGAGCAACAATTCTGAGGCAACGATGTTAACCTGTTGGATGATGATTTTATCTTTCTTGCTCGTCGGTGGTGGTATTTACCCCAGTCAACTACTACCCCATTGGATTCGTGTCATCCAGCGCATTTCACCGGCATATTATTCCTTTTCACAGATATACGAGATCCTATACGAGCGTTCAGTGCCGACTAATCTTTACGTTATCTCTTTTGCCAGTGTCATTTTGAGCGTCATTGTAAGCGGGTTGTCTTGGAAACGGAGTAAGGTATGATAGATACTTTTCGAATAACTAAAATTAAGCTCATCGAATTGTTGAATCGTCCGATCATATTGGTGATGATGATTATTTTGCCGATTGTTCTCGGATCGATTGCCGGTGTATCAAACGTTAGAAATACCGGCAAAGATATTTTTTTAGCCATTGTCGACGAAGACCAAACAGATGCCTCTGCACTTGTCATTCGTGATTTAGAAGCTAAAGAATGGCATATTGACGTTTCGGATGAAAACAGCGCACAACGCAGATTGTTGCTCAATGACGTAGATGGCGTATTAACCATTCGAAAAGGCTTTGAAGATCATCTTGATCGAGTAGATGTGTCGTATCTCTATTATGTCGAAGCCGAAGGTTCTATGGTTACGACAATGATTCGAGAAGTCATTGTCGCTTCCGTCTTGCCTCTTTTCAGCGAACGTTCTATGGTCGATAAGCTCACGCTTCTTTACGAAGAAAAGGGCATGCAACCGCCTGCGGATTTGGCGCAAAGACTTCGCAATCGAATGTTCGATTTGCGTGATGAGCAAGCAAAAATCGAAATTGAGTATATTGGCAATTTGATTATTGCACCGACATTGACGTTTGTTGTTTCGGATTACTCCATGGAAGTATTCTTCTTATCTATCTATGCCATTCTCGGTTCACTGACACTCAACCGAGCCGCCCAGCGTCGAAGACTTGGTGCAAGCGCTTATGGCTTACTTAAGGATTACATCGCTACGATAATGAGTCTTCTCATTATCGGCACAATGCAAATCGCCCTATACTCTGTATTTATGCTCGTATTGATGCATCAGCCCATTCTTCTTCGAGACCTTTTTCTTCTGTTCGTTTTCCTGTTGTTGATTCTCGGAATCGGGCAGTTATTATCGTTGATTGAGGAAAGCCTTCGTCTCTATCTGAGCCTAATGCTCCTCTTGTTTTCTGCGATTATCGGCGGCTGCTTTTTTCAACTTTCGAGCGGATTGCTCATGAATTACGGCCAGTACTCGCCTCACGGGTGGGTGCTTTCAACGCTTCGAGGCACTCGCGTTACGCCTGTTTTAGTTGTTGTCATATTCTCGCTTGCGATATTGATTCTGGGCTACTTTACGCACAAACATAGAATTGCCAAAGAAACGGACAATTCTTAGCCTGAGTCTTCTTAGTCCGATATATGCTGATTGGAAATCACCCGCGTCAATCGCTCCGTCATCACAAACATTAGAACGGCAAAAATCGAAAGATACAGCGGATAGAGACCGATATGCACATAATCAGCAATCAATCCAAAAAGCGGCGGCATAAGAGTCGTTCCCGTATATGCACTCGCCATCTGTATCCCAATGATGGCCTGAGAATTATCCTTGCCGAAATTGTCTGGTGTGGCATGGATGATTGACGGATAAATCGGTGCACAGCCAAGACCGATAACCACCAGACCGCACAATGCCAATATATTTGCTTGAATCGGTATAGCAACCATGATAATTCCACCTGACAAGACAATGATCCCGATGCGGATGAGTCGCTTGTCCCCGAGCCGATCAGAAACAAAACCGCTCGCAAATCGACCAAATGTAATGCCGAGAAAAAACAAAGACGCAAACCGCGACGCCGTCTCCGCATCAATGCCCCTGTGCCGAACCAAATAACTACTCGCCCAGATGCCGGCAGTGCTTTCAAGAGCACAATATCCAAAAAAGCTGATTAAGACGAGTTTAACGCCTCGAATGTTCAGAACTTGTGAAAATCGTTTCATCGCTTTATTGGCCGATGGATTTATCGATATTGGAACTTGTTTTTTCCATAGCGGCAAGCTGATAAATAATGCAGCGGTCAATAGAATCTGGATAACCCCAACGCTTCGGTAGCCCATATGCCAGCTACTCCCGCCGACTAGAAAATGACTCATTATGTAAGGACTCACTGCCGCACCGACACCCCAAAAACTATGAAGCCAACTCATGTGTCTCGATGCATAGTGAAGTGCGACATAATTATTCAGAGCGGCGTCCACTGCACCGGCACCTAACCCATAAGGAATTGCGAACAAGCACAAAATCCAAATCGATCCCGAAATCGAAAAACCGAACAATGCAAATGCGGTCATCATGACGCTTACTGCAGTCACCAAGCCGGCTCCGAATTTCTTAGTCAAGCGATCTGAAAGAAGGCTTGAGATAATGGTCCCCCCCGCTATAATCATCGTCACCAGACCGGCGTAAGATAACGGCACACCAAAGTCCTTGTACATCACCGGCCATGCCGACCCGAGAAGTGAGTCCGGCAACCCAAGGCTTATGAATGCGATGTAGATGATGATGAGTAACAGAGAGTACATACAACCTCCGAAAGGTATCGATTAAATCGAATTATAGCATGTCACAGACTTCGGAGATACTTCGAATGTGTCGTATTCTTGTGCTTTCTTACTCCCATTTAAAGAACTAAAATGACGCCCCATCAGTCGCACACCTCCCTTTTATATTATTTTCAGCATATAAAAGTCTGGTGTCATACTGGAGCCTTTGTTTAGCCTTAAAATGAAGGACTTCTCCTTCCATCGGTCTCATAGATTGCAACACTGGAAGGAGTTCAAATATGTCCTCCGAAGTATAATTCTGAATAAATTATTTATGCAAAAATACCGCGCAAATAATTGCCTGAATCCGTCAAATACGAAAAATCAGCTCGTCCTTAACCTTTGAGGCCTCTTCTCTCAGATAAGTCAGATCTTCTTCTGTCAACGGATATTTTACGCATTCGTCAATGTGCTTCAACATGAAAAGAAAATGCTCAAAATCACCCGGTGGAACCAGCGCGTCTCCGCCCTTATACAAACCGTATTTCATTCCTGCGATGGCTAATCGATCATCATCATAAACTGGGCGACACCATGACTTTGGATATACTTTGGGCTCGTTATCGCGCCACATCCGCGACACCATAACTTTCATGCTAAGTAGGCCTTTGTCTGACTTTTTCACTTCCTCAGCGATACGATCTCCCCAACCGGTCTGAATCCCTAATGCCCAATTCATTGGGAATAGCACCGTATCAAAGTCATACAGCCTGCAGGCTTTCATGGCGATGTCCTCATTATGCGCGGAAAAACCGATATGCCGAATCTTCCCATCTCTTTTCGCCTTCAAAAGTAAGTCCATAGCGCCATTCGGTCCAAAAGCCCGATCGATATCATCCTCTGTCGTCAAAGCATGTAGTTGGTATACGTCGAAATAGTCCGTCTCAAGAATATGTAGAGATTCTTCAAGTTCTTTCTCTGCACCTGCTGCATCACGCGACATCGTTTTACATGCCAAATATATATTTTTTCGATGATCTCTAAGCGCGGGTCCCAAGCGTGATTGAGCATCACCATAAGATGGGGCGACATCGAAATAATTGATGCCCGACTCCAACGCGAAATTTACATACTGAGTGGCCGCATCAATGCTCTCGTTCATATTGATAATTCCGCCGAAAATAATTGGGCTGATATTCATTCCGGTTCGTCCAAAACGCCGTAGTTCCATATGGCACCTCCTACATAATTCGCACACGAGATTATTTTTTAATTCTATAGACTCAGTATAGTCCAGATATTCACAGAGCACACCCTAAAATAAATAACCTCCACCTCCACCAACAAAAAAAAGACCCTTAGGGTCTTTTTTTTGTTGGCAAAGAACGCTAATATTGATAGAAATGAACCCCCTTGCTTTTAGGGGGTTCAAATTGCGTTAGGGGGGTTCAAAAATAACGATGGGGGTGCATCGTGCTTTCATCTGCCCGATAAACTG
>DUPM01000050.1 GCA_012838315.1 Clostridiaceae bacterium
ACGGTCTCGTCCAATAAAAACAAATACAGATTCTTCTTGCTCCCGAAGTAGTGAAAAAGCAGCCCCTTGGAAATCTCCGCAAGAGCTGCAATCTCATTGGTATTGGCACGAAGGTAACCCTCACGGGAGAAAACCTCCAGCGCCGCAGCCAGAACACGCTTTTGTTTTGTGATATCAATTTTCAAAAAGTTCTCGAACACGGCTTACCCCTTATGTAAAGTCTTTTCGCAAATACAATTTCCCAGTGCCTGCCAAGCCGATGAATATAACGGCTAAAGTCGCAATCAGTGCCCATACGTTGACCCCGTTACGCACCAAATGCATCGCCTCAAACCAGCGATACGGTGTAATGTACTTTAGCGGATCCATTTTATCATTTATGTTCGACAATATCGCAGTAAAAAACATGACAAATACAATGCCCAATCCAATCGGCAAACGCCGAGCCGGTTTGATGATAAAGTGGCCGAGAACAATACCTATTGACAAGAAAAATAGCATAAATAGCAAGAGTCCAACGCTCAGTTTGATCATTTCTTGAACCGGCCATGATTCGGATACCGCCGCCAAGACGCCGAGACACCCGACAAAAAATGCCGCCGCGGTAATAATAACAGAAATCATGCTGTGAGCTATTTTCGAACTGTAAATGTAGAGACGGGTCACCGGTCGCCCATACAAAAAATCAATAGTATGCTCTGACTCCTCTTTGCTGACGCTGCTTCCTCCAAGCAAAATGGCAAAAGCGGCCAGCGCGACCAGGACATATTGGAACATGTATGATAAATACTGGATCGGATCCCCAAAATCGATCATATAGAAACCAAGGGCTTTTCGCATTTCGGGAGGAAATCCGTCCATCATCAAATCCAAGTCCGGCCCCATTTCTGCAAAAGAAGGAAACATCGACATGGCCAGTGCGAGAAATCCCACCACCGAGACGTTCCAAATCAGCAACGATTTCCACTGTGTACGCCACTCAAAATTAAACAGTCTCATTTTCTTTTCCCTCCCCATAATAGTGCATAAAAATCTCTTCCAGCTCCGGCTCCTCGACCGCAAAATCCAGAAGCGACTGCTTCGAAAGTATTGCAGAAAGTGTGTCCGCTGTACCGTGATAGTGAAAGCGGACCCGTCGGTCTTCTTGCGAAAACTCTGCCAGCCCGATAGCTTGGCCATTCTCCGGGTATTCAAATACTGCCCCTTCCGCCAAAGTCATCGACACTCGCTTATATGTGGTGGCGCGAAGCTCTCGAATATCCTTCTCCTCAATCAAGCATCCCTCCTTGATGATACCCACGCGATCGCAAAGCCTTTGGACTTCCGACAGAATGTGAGACGAGAAGAAAATCGTGCAACCGCGTGCTTTTTCCTCGCGAAGCAAATCGTAAAATCGGTTTTGCATCAAGGGATCCAAGCCCACCGTCGGCTCATCCAGAACCAACAAATCCGGCTCATGCATCAGAGCTTGAACAATTCCGACTTTTTTCTTGTTGCCAAAAGATAAGTCTTCAATCAGTCTCTTCTTATCGAGCGACAGAATCTCACACAGAGAATCCATCCTTTTGCGACAATCCTTCTTGTAATACGATGCACCGTATGTGAGCAAGTCCCCCACCGTCAGGCGGTCGTAATAAAAATTTTCAGAAGGTAGATACCCGATTCGCGACTTCAACTGTGCCAGACTTCGATCATTGACGCCGGTCTCGAAAAGCTTGATACTTCCGGAGTCCGGAATCAGCATTCCGAGCATCGTGCGAATCGTTGTTGATTTTCCGGCACCGTTCGGACCCACAAAACCATATATTTGACCGGCCGCCACAGACAAGGACAAATCCTCGACGCCGCGATTCTTGCCATAGTACTTTCGTAAGTTCTTAATTTCTATCATAAATGCCTCCGCTAATGCGTATCCTTCGAGCGCCGGACGCTCGAAAATCAAGTTCTTGTACCGGGTCTTTTTCAATATACCATGCGTTGACCGGCCGGTCAACGACAATTTCTGACGATTCAATCTTCATGAAAAGGTTCTTCATCAATTGTCGTGATACGTGAACACGAAAACCATCCGGAGGTTCGAAAAGCCCATGGATAAGGACAAGCATAATTTTATGCTGATGGAAAAATCGCGGTGAGATGCCCCCTGATTTCAACAAACTAATTAACGAGGCCTAAGCCATCATAGTCTGCGTATGCTAAACATTCTTGCTTGTGATATGCTAAAAAAGCGCGTTGCGATCGAATGCATCGCGAGAGAAGCCGTTTAGATTATTTGTAGAGGAAATGTGCAGAGTGACGCGGCAACGAACGGCTATCTTTTCCGGGTTATGCCACTTTGCGCTATTTATATCATGAAAAAAACAATGGCAATTATTTTATCCGTGACCCTGATATTGAGCCTCTCCGGCTGTGTCGATGCCTTTGTCGAAGGTTTTGACGAAGGTTATAAAGCCGCCATGAGCAATTCAAACACGGATTCTGCGTCTCAAGCCGCAACTTTTGACGAAGACGCACCCGTCACCGATAAAGTCACAGTCGAATCCGTGGTTGACGGCGATACAATATGGGTGCGAGATGAGGATAATAACCGTCTGAAAATCCGCGTCATCGGCGTCGACGCACCGGAGACACCCAAGTCGAACAACGATGGCGAGCCCTTTGCCGAAGAGGCGCAAGCATTTGCCGAGCAATGCTTGGATGGTCAAGTCATTTACCTTGAGCGCGACGTATCCGACACCGATCAATACGGCCGTACCTTGCGCTATGTCTGGCTCGAGCAACCCGCCGACAATGATGCTTCCACTTTTGAAGAACTGAATTTCAGCGCTTTACTCGTCCGTGGCGGCTATGCGAGTGTCGTCGTCTACGGCGATGACGATAAATATTATGACGCATTGAAGTCACTTGAAGTCCAGGCAAAGTCGGATCAATTAGGCATGTGGATGTCTTGATTTTGAATATTTTGATGCCAAGATGCGTCACCACGAAACTGTTCTGTTTTCGCTCGTGAATCACCATCCAAAAGATGATACAATAAAAATACCTCACAACAATTTTACGTCTTTTTTTTCAACATAAGCTTTACGGGAGGTTATCATGGGCAAGAAAAAATCAAAGGCTAAAGACGCCAAAACCACTATTAACGGTATCGATTACAAGCCTTTCGATCTACATGGCAAAAATGTCTTGCAAATTACCAATAAATCTTACGAAAAAGAACTTGAGCGCTTACAGCTCGAACTCGTCAAACTCCAAGAATGGGTCAAGGCCAAAGGGCTCAAAGTCGTCGTCATATTTGAAGGACGAGATGCTGCCGGAAAAGGCGGCGTGATCAAGCGCATTACCGAAGCCATGAACCCACGCATTTGCCGCGTTGAGGCATTGTCTGCCCCGACACCGAAAGAATCCTCTCAATGGTATTTCCAGCGTTACGTAGCGAAGCTTCCTGCCGCAGGGGAGATCGTCTTGTTCGATCGCAGTTGGTATAATCGTGCCGGCGTCGAACGCGTTATGGGGTTTTGCAATGAGGAGGAACTTCGTGAGTTCTTGCGTGCTTGTCCCGAATTCGAGAAAATGCTCATCCGGTCCGGAATCATGCTTATCAAGTACTGGTTCTCCGTATCCGATGAGGAACAAGAGGAGCGATTTAAAGATCGCATTAACGACCCGGCGAAGCGTTGGAAACTCAGCCCGATGGACCTCGCGGCACGCAGCCGTTGGAGCGACTACTCCCGTGCCAAAGACGAGATGTTCTCATATACCGACACCAAGCAATCGCCATGGTACACCGTGGATGCCGATATCAAGAAACATGCCCGGCTGAATTGCATATCCCATCTGCTATCTCTGATTCCATACGAGGATCTGACGCCCGAAAAAATGAAGCTCCCGCCACGCCAGGATGATGACGCATACGTTCGTCCGCCGTTGGAGGAACAGACCTTCGTACCTGATTTATACGGCGGTGACTTCGCGTCCCTCAATTCCAAAGATGTTAAATCAATAGAGCACGCAAAAGATACTGTCATTTCAAATATCGACGAAAAACCGAAAGCGAATGACGGCAAGGTCACAGTTTCATCGAAAAAGACAAAAAAGACCGAAAAGAAGGAGGACGCCACTACGGACGGTTCTGCTAAAAAGAGCTCGAAGAAATAGGCAATTGTATTCTTGCGATTTTATTACGGGAAAATGAGTTGCCAGGATTCTTTGTTCCGTATCGATTTCCGGCTAATTTAAATGAAAGCAGACTGACTCTGTCCTTGCAGAGGCCAAACGAGCTCATGAAAAAATATCTACTGATGGTTCCGTTAATTCTATTCCCTTACATATACTTGTTTGCGTTAATCAGCCTAAATCTGTTGGTGACTGCATTTGAAAACCCAATGGCTTCTAAAATCGCTTATTATTTATGGATTGGCATTAATATCACATATTTGGCATATATCATTTTTATACCCTTCTACAATACCGTTGTTTCAACACGCGGGAAATATACGGCTTACCAAGCAACCAAAATAAACCTGATGATAAAGGGCCTCCAGATACCGGCTTATGTATTCCATTTCCTAATCGGCATGATGGGACTTGTTGCGAGTGTATGGGGTATAGGAATCATTCTGGTTGCATTAGTGATTGATCTAGTAACGATCACTTTATCCGGAATCAGTTCGATTGGCTGTAGCATCCGAATGAGAAAAGAAAAAATCCTAAGTCTTCCGGCATCCATCCTGATGGGGATCGGATGTTTCATATATTGCGTGGATGTGTTCATTGCCGTAGTCTATTTTTTCATGGCAAGGACTAAAAACAAAAACTCTGCGGCGCAATCCACATTTGAAATTTCCGGTATAGTTCCAAATGATATATAACTATTAACGTTCAGCCATTATAAGAGATAGGGCACCCATTCTTAAACGCTCGGTCGAGACGCCGCCGACTGCTTCAATTCCTGGATTGCCTCTTTCACCTGCACTATCAAATCGTCCGCACTCTGTCCGGTCGGGATAATCGGATTGCCGTAAAAGACTTTTACCGCATATTTTTTCATTCGGCGGAAGTTAAATAACCTTGGCAACTTTAAATGGTTTGGGAAGATATCGTAGGCACCGTGAATATAAGCCGGAATGATTGGCACACCGGACTCGATGGCAAGCACCGCCGCGCCTTTTTTGAAAGCGCCGAGTTCTCCGTCCTCACTTCTCGTCCCCTCCGGATGAATCAGAAGCCCCCATTTTTCGCGGAGCTTATTCTCACAACACTTCATCGTATCGGAGTGAAAATTCACGCGGTCAACAGGAATCATGCCGCAGACCTTTGATAGTGTCCGGCTAATCCCACCTTTCTCGAAAAGCTCCTTTTTGGCCATGCAACAGAATTTTTCGAACCGCTGCCGTTTGAATTTAGCAGCGAGCCAGAGGTAATCAAAATTCGATACATGATTCGCGCAAAGGATATAGCCGCTGTCCTCGGGCAACACAGATTCGTTGACGAACCGAATGGAATAGACAAATCTGGCCAGATTGCTGGCCTGTCGAAAAACGAAATAATCGCGGAAGTTTTTGCTGCGAGGATAAAGCGACAGATCAACCGCATCCGGTGTAATTCCTTCTCTGTTTTCGATGAGAGACAGCACATCGAGAACGGTCGTACCGCGCGAAAAAGACTTTTCGACCGGAAATCCGAATCGTTCTTCGAGAGAAATCGCAAGGTCAATGGACTGCAACGAATCTATCCCCAAATCGGTATAAAGTCCGAATTCCGGCTTGATACGTGACGCTTCCCAACCAATCGTATGCGCTATGATTCGGATAAGATCCTCTTCGACCGTTAAGTGCGTGCGTTCGGTGTCGGCATTTTTCGCATCGCGATATACTTCTTCTTCAGCAGCTTTCCTTAAGAGATAACGTTTAGGCTTCTGCAACGACGTTTTCGGGATTTCTTCGACAAAATGGACCGTAGTGATTCTCATATGAGCGGGGAGTGTCGTCCCAATTTCACGTACGCGGTCCTCGATTTTATTATTCGATTCTCCGGTATCCGAAGAGACAATAAACGCATGAACTTCGTCGTATCCTTTTCCGGCTGCCGTGACGCCGGCAACAATCAGTTCTTTTACCCCGGGTAAAGAATTATAGGCGGATTCAACTTCTTCGGGCGTCACTTTTTTGCCGGAAGCCAGGACGATATTCTCTTTCCGACGACCGGTGATGACATAGTGTCCTTTGTTATCGATGCGGCCAAGGTCCCCAGTCTTAAACCAACCGTCTTCAAATGCCTCCGCCGTCATTTCCGGTTCGCCGAAATAGCCCTTCATCATATAGTCTGAACGGATCAATAGCTCTCCGTTATCGCTGATCTTTACCGATACGTCAGGGTAGCGACGTCCGCAGGAATCCGCAGTGAGCTTGCGTCCATAATTGCCAAGCGTTGGAATATTGGTCTCGGTCGCACCATAAGTAATCAGCATATTAAAGCCGGTTCCGAGATAAAACTCGGCGGTCTTTTGGTCCATCGGCGCGCCGGCCGAACAAAACACTTCGATTCTTCCACCGAAGCCCTTGTGAATCGCCTTGAAAAGCACCTTGCCTAAGTTAATTCCGGTTCTTCGACGAAGCTTTAAGCAGATGGGAAAAAATATTCTGAATAATTTCGCCGTTTTAGGATCGGCCGCAATCTTCTTCTCAATCTCCGTCCGGAACAGCTCAAAAACACGCGGAACGCAAGGGAAAATCGTTGGCCGATATTCGGCGAACGCCTTCATAATTTGCGCCGGTGTATTCTCAGCGATAAAGAAAACGTCTCCTCGCATCAGCATCGGCCCCAACACCAGACAGATCAGCCCGTAAATATGGCTGTTCGGAACGACGGACAGGTACTTGCCGGTCTCATTGAGGTTGTTGCAATCTGCGCACATCAGCGTCGAACGGATTAGCGCTTCGTGTGAGTGCATAATACCTGCGGGCGTACGGGTGGTACCGGAGGAATATATGATTGCTGCAATCGTCTCGTCCCCCGCGATTACCGCGTCCCGTATTTTTCCTAAAAATCCCGTGTCCGTGAATAATTTCGCACCTTTGGTGACATCCGCGCAGGGAATATCTGAAAAAGAGATGCAGTCAAACCCAGCCTTCACGCGAGGCGACATAAGAATCAGACGAAGGTCGGATTTATCAATATATCGCTTTAGGTCGTCTGAAGTAAGCGACGAATCAATGAGGACCGCCGTACACCTTATTTTCGCAACCGCAAGAAATGAAATAATCCACTCCGGACGGTTCTCAGAAATCAATGCAATCCGGTCTCCGGCTCGCATGCCGAGATGAACGAGCGCCTCCGCCATAAGGTCGGTCGCGTCAAACATCTCCGTGTAGGTGATAGAACGACACTCTTGATCCGATGGTTCAATGGCGAGAGCGATTTTCGCGCCGTTACTTTGGTTGTTTGAAAGGATGGTGTCGTAAATATTCATTGATGATTCCCTCATATGCTAACGAAAGCGACGGCTCTTATACGGACGACGAACGAACCCAAACAACTCTGACAATTCATCTGCTGGATAATATCGATCGCATTGTTTTTAACTTGTTATTTCATTCTACTCTAAAGAATCCCCTCCCGGTCATATGAAAATCTTTATAAGATGCTACTTGACCCACTCGTCGACCAACCGGATATAATCGAATTGAGTGCCTGCAAATTGCAAAAGCCGAAAGAAAGTCTGTTGAAGTGTCTTTTTGCATAACTTCAGCATCTGACGGATAATTCACACAAAAAACAAATGCCGACAGCGATTATTCTGTCGGCACTATTTTCGGAACATGAGATGGACGCCATCACTTTCTCAACGGCGCCGCCTCGACATCGCAATCAAACGAAGCAAGGTAATCAGCGAAGATGCCGCCGCCGCAACATAGGTCATAGCCGCTGCATTAAGAACGCGCTTTGCGCCTCGCAACTCCTGATTCGTCAATATATTCGCGTCATCCAGTATTCGAATCGCGCGCGAACTGGCATTAAACTCGACCGGCAATGTGACGAAATAGAAAAGTGTCGCAAACAAGAAAAAGATAATCCCAATTTTCAACAACAAGAGTCCAATGGACGGTGCATATCCGGAGAGAATCAATCCACCGATTGCCAACCACGGGCCGCCCCGAGAGCCGACGCTCGCCGGAATATGAAGGGCGGATCGAATCCTATTGGGAATATAACCCTGCTCATCTTGAATCGCGTGACCGCACTCATGAGCCGCAACACCGGCCGCTGCAACCGACGCAGAAGCATAGACCGCATCGGAAAGTCGAAGCGTCTTCTCCTTCGGAGAATAGTGATCTGTAAGCGTTCCGCTGACCTGCTCGACGCGCACTTCGTGCTCGTAACCGACACCCCCATGGAGGTTGAATTGTCGCAGAATTTGCTCGGCAACCTGGGCGCCCGTCACGCCGCTTGCTGTCGGCACTTTGCTAAACTTCGAAAAAACAAACTTTGTATATAAACTGGCGACAACAGCGAAAATGAGTGCCATAATCGCCAAAGGGTATCCGAAAACTTCAAAAAAATACCAAAACGTCTCCATAATCGCCTCCCATAAACAAAAATAACCGGCAGAGAACCTATGTCCTCTGCCGGTTATTTTAAACCGAAATATTAAGCAAGGCAAATCTTAGAAAAATCCTCTGCCTTGAGCGACGCACCACCGACCAAACCGCCGTTGATGTTTGCCTGCGTGAACAATCCCTTAGCAGTTGCTGCACCGACGGATCCGCCGTACTGAATCGTAATCGCATCTGCTACCGCTTGATTGTATAGACCCGCGATAACGCCGCGAATGAATGCGCATACTTCTTCAGCTTGCTCATCAGAAGCCACTTTACCGGTACCTATTGCCCAAATTGGCTCGTATGCGATCGTAATCTGGCAAAGCTTACTTTCTGGAATATCAGCGAATGCGCCGACAATTTGACCCTTGACCCAATCAAATGTCTGGCCGGATTCGCGCTGATCCAAAGATTCACCGCAACAAACGATCGGCTTCAAACCGACTGCAAGAGCCGCCTTGACCTTCTTGTTGACAGTCTCATCGGTCTCAGCAAAATACTCTCTTCGCTCGGAATGTCCGAGAATCACATACGTGACGCCCATCTTTGCGAGCCAAACCGGAGAAATTTCGCCGGTATATGCACCCTTCTCATTGAAATGGCAATTTTGAGCCGCGACCTTAATATTTGTATAAGCGGTCGCCTCAAGAGCCGCTGGGATTGCGAGGAAAGGCACCCCAACCGCAATCTTGGATGTCGCTTCTTTTACAAGAGGCTTGAGCTCATCAATTAACTTCGTGGCTTCAGCAGGTGTACCACAGTTCATCTTCCAGTTGCCCGCAGCAAATGTTCTGCACGGCACCTTATCCTCAAGGCCATCAATACCCGGAAGAACCTTGCCCTCGATAAATTCAAGCGAAGCACCGCCGCCAGTAGAAATGTGAGTAACTTGATCCGCAAACCCCAAAATCTCAATCGCCGCAGCAGAATCACCGCCACCGATAATTGAAATTGCATCGGCATCAGCAACTGCCTTAGCAACCGCGCGAGTACCGGTTGCAAATTTTTCAAACTCGAAAACGCCAGCCGGCCCGTTCCAAATAATCGTCTTTGCCGTCGAAATCGTCTCAGAGAAAATCTCTATGGTCTTCGGTCCGATATCAAGCCCCATCCAGCCATCTTCTATACAGTCGCAAGGCACAATCTTAGAATTCGCATCTGCAGCAAAAGCATCGGCGACGACATTATCCACCGGCAAGAGCAACTTAACGCCCTTAGCCTCGGCCTTCGCCATCAATTCTTTAGCCAGATCAATCTTGTCCGTCTCGCAAATCGAAGAACCGACGCTGAAGCCTTTTGCAGCATCAAACGTGTATGCCATACCACCACCGATGATTATGGCGTCTGCCTTGTCGAGCAGATTCTCAATAACACCGATCTTATCCGAAACTTTCGCGCCGCCGAGAATCGCCACAAACGGACGAGCCGGCTCGCTGAGCGCTTTGCCCATAACATCCAATTCCTTCTGGATCAGATAACCTGAAGCCGAAGGCAGAAAATTCGCAAGTCCGGCCGTCGAAGCATGAGCACGGTGCGCCGTGCCAAAAGCATCATTCACATACAAGTCGGCCAAATCGGCCAGTTTTGCGGCAAACGCCGGATCATTCTTGGTCTCTTCCTTATGAAAACGAACGTTCTCAAGCATCAAGACTTCGCCGTCCTTGAGCGCAGCCGCCTTTGCGACAGCATCCTCCCCAATGACGTCCGCGGCTAAAACAACCGGGCGACCGAGAAGCTCGGAAAGACGAACTACTGCAGGCTTCATAGAAAAAGCGGCTTCCGGACCATTCTTCGGACGACCCAAGTGAGATACCAAGATAACCTTTGCGTTATTCTCAACCAAATACTTAATGGTCGGCAATGCACCCTTGATGCGCTTATCATCGGTAATCTCGCCGGTCTTCTTATCGAGTGGAACATTAAAATCCACACGGACGATGACCTTTTTCCCGGACACCGCCAAATCTTCAACATTTTTCTTTGGAACCATAACCATTTTCTTCACTCTCCTTGTGATTATTCGCCCGAAAACGGGTGCACATGAAATAAAAATAGACACAACGAACTGTTGCCGTCTAGTCAAGCCACACTATTATACTTAGAAACCCTATGTAATTCAATGAAAATAGACAGTACTCAGCAACGAAATCCGAAAAAACGTTTCGTCTCCATACATTGATCAGATTTGACTCTTTATCTATTTCCGTGAAAAAGGGCACATTATTTGTTCATCTAGACGGAGGGTGAACGATAACGGAAGATTGACCTGAGCCATTTCCCATTCCTTCTGTATTATTTTTGTGTGTTAACAAAGATTATACAGGTATAGGGTCTGAGATTTGGCTCATCTCATTTTTTGAATTTACACCATTATA
>DUPM01000004.1 GCA_012838315.1 Clostridiaceae bacterium
AAGGCGAGATCGTCGGATATATCAAAATCAACCGCGGCCCGGCGCAGACCGAGCCCGGACACGACGACGCCCTTGAAGTCCAAAGACTATACGTCCTCAAGGCTTACAAGGGCGAGGGCATCGGACGCCGACTGATGCAACAGGCCATCGACCAGGCCATCGACAGCGCTTGTCACTACATCTGGCTCGGCGTTTGGGAGCATAACGACAAGGCGATTCGCTTTTACGAAAAACTGGGATTTCGTCCATTCGGCGAGCACCTGTTCATGCTCGGCTCCGACCCGCAGACGGATCTGCTGATGCGGTTGGATGTGTAGAACAGAAGGATCATTTACGGGTAATTATGTGGATTATTCAACCGACATATATACCAGGCGGCTCTTTTCCCGACTTGAACGACTCGGACTTCAGAAAAGCACGGCCGGTGCTGCACGATGCATTCTATTAATTCTTTTTCGGCGACATGGATGAACCTGAAATAATCACCCTGTTCGAGCCACTCAATGAAGCTGGTCAACGGAGCGCGCTTCGCATTGTAATCATGGATGATGACCCATTCCCGCGTCACGCGGCGCATCTCCGAATAGAGTTTTTGCCGCTCCTCGGGTGATAATCCGTGAGCCACATAGGATGCGATGGATATGTCGAAAGCCTGATCTTCAAAGGGCAAACCGTCTAACACACTGCCGGTGATGAATTGAATCCGATTGGTCTTGTCTTGTCTTCTCGCCACGCGAAGCATTTTATCGGCCACATCGATGCCGGTGACGCGAAAGCCCTTTTCGCTCAGCACAGAGCACAACGCCCCGGTGCCACACCCGACGTCCAAGATGCTTTTCGAGTCGGATAGATCCAGAACCGACGCGATTTGGGAAATGATTCTTTGAAATTGACGTTTCTGCATGCGATAGAAAAGACCGTATATCGGTGCGATGGCGTTGAACATTCGGTGCGAGTCTCTTTTTCCCATGTCTTTTGCCTCGTGATTGTCGCCAACTAATCTATCTTTGCTTGCGTTTGCGTTTTCATTTTATCCCTTTGCGATGGCGCGATGATTTATTATAGCAAACCTGAGGGCGAATAAGCGCGAATGCGGCCGAGGGCTCTCTTGTCCTTGATATTTCGATGTCATACCTTGTGCCCTTGCTTTCGAGCTTTCTGACAATATCAAAACTGTGAATGCCTAGTTAATCTGATATACTTTTTCTAGATATTCAGTTATAGCTTATCTACCATCAGGATACCAAAGGGGAACATTCTATGCGACTTTCGGATTTATCCCATTTTGAAAATATTGTCATTCAGTGTCACGATAATCCGGACCCCGATGCCGTCGCTTCAGGCTTTGGTCTCTATCGCTTTTTCGCCGCCGATACCCGTCGACACGTGCGGTTAGTCTACGCGGGCAAATATACGATACAGAAGCCCAACATTCTTATGATGATTGAGCGACTGAACATCCCGCTGGAGCATGTCGATGGTCTTTCCGAGTCACCGGATCTTCTGATTGTCGCTGACGGTCAATACGGCGAAGGCAATGTCACGACGCTTCCTGCGCAAGCCGTTGCAGTGGTTGATCATCACCCGGACAGCGGACGAGATTTTGATTTTTCGGAAATTCGAAGCGCCTACGGCAGCTGTGCGACGCTTGTGTATCAACTGTTGAGAAATGAAGGTATTGACGTGAATGATGACATTGCACTGACTACGGCGCTTTACTATGGTTTATATACGGATACCAACAGTCTTTCGGAGATTTCACATCCGGCGGACAAGGATCTCCGAGACGATTTAGTCTACAACAATAGCTTGATCAGCGCGCTTCGGAACGCCAACTTCTCTTCCGAGGATATTCTTCTCGCGGGCGATGCTTTGAACGGTGCTTTTTTCGACAAAGAGCATCGCTTTGCCATCGCGGAGGCGGGACCTTGCGATCCGAATATTTTGGGTTTCATCAGTGACATGTTGCTCCAAGTGAATCTTTGCGATTCGTGCGTGGTATTTTGCCGCTTACCTTTTGGCGTCAAGTATTCTGTCCGGAGCTGTACGCCCGAGATCCAGGCCGGCGATATGGCTCGTTTTTTTGCTACGGATATCGGTTCCGGTGGCGGGCACGCGGAAAAGGCCGGTGGTTTTTTACGAGAAGATGCCCTAGCGGCAGTGCTCTCCTCAAAAGGACTCTCGGACGTTGAATTCTTTACCGATTATATTCGCACATATCAGCAAAGCTATGACATCATCTATGCATCTCAATTCGAACCGGACCTGAATACAATGCAAGTATACGTTAAGAATCGTCTGCCGCTCGGATTCGTCCGCTCTTTGGACGTCTTGAACGACGGTGATTTTGCGACGGTTCGTACTCTCGAGGGGGACATCAACATTCGCGCTTCCGAAGACATCTATATCATGATTGGTATTTCCGGCGAGGTGTATCCGATAAAGAAGGCCACCTTCGATAAGCGCTATACCGCATCTGATAATCTCTATTCCGCAAGTTTTGAATACGCACCGACCATCAAACGGATGCATACACAGCAATCCGTGTCATTAGTCGATCACGCGCACGTATGCATCCCGACGGACGAGACCCAAATCTATGCCCGTCCTCTCACGCGAACGACCAAGGTTTTTACCGCCTGGGATCCGGACCACTATATGCTCGGTAACAAGGGCGATATGCTCGCTGCGCATTACGACAACCCGAAGGATGTATACATCGTCGCGCGAGATATTTTCGAGATGACTTACCGGCGATTTGAATCTTGAGTCATAAAGAAGGCCAAATTATTCGCCAGTGCGTCAGTTATCAATGTAATACTTAATCCGATTTTCTTCAGATAAAGGCTTACCGCCCAGTACATCCTCTGCCATCTGATACAAGTCCTTTAATTCGCGATACGGGAATCGGCCAAAGTCGAATGGATCCATGCAATAGACATATTTTGCGTCCTTATCAAAACCCACAAAATAGGGTACGATCGCGACGGGATAGATGCCCTCCTCAACACTAAAAACGATGGCTTCTATGTTCGACAACGCCGTAAGCAAATTGCGATCTGAGTTAAATTCCCATTGGCTAATCTTGTTTATCAGTTCATTACCGGTATAGACCAACTCTCCGCTCTTCACGTTTGCCGCTCGAATACGATAGTCATCGGAGTGAAATACAAAAGTCTGGTCCGCATCAATGAAGTAGCCGGAAAAAATGTTGTTGTTCATGCCCACAATCAAAGAGATTGTTTTACCGCTTTCGAGATCCACAATGTGGATGTATTGGTCTGCGGCCGGAATCGCAGCGTATTGTTGATTTTGTGCAAATGAAATTTGCACATTATAAACGGGTGATAATTCGATACGCTCTTCAAACTCGACATGCGAATGATCTTCGGTGTTGATTGCGAAAAGGCCTTCGTCTCCGCTCATTAACAAGTATTTCGCATCCCCGGAAATAGCAACGACGTGCTCATTGATTTTTGTTTCCAAGTCTAATACAACTTCCCGCTTCTCTGTGGAATAAAGAAAAACTCTCGATGCTGCATCAAATACAAAATGGGTTTGATCTTCATTCGTACGACATGTAAAGTAACCGCCTTCATCCTGATAGATGGTTTCCATCGTATCCGACGCGAAGTCGAAATATTCAACCGTTCCGTCGTACATCGCCAGAAAAACGCCGTCTTCATCAAAAATCGCGCCTTCAATTGAAACCCGCACTTGAGTATCGCAGACAACCTCTTCAGACTGGGTATCGTATATCCAAACACTCGTCGCATCACTATTAAACTTCTCGAAAAGCAGGTATCGATTGTCCGGACTTTTCGAAAACAACATGTAACTATATTCTGAGTTCAGCTCAAACATAGTCTCATATTCCGGTGCCAGATAATAGGAAAAAACCATCATCGACTTAGAATAGTCCGGCACAATAATAATATGATTGAACGCACCGACAAAACTCATGATATTGGCATCAATTTTGAAATCTACGTCCTGATCATCTCTTCCGGTATATAAATTTCCCCAATTGGTTTGCCCCATATCGGTCATAGAAACATATAAACCCGAATCCTTATTCATCGCGAGACCAACAATCTCAGAAGAAGTAATCTTTTCCGTCACTTTTTCTCCGTTTTCAAGGTCGAAAAGAAATACGCGATTTTCGACTACAAGCAAAATATGGTTGCCGGCTTCTTCGGAAATGATCAACTGCACCTGGCTGATCACAAAATCCAATATCGATCTTGTCACCCGTTCCTCCGTATGCCACAGCAAGGATCCGTCACGCCAATCAAAGCATGCCAACTCCATAGTGATCTGCTTCGATGGGCCATCCCAAATTGAATAATCGTTCGATCCGCATATCAGTCGATCACCGGGAGCAAATCCTACAAAAAAGTCATAGGAATAGCTAAGTTCAATGCTTGAAATCAACTGGTCAGAAACCGCATCAAAAACGCGAACCAGGGGTTTTGTATCCTCCGATGTCAGATCCGAATTAACGACCGCAATCATAGATCCATCCTTTGACAGCACGATATCTGTCATTGAGACATCCATACTATCCGTCCGAATGGTATTTATCACTTGACCATCGTTCATATCCAGAACATATACCATATCGGAATAAGCAAAACTATAGGCTAATGTTGAGCCGTCTTCACTCACTCCAAAATAGGGTTCGCTATAATAGTAAGCCGTGTTGAACGTTGGGTCTGCCTCGTTATAACGCTTACGCCATATCGTAGCCCCATCCGTTCCGTCAATGCAAAGAATGTCAACCGCGGAAAACGCGACCACTCGATCTTCCGTAAAAACATAATCATAAATTCGATTCGTCGCAAGCTCTTCCTGTTCGGCACTAATTTCTCGGATTATTGTCCCTTTAGTAACGTCATATAAATTCAGCACCCCTCTTTGATCGAGTGCGCAAAAGGTATTCCCCTCCGGTGAAGCCTGAACATTATCCGTCACCACATCCTGATGCTCAATGGTATAATCCGGCACCATCTCCAATCCCAATGCGTATGCATGCAGCGCTTTCGATAATGCGTACTCCGCCTGAGGCACCACCGGACGCTCGGGATTCTCCAAATCCTTGGGCAGCGCTTCAAGCGCGACAAGAATCGCATTGGTACGATCCCCTGATTCAAGCAGTCTCAGTGACGTATCCGCCAAAAACAGCGACTGCGTCTTCTGTTGCTTTCTAAAATTTTCGAGAATTTTCTGATTCTGAATGTAATTGTATATGCCGAAAACAACGGCCAAAACCGCAAACGCTGTAACGCCGAGTGCGATACGCCGATTCCTCTGTTCTCGATGTCTTTGCTTCAAGTCGTCGTAACGACAACCGAGAATCGGCGCCGCCAAGCGGAGAATATCTCTCTTGATAATTTGCTTTCGCGTCTTTTCATCCGGTGCGCGATAGTCCGCCGCAAACGGCTCAGCGATGGTCTCATAGACATAAGTCTCACCGCGAACGTCAATCTCGCGACGCTCCTCGAAAAGCAACGGCTTGGGGAAAGAATCCTTGGGCTCTCCTTCGATAATAACAGGCAAAATGCGCTCGCGTCCGTGCGTTTTGATGAAGTAGGATACCTCGTTCTCGACCCACTCAGACTCCGGTGTTCGTGGCGAGCAAATAACTATCAAGTATTCAGACTCATCCAGTGCAGTCAGTATTTCTTCACTTAAGCTCGACGAGACCGTCAGTTCTTCCTGATCCCGAAAAACACGCTCAATTTTCTTCTTGCCCGATGATTTGCGTATAGACCTCGGGACGCGTATGTTCTCTAATCGCTTATGTATCTGCTCAGAAACTGCTATATCCGTCGGTGCGTGTCGATAACTGATAAACGCGTCGTATTTCATCTAAGAGTCCGCCTTCTCGTAAATAGCTACAAATGCCATCCCTCACGCCGAAGCAATAATTTTCGGCTGAATACTATTTGATATTATATCGGAAAGCCAGGGGAATAACCATTACAAATGCCGTGCCGCGATCGTCGGTTTCTACATAAATATCTCCGCCGATACGCGTCATAATATGTTTGCTGATATAAAGCCCAAGTCCGTTACCGGGTCGATTAACACTGTTGGACCCACGCCAAAAACTCTCGAAAACATGCGCTCTTTCCGAAGTCGGAATCGGTGTGCCCGTGTTATACAGAGACCAAAGAAGGTGCCCTTCTTCTTTTGAAAATCGAAACTCAATCCGCTCGCCGTCTCCATACTTGAGGGCATTTTCCATGAGATTGCTCAAAACATCCTGCAACCGAATCGGGTCGCCGGATAGTAATGGGTTAGTGTGAGATCCGATGTCAAGCTGGGTTTGGTTGGTATTAAGTTTTTCGCGAAACGCCTTATCGACACCGGCGAGTAGCGCCTCCAAATAAAATTCAGACATGCAAATATCCAAGTCGACCAAATTCTCCGTTTGTGTATTGACGATATCTTTGACCAGCAATTCAATTTGGCGGGCATTTTCTTCGACGTTGGACGCCACAACGTTAAGCTGATTCGAATTCTCGTATACGCCTTTTTTTATTCCCTTAGCGTAGAGCATGATGGCCGACAGCGGGGTCTTAATGCCATGAGATATCGATAGCACCAAAGTCTTCCGTTCTTTTTCGAGCAATAAAGACTTTTGATTTTGCGACTCAATCGAGTCGCGAAGCATGTTGAGTCCCCATATGAATTGTCCGAAATAGCGGTCTTTGCTCTCGTGAAGTCCATTTTCTAGACGGCCCTTGGACAATCTATCGGCAAATCCCGAATGGCGTGAAACGGCTTGAGAATTCGACTGCGAATATAGAACATAACGGCCATCAATAGAAGTGCCGCCACGACATACGTCAGATTGTAAATGATGTAGATGGCACGTGTTGCAATTTCCGGTGACCCCTCGTAAACGTAACGCACATACCCCGTGATATGGCCCTCGTCATAAACCGGTCGAATTTGAAACGCCTGATCTCGATCAACCCCATCACCGCGAAAATACGCATTGGCTTCCGATGCCGATGCGGCGATTGGCATAAATTCCAGAACGGTCACGTACTCATAATCGGACATGCGGACATTCTCCAAATCGCGCTCACCGCCCACACTTGCGGATATGCGATTGATTTCAACAAGATGAGCTTTCTGCGCCTTATCGGAAAAAGCGAGAAGTATCGCCAAATTTCCGATTGCCCATACGAAAAGAATCAAAATAAGAACCAGCCCAGCACGTCGATCAAAGCGTTTCATATTTATACCCGACACCCCACAGCGTCACGATACGCACCGGTGCTTTAGGGGCCGGCTCAATTTTGTCTCGCAACTTATTGATATGCACATTCAGTGTACCCATTTCGCTAAAACTATCCGAGCCCCAAACCTTTTCGAAAAGCCATTCCTTGCGCAACGCTTTGCCTGGGTTTTCCAAGAAGAGTCGAAGCAACTGAAGCTCCTTCTGTGTCACCGGCGTCACGCGGTCGTCAATCGTCAAGCGGTTCGCATCAAGATCCAGAACCAGGTTGCCGTCTCGGAGCACGCGCATCAGAGGCGCATCGGAAGCATTCCGCCGCAGTATGGTGTGGATTTTAGCCATTAAAATATCGATGTCGAAGGGTTTTTCGATATAGTCGTCGGCACCGAGATTCAGGCCGCGAAGTTGATCGGATTTATCCGACCGAGCGCTCAGGATCAATATCGGGATTTGGGCTCTTTCGCGAATCGTCGCACATACGGAAAATCCGTCAAGACCCGGCAACATGATGTCGAGGAGTACCAGTCGAACGGCACTCGTGCGCAAAAAATCCAGACCGGCCTCACCAGACGTCACATGACACACCGAAAATCCGTCCTGTGTCAGAAAGCCCCGAACTAATTGTCCGAGTTCGACATTGTCTTCGATCAAGAGTATATCCGTCACGTGAAATCCCCTTTGTTGTCTAAATAATGCTCATTTTCTATTCAAATAGTATCTTATCCTTCGTAAATGCTCAATTGTCATTTGCATCCGCCTCTCGTGTGAATGTCATGAGCACGACGAAGATCGATGCGAAAACGGAGGCATCGATTTTCATCTCGAACCTCCGCATCCGGAATGGTCACCGAGCACCTTTTACCAACCCATGTTGACGAGCCAGTTGCTCAAATTCTTTTCGCGTGTCTTGGCCTCCCCAGTGTCTCCGTATTTTCCGAGTTCGAGTTCACCTTGAATATTGCCGTCAACAATATAGAGCGTCTTATCCGTCCGGGCGGCGACTTTGATATCATGTGTCACCAAAAGGATGGTGGCACCTTCGCGATTCAGCGTATTGAGTTTATCCATCACCTCAGCCGCTGCTTTTGAATTAAGAGAGCCGGTCGGTTCGTCAGCGAAAATCATTTTCGGATCGTTGATCAGCGCTCGGCAGAGACAAGCGCGCTGGAGCTGGCCGCCCGAGACTTCCGTGATGTCCTTATCCATAATGTCAATGATGTCGAAGCGCCGCATCAGAGCCTTGGCTTTTTCGTTAATGTCGCGACGGTGCGACGCACTGACCTTCACCGATGCATGGTACGCGGCCAGGATGATGTTGTCGAAAACACTTAAATTTCGTAGCATGTGCATTTGTTGGAAGACAAACCCCATCTCATTCAAACGCAGGTCGGCCATCTTGTTTTCTCCGAGTTTAGCGATGTTCTGTCCGAAAAACTCGACATCTCCTGACGTCGGTTTATCCATGCCGCTGACGGTGTAGAGCAAGGTGGATTTGCCGGATCCCGATGGTCCCATAACTGAGACAAAGTCTCCTTTTCGCATCGAAAAATTGACATTGCGAAGGACATTGAGCGATTGTTTGTCGGTGATGTAGGTTTTGCATAAATCCGTGACCCGAAGGCTCAGTTCGTGTGGTTTCTCGGCGGTCTCGACCGGGTCGGAATGAACGACTTTTTCAATCATTGTTTGCATTTGTTGAACTCCTTTTTGTATGGTAATAAGTTGCTTTTCGTTCGAGCGTGGCCGAATCTGCCGCTGACACTATTCTTGGCTGTTGATCTCAGAAACTGGCGTTTGCTTGATCTGTCCGATAGAGACAACAACCGCAGTAATCGTCGATACCAAGAAAATAAGAGGGTAAACGGCATAGACTTGGAGTGGCTCGATGACAGCGGTCACAGACGAAGCCCCGAGCATCCCGAATATGCTGCCGGTCAGAAGATGACTGAGCGGCAAGGAGAGCGCGGTGCCGACAGCGACCGACAAGACCAAGATGATACTGATGCGCCCGATTTGCCATCGGCTTAAAGATGAACAACGGAAGCCGATGCTTTTTAACAAGGCGATTTGGGAAATTTCTCTGGAAATCAGCATTCGCACAATCAAGCAGGTGATGAGGAAAATAATGCTCAATACAACCACAACGATGAGGTTTTTCATGCCATCAATAGCCTCGACGGTTCCTCCAATGTAACGCTGATACTCATCCTCTTCGAATGAAATCGAGATATCCGGATTTTGCGCCTTAATCGCTGCCGTCGCTTTTTCCAGATCCTCGGGCATCGTCTCAAACGAGCCGATAATCGAAATTGTTGATGGCGAAGTGCTTGTGAATACAAAAGCTTCCGGTGCACGAATGTTCATCCCCATATTGTTAATCGAAGAATATATTGCGGTAACCAACATGGCATATTCTTCTTGTCCGACTTGGACGGAAACGGTATCGCCAATCTGAAGATTCAAAGTCTCGGCGACCATTGTTGACACGGCAATTTCATTTTCGCGAATCGGTGCTCTGCCTTCGGAGTAATCGTAGTCCTCGATGGGAAAGCGGATACCTTGCAAAACATCAATTCGCATCCCTTCGTCGGGCTCGTCAACAAAAATGTTCGCGCTGTACCCAATTTCCAAATGAAGATCCACCGGATATCCGGCACGCTCCGATGCGTTTTGCATTTCCTGAATCTCCTCCTCAATGGCTTCCTGCCCGGAAGTCACGGCCACTTGAAAAGCGCGCTCCGTCATCATGGTGACATCATGAGGCGGCATGCCAAAAATCTTCATCATCTCGTCTTTGTCTTTCAGTGTATTAATCATATTGAGCGGCACAATAATCAGTAACGTCCCAAGAGTAAACGTTAGTGTCAGTACCAGAAATTTTCGAAAACCATTGAATATATCACTGAGCGCGAGAAAACCCGGGGCCCGAAGACTTTTTTTCGTATACAAGCTCAAACGCTTGCTTTTTGAAAAACGTTCGCCGGTATTGCCTTTTCGAATGGCTTCGACAACGGAGACCTTGTTGATTTTTCTTGTGCACATCGAAGAAAACAACATGCTTAGTCCAACGACAAGAGCGCTTCCGATAAGTGTGAAAACGATTTGGCCGACACCGTTATCCATCATAAACAAGTCATTAAGGCTTCGCATCATGATATTCGAATAGATGAAGCTCAACCCGAATCCGACCAATCCCCCAAACAGCGCTATGGCCAAATACTTGGTCCTGTAAATGCGTCGAACCACCTTGCTTCGAATACCGATGCCTTTCATGACGCCGATTTCGCGATAGTCCTCCTGAATCGTGAACACGATTGTAAACCGAAGAATCAGGAACGAGATTAATATTAAGCTGACACTAACCACTATCATGACCGTAGCGATGAGCATCGGCACGAGATACGTTTGTCGAATGGTTGCGATGTCGATGGTGGTAATGACAGTCACTGCCCGACGCGAAAAGTCATTCGACAGCGCCTCAAAAGAGACCCCTTCTTTTGCATTGACACTCCATATTTTGTTTTTAATAAGATCTAAGCTCTCTTGAGAATGAAAGCGGCTGAAATCATCTGCATGGATGACAAATCGCTTGCTAGCCATCATATCTGAGCCAAAAACAACATCTTTGCTATACGCAGAAATGACGAATGAGGTTGTTTTTCCATCAGCGACAATATCCAAAGTATCACCGATTTCTAGATCATAGGTTTTATGAAAACCCATCGGAATCGCTATTTCGCCGGGCGACAATTCCAACGCTTGATTCTCTTGATTGAAAATCTTGCTGTCATTCTCAGGTACGGCAACTAAAAAAGCTGATACTAAATCTTTATCGTCCACAACCCTTCGCCCGTCCCGACTGAATGCAGAAATCATCATCAGAAGAGCATCTTCAACTCGATAGGATTCAATTTTGTCCGAAGTATCTGCCCACGCTTCCACCGCACCGACAACGTCGGGTTGGTCAAAGGTATAAATGCTCATGTCCGGGACATTCGATTTTTCGAGCATGTGATCTACCGCGGTGGTCGTCGAAAATAGGACACTGGAGCTGCCGCCCATCAACATCGCGGCCAAAATAATAAATACGGTCAATATCAGATTCACGGATTTTTTTCGTCGCAGATCGTTCTTTAATATGCTGAGATGCATTCGTTATTCTCCTTAAGAAAATTGCCGGATCCTCGGCTTGTAAACCCAGAATACAACGGCAATTCTTAACTAGTCCTTAAGTGAATGCAATAACTTTCTAATAGCCTCTGCAGAATGCATCGCACTTGATGTCGTCTCGAGCCTTCTCTATATCGATGCGTTACTCCACGGCCTTCAACGCACTGACCATGTCGATTTTCTTCGTCTTGAACGAGAGGAATACGTCAACGACTAAAGCGACCGCAAACGTGCCGGCAAGGCAAAGCGCAACAGACAAAGGTGAAACGTACGACGGGAAATCAATATTGTCGCTGACCGTCTCCGTAATCAATCGAATGAAGAATATCCCCAGCGGTACACCGATGACACTTCCAATGGCCGTCAAAATGATCGTTTGCCGACGCAGCAGTCTACGTATGTGCGGGAGCGGGTAGCCCAGTACGCGAAGCGTTGCAAGCTCTCGGATGCGCTCCGCATAAGATAAACTTCCGAGATTGTATAAGACCACCACGCCCAACAGCACCGCCGCCAAGAAGAGAACCACGATAATCATATTCATGCCCTCGAGCATGCGTTCGAAACTTTTTTCCAACATCTGCTTATCCTTGATCTCGATAATGCCGTCGGCATCCTCCCGAACATTCTGTCGATCCGCGAGCAAATACGCGGTGGGATTCATTGAGACCCCAAGTTTCACAAACGCGGCTTCGGACATCGTGAACCCTTGATCAAATGGAGAGCGATTGATGGCCGAGACCTTAATTGTATATTCTTTTTCCTCGCCGAGGAGGCGAAATGATACCTCATCCCCAACTTCTAGATCTAATAGTTCCGCTGTTTTATACGCGACGAAAAGACCTTCATCCGGTAATGTAATGACGCGACCTTTTTCATCTTCGAAACGCTCCAACTCGCCTGTACTGAATATTCGCATCGCCAACATTTGTTGTCCATCGACTTCACGAACGCTGACCATGCGCTCATCCACCGCCTCTGCCTCGCCCGGCCGCAAAAACAACGCCTCCGGCAGAGCCTCTCTCTCCACGTAGACTTTCGCAGAAAAACGCTGAAGGTCCTCGAAGTACCATGATTTAGACTCGTTCATAGAATCGTATAAACCTATGCCCCAGACGAGCATTAATGTGCAACCCGCGACACCGGTAATCGCCATCAGAGAGCGCACTTTACTTCTGAGGATGTCTCTGATGTTCCATTTCATGACAAACGACAATCGGTGCCATAGCCTCGTCTTTTCAATAAATGTATGCTTTGACACCTTGGGCGACTTGGGACGAAGCACCTCAGCCGGCAAATCCCGAAGCTCTCTTATACAGGCGAAATAGCCAGCCCCCGCGCAAATTATTGCAACCGCCACGACACTCAATACCGAGACCGGCGATACATAAGGAGACCACACGGGCATCGCGTAAAACACCTTCTGAAACGCGTACAACAATGCCGAAATAAAGGTTGGCCCGGTCAAAAGTCCGAGGATGCCTCCGACGCACCCGATCCACAGGCCGTAAGATACGTAATGAACGATGATTTGACGGCGCGAAAAGCCCAGTCCCATCATTGTGCCGATCAACGTCCGTTGTGCCAATACCAAGCGCGTCATGGTAGTCATCATGCTGAGCGCCGCAACAAAAAAGAACACGATTGGAAACAAGTTTCCCATCTCACGATTCTGATCGATTTCGGATTCAAATACCGCAATGCTCGGATGTGTGTCGCGCGTCATCACATGAAATACCTTTGAATAATCGCCCAACACCTTTTCGAGATTCTTCCAATCCGTCGCATCGGCCTCATCATCGACATCGACTAAGATGTGGCTATAAGGAATCCCGCCCGGTATCGGTACCGCTGTCGAGGGCAAACACGCATACCCGAACAGACCGGGGTCCGTGACCAACTGTGTTGAGTCTTTAACGTTATATACAAATTCCGGATGAAGGATAATGCCCTTAATTTCTAGACGAAGGGACACGCCCTCCATCGATAAGCCAATGGAATCACCCACGTTCAGATGGTGACCCTCAGCAAAAGCACGATCCACCCAAATGCCCTTGCCTTCGGGATCGTAAGGTTCTCCTTCAATCACCATCGGCTGGCTCAGGTCGTTTCGATCTGAAATCAATATGCGAAGAGTTGGCTCTCTTTCGAGATCGGCAATGACGTCGATTTCCAGGCGCAGTTGCGCATTGGACACATTTTTCAGTCCTTTGACTGCCTCTAAATCCTCATCTCCAAACCCCGCACCCATCACAAACAAATCGGCCGTATGCGTATCTTCATAATACGAATCCGCATGAACCCGCATACCCTCCCACTGCGCACGCATGCCGCTAAATACAAAGACACCCAGAAAAGCCAGTATGAATATGCTGATAAACTGTACCTTGGCCGCGCGCATATCGCGAATCATTTTTTTGCGAAGCATTACCAGCGGACCTCCTTGGCATCAATCGGATAATCTTGAATCTCGTCCTTCTCAATTTGACCGTCTCGTAAATAGATAACTCTTCCGGCCAATTGAATGAGTTTTGAGTTATGCGTGACGATAATCACAGTGCGCCCCTGTTCAGAGCTCAATCGCTGTAACAGCGACAAAATATGCGCTCCTGTCTCGCTGTCAAGCGCCCCCGTCGGCTCATCACAGAGGAGTAGTTCCGGATTCTTGTTCAGCGCCCGTGCGATGGCCACACGTTGCTGTTCACCGCCGGAAAGCTGAGCCGGGAAATGATCCTTACGCCCTTTGAGACCGACATCTGCCAACGTCTCGTCCGGATCCAGAGAAGTATCATTGATTTCGCGCGTCAAGGACACATTTTCATAGGCGGTTAAATTGGGAATCAAATTATAAAATTGAAAAACAAACCCAATACGCTTGGCGCGATATGCCGTCAATTGGGCATCGCTATAGTCACTGACGACTTCGTCTCCAAAGCTTACGTCTCCCGAACTCGCCTGATCCATGCCACCTAAAATATTCAGCAAGGTGCTCTTACCCGCGCCACTCGGTCCCAGGACCACCACAAACTCACCTTTTCGGATATTGAAACTAATATCGCGCAATGCGAAAATCTTCGAATCACCCGAGCCGTACTCTCGAGTGACATGTTCAAATGAAATCAACGAACTCATATCTGTCCCTCCGGAATTTCGATTTTCTCTTTCAGCAACATCGCCACGTCGACGCCAATCGTTCGAGCTAATAGCGTCGCCAAAAACTCCGGTGTCGGCATTCTCTGGTGTCCGATATCGTGGTGACCATGAAGTAGCCCGAAAATGCCGAAGACGACAAAGGCCGACAATTGATTCACGTCACCCAACGACTGGCCGATCTTCTCCTCAAGCAAAGAGATCAGAACAGCTACCGGCTCGACCAACGTCACGGAAAAATAATAAGACAGCTGAATATCAATCTCTTTGACGAGCCCGGTATTTAAATCCGAATTAAACACCAGGTCCGACGCCTCAAACATCGATGAAAGATGTTCAATAACAGCCGAGAATCGTTCGAAAATGCTGGCCGCCTCTGGCGCTAATAAATCACCGATGACCTCGGTCGCGAGGCGATCCGTATAGAACTGCATGGCTTCCTGAAACACATCTTCCTTGGATTTGAAGTAATAGTAAAACAACCCCTGCGCCACACCGACACGCTCGACAATCATCGAGATTGATGTCTTCTCATAACCCCGAGACATAAATAGTTCCAAGGCCGCCTCGATAATCTCTTGCTTTCGCTCCTGCGGGGACTTGCTGATACGCATCATGGTGAATACCTCCGATGGATTATTCATGATATTCGGCAAATCAAAAGAGGTTTGCCTGATATTCGAATTATACTGACTGAATATCAGTCAGTCATGCGTTTGCTGAAAGACGCGCCCCCCCCATCATCGGTTCTTTCTTTTCAATGATTACTACTTAATGTGTCTCTTTTTTGACTCAATGGT
>DUPM01000051.1 GCA_012838315.1 Clostridiaceae bacterium
ACCATTCCGGCGGCTATGACAAAGAGGCCACACCTGTTCCCATCCCGAACACAGCCGTTAAGCTCTTTAGTGTCGACAATACTTGGCTGGTAACGGCCCGGGAAGATAGATCGCTGCCGGATTATATGAAGGTCTTTTGCGAGTAAGCAAAAGACCTTCTTTTTTTCGTTTGGACTTTTACGTATAAATGTTATAATTACTCTAGTTGAGTTTCTTTTATAACATTGTTATATTTGTGGCGATATTTATATCGCAGAATGGAGAGTCATATATGTGCGCTAAAATCCTCATCGTTGATGATGAACCCAATATTGTCGATATTCTTAAGGTGAATCTTGAGAGAGAGGGTTATACCACGATTACAGCGACTGATGGCGCAGCCGGTCTTGAGATGGGTCTCACAATGAAGCCGGATCTTATTCTTCTGGATTGCATGCTTCCCAAAATGGACGGTTTTGACGTTTGTCGTAAGCTTCGTACGCAATCGAGTGTTCCTATTTTAATGTTAACAGCCAAGAGCGAAGAGATTGATAAGGTTCTAGGTCTAGAACTTGGAGCGGATGACTACATTACAAAGCCATTCAGCGTTCGCGAAGTACTTGCCAGAGTCAAAGCACAGCTCAGGCGTGTCGCCCTTTCCGATGTTGATAACGCATCAGATTCCAAGCATTTGACTTTTGGAGATTTACAAATTGATACGGATGCCTATCAGGTCATGCGTAATGGTCGTGTGCTTGAGTTGACTTTAAGAGAGTATGAACTGGTGCTATTTTTGGCTCAGAATGCCGGTCAGGTTTTTTCTCGTGAGCAACTCCTTGAGAAGGTCTGGGGCTATGAGTATTTTGGTGATGTCAGGACTGTAGATGTGACCGTTCGTCGTACTCGTGAAAAACTTGAACCTGACCAGAGTAATTATCGATATATTCTGACCAAGCGCGGGGTCGGTTACTATTTTGACAAAATCCAGGCTTGAGGTTGCGTGAATCATGGCAATATCTGACGTGAAACGCTCTTTTTCTCTTGCTCAGTTCGCAGATATTTTCAGCAATACATATTTCTGGATTGCATTGCTTGCACTCGTTTCTATTCTTCTAGTGTTTATCTTGTGCGTCATATATTTGAGATATAAGACGGGACAGTTTTCTGAAGCTGCAGATGAGCGAATTGCATCAATTATCAGTGATTTTAAGACTGAAAAAAGCACATCCGATACCATTCTTCGAAAGCTGGATGTCGGTGTTCTTGCTTATGGATCTGACGGTAAACTAATTAGCGCAAATCCTTCAACAAAGATTCTCTTGGGTATGGATAGTATGCCTCGAACGTTTCAGTCGTTTTTGGATGCTTACGGTAAGGACAACGGAATTACTTTGGATTTGATGCTCCAATCGACAGATAACGTTTCCGGAAATATTTCTGTAGCAGATCGAATCATCAAGATTCAGATGACTCGATCGCAGTTTTCGTCATCTGAGAGCCCCGGCTGGATTATTATCATTCAGGATATCACGGAGCAGGAGCGCGAAGAGAAGCAGCGCAAAGAATTTGTAGCGAATGTATCACACGAGCTCAAAACCCCGCTTACAACTATTTCTGCCTATTCCGAAACTCTTTTGGATTGGGGGTTGGAAGGAAAGTCACTGCACGATATCAAGAGTGACGTGCAGCGAATTCACGATGATTGCGAACGAATGGACAATCTGGTCCAGAATCTTTTGCTTCTATCGTCAATTGACAGCAAGGGTGTTCGTCCGCGTATGGTTCAATATGATATTGCGGCATTGATGAAGCAGGTCGTTTCAAGGTTTAACTTACAGGCGGATGAGAAGAATATTACGTTGAGTGCCTCCGTCCTGTCAAACATGTCGCCCGTATACGGGGATCCGACGTCATTTGATCGAATTCTGACAAACTTAGTGTCCAATGCGATAAAGTACACCGAAGTGAACGGAAAGGTTCAAGTTTTCGTTCATGCGACAAACAACTACATTTCACTAAAAGTCTCGGATAATGGAATGGGTGTCTCAAAGGAGAATTTGCCGAGATTATTTGATCGATTTTATCGCGTAGATGCGACCGGATCGAGAAAATATGGAGGAACCGGACTGGGCCTGTCGATTGCCAAGGAGTTAACAGAACTTCAAGGGGGAACGATATCGGCAAACAGCACATTGGGCAAGGGAACGGAGTTTATCATTACACTTCCTAAGGCGGAGACAACGTACCGAGAAGCTCTAGATGCAATCCTTGCCGGATCACCCAGAACGGAGATTCTTTTTGAAAATGCTTGTCAATATCTTTTATCAGCTGCGGATGAATTGGACATGCAACTATACTCGTTGTCGCAGATTACTAAAGAGCAAAAAGATAGCCTGCTTCATTATCTGTTGGCGGACCCGGAGGATGATTTCTTTTTTGCAGCTCCCGTGAACATGAAAACAAATCTCCCTCCAAGAAAAGAGCCTTCGACCGTTTTGGCGATGACCACAGACACACCTCTCGTGAATGAGCCGGCAGTTCAATCGATGGTTTCATCCGAAATGCAGCCGGTTGTTCTTGAAGAGAGTCTGAAGTCGGATGATGACGTTATCGTTTACGCAAAGAATTTGAAACCAGAGCCTCCTGTCACGAAGGACATTAAGTCTATGAATATTAAGCCGTCGGCACCATCGAGCGACAATATCAAAGCCGTTCAAGCCATCCGAGCAGAACAAGGAGAAGGGCAGATAAAAGGCATCACTGAGGTTCAAGAAAGTGTCGAAGAGGTTATTCCACCACATCCATATATTGCTTTAGCCAAGGCGGCGAAAATGAATCGCCCCGATCCCGAACCGATGGCGTCGGTGCCTTTGTCGCAACTCAATATCCAATCCAGGGCGATGCTGGTTCAGAACAAGCCGGTCCATGCATCAACTTCGGCGCCACCATCTGAAGCGGCGAAGAGATCGAATATTGCTGAAAAGGATAATCCGATCGTCGAAACGCCTCATAAACAGAGGGATAAGGTGATTTCAAATCAGAAAAAGATGATAAAGGATGCTCAAGTATCGACCGCTGATGCAAAATCGGATAAAATGCTTAAGAAAGCTGAACCGGAGATTAATCTTTCCAAGAAGACATCCGATCGGTTAACAAAATCAAAGATACACCCGGACAATAAACAGCGAGCTTCATTGTCTACGAAGGGAACCAAATCGGGTGAGCGCAAAAGTCTTGAGAACATGACTCTTGATGATCTGCAAAAAGACAAGCGCAGGGGGAAATAGAATGTCAGTTTATAAGATACGTGGCGGAACTCCGCTTCAAGGCGAAGTTTCAGTAAGTGGCAGCAAGAACGCCGTTTTGGGAATTTTAGCTGCCTCCATGCTTCTTGATGGAGCCTGTATTTTAGAAAATGTACCAGATATTGCCGATGTTCAGGCCATGCTTGAAATCTGTGAGACATTAGGTGCGGTTATTACTCCGCTTGGCGGAGGTACATATAAAATTGATCCGACGAATATTTCAACATACGAAGCGACGCATGCAAAAGTTAAAAATATTCGTGCGTCATATTATCTGCTCGGCGCACTACTGTCTCGATTTAAGAGGGCAACGATGCATATGCCGGGCGGATGTAATTTCGGAACGCGCCCGATTGATTTGCACTTGAAAGGTTTTTCGAAATTGGGCGCTCGTGGCACGGACGTTTCAGATTTACGAGATGGCACGATTCGAATCATTGCAGATCGGCTTCGAGGATCACACATTTTTCTGGATGTGGTCAGCGTCGGCGCTACGATTAATATTATGTTGGCAGCGACTCGCGCAGAGGGTTTGACGACGATAGAGAATGCCGCAAAGGAACCTCATATAGTTGACGTAGCGAACTTTTTGAATGCGATGGGCGCTAACATAAAGGGTGCAGGTACCGATACCATTCGAATTAAGGGTGTTCCGGTCTTACCCGGTGGTTATTCGTACTCCATCATTCCGGACCAGATTGAGGCCGGAACCTATATGATAGCAGCGGCGATGACGCGCGGTGATGTGACGGTGAAAAATTTGATTCCGAAGCATATGGAGCCGCTGACAGCAAAGCTGATGGAAATGGGTTTTGATATATTGGAAGGCGACGATTCTATTCGAGTCAGTATAGAGGAGTGTAGGCCTATCGAACCGGTTAATTTTAAAACTATGCCGTATCCCGGTTTTCCGACGGATTTGCAGCCACAGGCAACAGCATTACTTTGTTTGGCGAAGGGGATGGGTCGTATGCATGAAAATGTATGGGACAATCGTTTTCAATATATCAGCGAGCTTCAGACGATGGGTGCGAATATTTCTGTGATTGGTCGAGTGGCATTGGTCAGCGGCCCGAGTTTTCTGCATGGTGCGAATGTCGTCGCGATGGATTTGAGAGCTGGAGCGGCAATGGTATTAGCAGGTTTAGTTGCGACTGGAGAGACGGTCATTTCGTCGGCCTACCGCATTGATCGTGGTTACGAGCATATCGTCGAAAAACTGACAGCAATGGGCGCTAAGATTGAGCGTGTTGAAGAAGATGAGTCTTCTTGCCAGAGACCCTTAGTCGAAGTGTGATGACATGCAGATGGATTTATGTGATATGAGTTCTGATGTATTTCGTATTATCCCGCTATTCAGCGGAAGTAGCGGCAACGCTGTATTTATCAATTTCGCCGGCACGAAAATACTTATCGATGCCGGACGCTCTTGCAAGCAACTTAGTGAAGCTTTAGGCCAAGTCGGCGAATCCGCCGAGCGGTTGGATGCGATTTTTATCACACACGATCATTCGGATCATTTGAGTGGGTTGGATGTTTTGGTTCGCAAGTTTAATCATCATACCTATGCGACGCCCATGACCTGGCGCGGGATTCGGAATTCGCAAAAAAAACCACATTCGCAAGATTTGGATCATGAAATAGAGCCATGGAAAACGTTGCGAGTGGGTTGCGTTGATGTCACCCCGTTTCCAACACCTCACGATGCGGAAGGCTCGGTCGGATATCGATTCGAATCCATGGGGCGTTCTTTTGCACTTGTGACAGACATCGGTCATTTCAGCGAAGATGTGAAGCGTGCGGTGACGGGAACGGAAGCGGTGCTGATTGAGGCCAACTACAACAAAGACATGTTGTTCAGTGGTCCTTACCCGTGGATGCTCAAGAAGCGCGTGGACAGTGATTATGGACACTTGTGTAACACGGATTGCGCGAAGGCTGTAGCCTATCTTCTCGAAAACGGAACACAGCACATTATTCTCGGACATTTAAGTCAGGAGAATAATTCGCCATCGGTCGCCAGACGCGAAGTGATGGATTATTTACTCGATCAAGGCTTTCTGAATGCGCCTCCTTTTTCACTCACTTTAGCAAATCGTCACTATCCTTCTACCCCTATTCTATTAGGGCAGGATTCATTTGAGACGACAACTCTTTCACCGTCGATAGCACCGTGTCGGATAATCACCGAGGCCGGGTCAACGACATGAAACTTCAGCTGATTTGTGCCGGCAAGGTCAAGGACGCGTGGCTTCGTGATGCGATTTCTGAGTACACGAAGCGATTGTCGCGTTTTTGCACCGTTTCAATTGTCGAAGTACCGGATGCGCCGGATCATTTGCCGCGAGAGCAGGCTTTGAAAAAAGAAGGCGACGCGATGCTTTCTAAGATTAAACCATCATCGTTACTGTGGTTAATGGATTTGGCAGGGGTGACGATGAATTCGGAGCAATTTTCTGAGATACTGATGAAAGGATTTGATCAGGGGGGCTCAGAACTGACGATAATGATTGGCGGGTCTAACGGGTTTGCTAAAGATGTTTTGGATCGTGCAAGTTTCAGGATTCGCTTTTCGGATATGACGATGACGCATACTATGGCTCGGTTGTTTTTAATAGAGCAGTGTTATCGCGCGTTCAAAATTGATAAAAACGAATCGTATCACAAATGAATATGCCGACTATCATTCCCGAGAGAATAATTCATTGACTCGGAAATAATAGAGCGGCAGATGGATTAATCAATTGACTTGCGTTATGCATTGTCGTTTTATGCGCGTTGTGAAAGAAAATTTCTCATGATGGTTTCTCCAACTGTGGTTAATATAGACTCCGGGTGGAATTGGATACCGAATACCGGAGCCGTCTTGTGATGAACGGCCATGATGGTCTGATCGGGCGCGAGTGCAGTGACCACTAATTCATCCGGCATTTTTTGAGTGTTTGCGGCAAGAGAGTGATAACGTGCGACTTCGATAATCTCAGGAAGTCCGTGAAACAGGGGACAAAGGCTTTCCGCTCTCTCTTCATCCATTAAGATATGTACCGGGCGCTTCTTTCCGTGGACCAATTCAAGCGCGTGAATGATTTCTCCTCCGAAGGCCTCAACAATGGCTTGGTGTCCGAGGCAGATTCCAAGTATCGGTATTTTGCCGGATAAGCGCTTTATAAGGTCGATGGACACTCCGGCATCACGGGGGTAACCCGGTCCGGGAGAAATGATGATATGAGACGGAGAGAGTGCCTCAATATCTTCGATACTCAGTGCATCATTTCGAATGACTTTAATGTTTGGGTCAATACTTCCGACCAACTGGTAAACGTTGTATACAAATGAATCGTAATTATCAATCAGTAAGATCATCGCATACCTCCGGATTTTTCAAGTGCTGCGAAAAGTGCGCGCGCTTTATTCATTGATTCCTCGTATTCCTTCTCGGCATCGGAGTCGGCAACAATACCTGCTCCGGCCTGAACGTGAATTTTTTGATCGCGAATTAACGCGGTTCTGATCGTTATACATGTGTCCATATCGCCATCAAATCCGAAGTAGCCAACCGCACCGCCGTAAAGGCCGCGTCGCAAGGGCTCGAGTTCGTCAATAATCTCCATAGCTCGGATTTTGGGTGCGCCTGAAAGCGTTCCGGCGGGGAGTAGTGATGAGAGGACATCCACCGGACTGAAAGGCTCGCGCAGTTTTCCAAAAACGTTCGTGACGATATGCATGACATGCGAGTACTTTTCGACGTGACCGATATTTTTGGCCTCAACGGTTCCGATTTCGGAGACTTTACCGACATCGTTTCTGGCCAAGTCGACTAACATGTAATGCTCAGAAATTTCTTTTTCATCGCGGAGCAACTCTTCCTCGAGTGCTTGATCTTCTTCTGCGGTTTTGCCGCGCGGGCGTGTTCCCGCGATGGGGCAGGTCTCGATGATGTCGTTATTGATTCGAACGAGCATTTCCGGAGAAGAGCCGACAATTGCGGCGTCTTCGAGTTGGAAGTAGAACATGTACGGGGACGGGTTTACGGTACGAAGCGCACGATAGACCGGCAGGGCATCTCCGAAATAATCGGAGCTGAATCGCTGAGACAAGACAACCTGAAAGATGTCCCCATCGCGGATGTATGCCTTGGCGCGTTCAACGCTCTCACAATAGCGATCATGTCCGCTGTGTGATTGAAAGTCTAACTCGGTCGGATGGACGCGAGCGGGCTTGATGGGTGACGTATCGTGGATACGAGCGATGATCTCAGAAATCTTCGATACCGCCTTGGTATAACCATCCACACCCTCTTCAGAAAATACGTTGACAATCACTGCGGCCTCGTTCTTTAAGTGGTCGAAAACGATCACTTGCTCCGGAGCCATCAAGTGACAGTCCGGCATATCAATATTATCCGGATTGTTGTCCGGGAGGTTCTCGGCGTAACGAACGAAGTCGTATCCAAAGTAACCGACCAGCCCACAATAGAAATGATCAATGTAATCAAAGCGACCGGAAACTGATCGCGCTAAGATGTTTTTTAGTTGCTCGATTGGTTGATTCCCGAGGTTCTCTGCGGGGTAGTCGCGACTGCCGACACGGTAGTTGGAGACCCCTTTTTTGACGGTGTATTCAATCATCGGATTGGAGCCCATAATGGAGTACCTGGCCCAGCGTTGGCCATTTACGACACTCTCAAGAAGAAAGCTTTTAGCGCCGGTAGCAAAACGTCTGAAAAGCGAAATAGGCGTGAATAAATCCGCAGGAATGCGCTGAACAATCGGGATGATACGCTTCTCTTGAAGCATTGCTGAAAACTGAGAATATGATGGTTCAATCAACATATAAAATCCTCTGTAAAGGTCTTCACTACGGCACCGAGCTTTTCGGCGATCTCAGTTTCACTGAGATGATCATGAACGGCCGACTCAATCTGTTTAACCAGAGCTGAGCCGACGATGATACCGTCGCAGCATTTTTCCATAGCTCTTTTTTGCTCCGGAGTCGATATCCCGAATCCGAGACATTTAGGAATATCTGAATAATTGTTGAGCGAGTTCATATATTCTTGAAAATGTGTTTCAAATGTTTGCCTCTCGCCGGTGACTCCTGATGTGGATACGCAATAGAGGAAGCCTTTGGCTTCGGGAACAATCGTGCGAATTCGATCAAAAGATGTTGGAGTGACCATTGAGATAAGATAGATGCCGTACCGGTCTGCTGTTGGTTCAAGTTCGTCTCTTTCTTCAAACGGGAGATCTGGAATAATAAGTCCGGAAATGCCATTATCCTTACAGGCGGATAAAAACTTATCCTTGCCGTAAACAAAGACGGAGTTGTAGTAGAGCAAAAGCAGCACAGGAATATCCGGATAATCTGTCGTGACCTTACGACAAACATCGAAAACGTCCGTTAAGCGCGTGCCGGCGGCAAGCGCGCGTTCGTCCGCTCGCATAATCACAGGACCGTCAGCGGATGGGTCGGAGTAGGGGACACCAAATTCAATGACATCGGCGCCGTTTTCGATCATTGCCTTTGCTATTAGGTATGTTGCGTTTGTCGAAGGGTCGCCGGCTGTAATAAATGGAATAAAGGCTTTCTTATTATCGGCGCGCAATTTCTGAAAGCGTATGTCAATCGGATTATTATTCACTTTGCATACCTCCTACCTTCAATCGACCGCGATACTGGCCGATGGCCTCCACATCTTTATCGCCACGACCGGATACGGTGACGACGACGAGATCGTCTTTTTTGAATTGATCCTTGAGTTTCAGGAGTAATGCGACCGCATGAGCACTCTCAATCGCCGGAATGATTCCTTCGATGCGGCTGAGATACTCAAATGCATCCACTGCTTCGTCATCGGTCACGGGAAGATATTCTGCGCGTCCGATATCGTGAAGGTGCGCGTGCTCCGGCCCAATGCCCGGGTAGTCGAGACCGGCAGAGATGGAGTATACCGGGGCAATCTGTCCTTCGTCGTCTTGAAGGAAAATGGACTTCATACCGTGAAAAACGCCGACGGTTCCGCCGCTGATAGAAGCGGCGTGCGTCTCGGTATCCATACCGCGGCCGGCGGCCTCAGATGCAATCAATCGAACACCTTTGTCATCAATAAATGGATAAAACGTTCCCATGGCATTGCTGCCGCCACCGACACAAGCAATCAGCGCAGTCGGAAGGCGGTTATAGCGTTCCAGAGTCTCACTTCGAATTTCATCGCCGATGACACGTTGGAAATTTCGAACAATTTCTGGATAAGGATGTGGGCCGACTACTGATCCAATGACATAAAACGTGTCCGATACTCTTCGAGACCATTCACGAAGGGCTTCGCTGGTTGCGTCCTTAAGCGTTGCCGTTCCGTCAGTCACTGCATGGACTTGTGCGCCCAAAAGCTCCATCCGGTAAACGTTGAGTGATTGGCGGCGCATATCTTCTTGTCCCATAAACACGTCGCATGATAGACCAAGATAGGCTGCTGCGGTTGCGGTCGCGACCCCGTGCTGACCGGCACCGGTCTCGGCAATCAAACGTTTTTTACCCATCCGAACCGCCAACAGTGCTTGGCCGAGAACGTTGTTGATCTTATGGGCACCGGTGTGGTTTAAGTCTTCGCGCTTAAGGAGCACAGTAAAGCCCAGAGCGTTGGAAAGACGCTCAGCGTAATACAAAAGTGAAGGCCTGCCGGCGTACTCTCTTAAGAAACGCTTGTATTCCGCGGCAAATTTCGGATCGCTCTGTGCTTGTCTGTATGCCGTTTCAAGTTCGTCTAACGCATACATCAAAGTCTCAGCAGCGTATTGACCGCCATATGGCCCGTATCTTCCTTTTTTCATTAAAATCCCTCTTTTCTGAAATGTGTATATGTATGGATGTCGATTGACTTATCTTCCGGCTCTGCCCGGGATATCGTTAAACAAATTCGAAATGGCTGATTCTACAGCGTTCTCGGTCTCTGCGTGTCGCATCAGGCTTTCCCCGACGAGCACGGCGCGAACGCCACTACGATAGCAACGAGAGATGTCTGTCGCTGTGAATATTCCACTCTCGGAAACGATTGTTTTTCCTGCCGGAATCATAGGAGCGAGTCGCTCTGTCGTCGCCAAGTCAACATGAAACGTATGTAAATCGCGATTATTGATTCCGATAATGCGTACGTTGAGATCCAATGCCCGCATCAACTCCTGCATGGTATGGACCTCGAAAAGAACCGAAAGTCCCAGGCTGTGCGCGATGTCTATGAACTCTTTGAGGGCTTCATCGGGCAGTATGGCTGCAATCAATAATACTGCAGATGCACCAAGAATTCTTGCTTCATAAATCTGGCCGGCGTCGATTGTAAAATCCTTGCGCAGGATTGGCAAGCTAACACTGTCACGCACATCGGTCAGGTAGCGATCACTTCCGAGGAAGAAATCCTGCTCGGTTAGAACGGAGATGGCTTGGGCACCACCTTTGGCATACGCGCGAGCCTGTGTGACGGGATTGAAATTCTCGCAAATGACGCCTTTAGAAGGTGAAGCCTTTTTTATTTCGGCGATTAATGATAGCGGGGTCGACTGCAAGGCGGCCTCAAAATCTGCGCGCGGCTTCGGGCTGCTTTCTGCCAACTTAACAAGCTCATTGAGTGACCGGTGCTCCATACGAGCGATAATTCGCTCTTTTTTTTGAGCAACAATTCGGTCGAGTATTGTATGGGTCTCGACGGTCTTGATTTTGTCTTTTTCAGCGTTGATAATAAATTGACTCATATAGCATTAATTCCTTTTCTTGGTGCTACTTCAGATTCTCCATACATTATTACATAGTGACAATCTCTTCGCGATTCGTGAAAACGCGAATCTGTTCAATTTTTGCTTTGACTGCACCGGAGTCCAGTGCATCCTCTGCTTTTAGAATCGCTTCCGGAAATGTCTCGGTGAGGCCTGCGACATAAATGGTTGCGGCCGCGTTGAGCACAACAATGTCTCTATGAGGTCCTTTTTCACCTTCGAAAATTCTTGCAGATATTTCTGCGTTTTCTTCCGGCGTACCGCCGACAATGTCCGATAATGAGTAAGTCGCCATTCCGAACATGTCCGGTGTAACGGTGTACTCTTCGATGTGATCCGGTCGAACTTCCATAATATATGTCATGCCGGTATTTGTAATTTCGTCTGAACCGTCTTCGGCATGGACGACCAGGGCATGTTGCTCACCGAGGCGTTGCAAAGTCTGCGCGATAAAAGGCATCATTGATCGGTCATAGACACCCAAAACCTGTGCTTTCGCGCCGGCAGGATTCGACAACGGCCCGAGAACATTGAAAATATTTCTAACCGCGAGTGCTCTACGCACAGGTCCTGCAAATCGCATTGCGGGATGAAAGGTCGGTGCAAACATAAATCCGAAACCCAGATCTTCAACACATTTTTCGACAGCAGCCGGGGAGAGGGTGATGTTAAACCCCATTGCTTCATAGAAGTCGGCGCTTCCGGATCGGCTGGATATAGAGCGGTTTCCGTGCTTGGCAACATTAGCGCCTGCTGCCGCAGCCACCAATGCGGCAGTTGAAGAAATATTAAAGGTATTGTTGCCGTCTCCGCCGGTCCCAACAGGATCGACACAAATTGCGACCTTGGGGTTGATTCGGTTGGCACGCTCGCAGAGTGCTTTTGCACCGCCTGTAATTTCTTCGACAGTTTCACCTTTGATGCGAAGAGCCATTAATAGTCCGGCAATCTGAATCTCGTTGGCATCCCCGGACATGACCTCGGAAATAGCCTGGTAACTTTCGTTTTCGGAGAGGTGTTGGCCGTCGGCCAGTTTTTTGATCGCGTTTGCAATATACATCTTCGTCATCCTTTCATTTAAAAAACATACAAAAAAGCCCTTGTCCCTAAATGCAGGGACAAGAGCTTACACTCCTGCGGTACCACCTTGCTTGACCGTGCGTAAAGCATGGTCCACTCTAATCTCGTACTATCATACGATTCCGCCTGATAACGGGCCGGATCCCCGTCGGTGCCTACTCGAATAAATCTTTCGGACCGCCCTCGTAAGTCCATTCGTCAGAAACCAACATGCCGCGATTCCACCATCCACGACTCTCTATAATACCAGTCACTCCGAGTACTACTCTTACTCAACAGTTTCTTATAAATTAACGTCATCTTATTACGCATCGCCGGCGCTGTCAATAGTTTTTTTAAAAAACGAGATACGAAAGGGAATTGATTTATATGAAGAGAGTGGTACTAATTAATGGTTTCGGCGAGATAGTTGCTAATTCGACTATGTATAATTTCTGCAGTCTCATCTGCCGATTTTTCGCCGAAAAGATAGTGTTGAAGCTCCTCTTCTACGATAGCATATATGAACCAATCTTGGATGTAAAAACCATCTGCAGAAAGAATTATCTCACGGAATTGGCTTTCCCACGACCCATCCGGCGGATAGGGTCGCAGAATCGCATCCGCTGAGTCGGAACTTGTCGAGCCGTGCGACGTAATTGTGTTAAGGGATTCTTCGTATCGGTTTGCTTGAAATGAATTAAGTACTGAATCCAGAGCACTGAGTCGAACCGGAAGTTCGCCCATCGACAGGGCCTCTCCCATATTCTGAGCAATGTCGGAGAGTAAAAAATCGATATATGCTTTGCCTCCATCCGGATAATATGTGTTCTTGTGGACACCAAAGCCCATCGATGCGGATAGAACTGCAGGCGTACGCTCACCTAGAGGATAACCGATAACCGCGAAATTCTCGCTCATCATTTCTGCAGTTTGAACATAATAATCGATATTACTGAAGGTATCAAATTTGAGCAAACGTTCTCGCTTCATAGTATCTGAACTAAGGGAAAACGAGTTGAAAATGGAGCGAAGTTCATCGGAATCAAAATGAGAAATGCCATTCTCACGATCGATAAAAAAGAACTGTGCAATATCGGAAAAGGAGTGTTTGTAGATATCTCCGAATAGAGATAATTGGAAGCTGTCAGCATATATCTTGAAACCATCGAGTGTGAAATCATCGATTTCAGAAAGATGACTTTCGTAGATTATGAAGCCCGAGACACTGACAAAAGGCGTGAGAAAGTATTGGCTTTCCCCTTCGCGAGTCGCAGTAAGAGCATTTGTCGCGAAGGTGTCGGGTTCATTATCAATCGCAGAATCAATAATCGGGGCAATATTCATCAAAATATCGCTGTCAGCAAGATTCGATAATTCGCCGACAGGGAGATAGAAGAGGTCAGGAGGGCTTTCGCCGAGAACATCCAAGAGCATTTTATTGCGCGCATTACTGATAAAAACCGAAAATGATTCATTCTCGGTTTGTTCGGCCATGTAGTCTTCATAGTAAACGATCTGTATTTCGTAATCAGACTGGCTTTGATTGAAAAGAAATGCCAGAAACTCAGGATCTGACGAAGAATCATTGATAGCGACACCCATTTGTAATACTTTGCGATCCGTTGTCTTGTTGCCTAATGATATTTCAATAAGCCCTTCAACCGAATTATAGCTGTAATTGTACTCTCCCCATACAAGAAATGAGTCATCAGAAATAAGTGTCAACTCGTTGATAAGCATTAGGTTAGTTTCGGCCGTGTCTAGTAATTGCTCGAATTTTGATTCGGAAGGTATATATCGAGAGATACTATTTGAAGAAATAAGGTAGATTGCCCGACTCTCAGAAGAAGATGAGCTAACAATGCTCTCAGGGAAAATTTCCTCATCTGGAGAAAAGGTCGCAATGACATGTCGCGTATTTTCGGAGAGATTGATTTGGCTGAATGTTCGTTGATTGTTCTTTCTAGCTTCGAGTGCAAATATCTTTCCGTCAGGTGAATAGGCGACGCAATAAATACCCGAGTTGTCGGCTTTTTGGCTGATAATTTCACCGGTATTCATATCCAAATCCAGGATGGCATTATCAATGAATATTTTCGCCGTGAATTCCGAAGTGGCAACTGCATCTATCAGGTTATGATCCTGAGCCGCATCTATCTTTCCGGAAGTGATGACACTGGAGCTTCCGGAAATGGCGTAATATATGTATTTGTATCGAAGGCTCTCCTTATCTAAAACCTCTGAAATCAGCAATAGATTTGTCCCGCTATAAGAGCTTGATAATAGTGGTGTGCCCTCCACACCTTCGATTAGAATTGTCGAGGTGACTTTTCCGGAGAGGTCAAGAGAAGAGATAAACACAGAGTTTTGGGTATACCAGATGATAGCAATGCCATTATCTGTAGCATGAACCGATAGGAGATTCGGCGAACCGGGAGAGGCTTGAAGAAGGCTTGGATCGATACTCTGAAAAATGGATTGGCCCGTAATAATAAGTCGGTCTTGTGCTGGCAATTCGGATTTCAAAATCTCTGCTTTAGGTATCTTGCCACATGCAAAGAGAGGTGAAATGACGAGGAGAATAGCAAGAACGATGGTGGCGAAGGAACGGTAGCTTTTCATAATTTACAAACTCCATATTCGATGGTGCCATCATCAATGTGCAATTGGCGGTCGGCGAGCTCGGCGACTTCGGGATCGTGTGTCACGATGACGATGGTCTTGCCTTCTTCGTGTATGCTCTTTATCAAAGCCATGACGTCATGCTTTGTCTTACGATCAAGTGCGCCGGTGGGCTCGTCAGCCAGAATGAGTTCCGGGTCATTTATTAGCGCCCGGGCTATGGCGACGCGCTGCTTTTGACCGCCTGACATCTGATTGACCTTGCGGCGAAGAAGATCCTTTATGCCTAATTTCTCGCTGAGCACACGAATACGATTTCGGCGATCCTTTCTCGGTACTTTCGCAAAAATTAATGGCAGCTCGATATTCTCATACGCGGAGCGATACGGAATTAAGGCGAAGTCTTGCATGATAAAACCGATTTTTTGATTTCGCATCTTGGCCATCTCAGTTGCACTTAGTTTATGAGAAATCGCTGTCTCGAAAAACATAGATCCTTCTGAGTAGTGTTCAAGAAAACCAAGTATATGCAACAGCGTGGATTTTCCGGATCCCGATACGCCGGTGATGGCGATCATTTCTCCCTTTTTTATCTCAAGGTCAACGCTGCGAAGCGCTTCGACGGAAACTTTTCGAGCTGGATGATACGTTTTTCGGATGCCTTTGAGTTCGATGTATGTCGTCATATTATTAGTCCTTTCTAAACAGTTCGACCGGAGACTTGCGTATAGAAGAAACATAAAAAGGCAGAACACCGACAAGGAATACGGCGGCAACAAAACCGAAAGTGATTAGAACATAACTCCAGCGAAAACTAACGTCGATCATATAGTTAATTTCAGTGCCGATTTGACGGTAAAGCCAGATCATCGCACAAGAAAAACCAAAAAGCAAAGCGAAGAATTTTGGAAAAACAACGGCTTGGACGCAATTCTTCCATGGGATACCGGAAAGATACCAGACCGACATTTCTTTTCTGCGGCTGATCAGGGACAAGTATGTGCCTGCCAAGAGAACGGATAGAGAGAGAAAGGTGACGGCTAATGCGTCTGCGAAGATGTCGAAGAGCACTTTGTCGTTTTCGACCCAATAACGTTCGACTAGCGCCTCTCCGCTATGCACATATGATTTCGATCTGACGATATCGACGAGCGCATCGTTAATTTCGTTCTGAGAATAGTTGTCTTCGGGTGTGATAACAAGGGTGCTCGAAAGTTCGCCAATTGCCTTGTTACCATCAATATCGACTAGGTTGTAAAGAATGCCGGTGTTTGGGGTCGCTGTAAATAAGTGTCCCAAAGAGAATTTCGCATAGGAGGTTGGGAAAGCAAGCACGTTTGGATCTTTAAGAAACCCGGCTACTCTGATTTGAACGGTTCGAACTTCAGTTAAATTGTCGAACACGAGGTCGAAGTTGCTAAAACTCATCGTAATTTCATCACCCACATCAAAAATCAAATCGTATTCGATGGGTAATAGAATTTCGTTTGTTCCTGACGGATTTGGTTGCGAGCCTTTTGCAAGATCGTAACGGATTGATTTTAGAGAGGGGGTGTCATAAATAACGGCAGTGCACGATACTTTATCACTGCTTAGTGATCCGATTCGATACTGCTCGACGTCCTTTACTCCCTCTAAATTCTGGACTACAGCAAGCTCAGACATTAGCCCCGGAACATCATCTTCTTGATATATGTAAAAAACCTTCTCGTTGAGACCGCTTTCAAAAAAAACACGACTTAAGTATGTAATGCGGTCGACACCGCGAATAAATTGATAGGCCGTCGTGCAAATAACAAATGAAAAGAGAGTTAGAATGATGGTCGAAAGCCAGTCGCGTCGAATATTCCGCAAGACAAATGAATCAAACATTACTAATATGCCCCCTTGTTTGAATGAATTGACTTGCTTTGTTGTACGTCAAATTGAGAACTACGCATAAACACAGAATGCCTACAAATTGAGCACCGGAAAGAGCAAAATCTGAAAATGTTAATTTTGATAGCCATCGGTTGGCTTGAGGAAATAATCTTGAGAAAAATATTAGTCCTAATCCAACAAGAAAAGATGTAATAATTGAAAAGAAAAGTAGGCACATCGATTGAGTGACGACATATAAAGGAGTAGCTCCAACCATTCTCGAGACGGACATTTCATGATTTCGAGATTGGAGAAGATATTGATACAAAAAGGCAATACTTAAGGCGCACGCGAAGAGAATCGTATTATTTATTTGCACGGAGTCTCGATGGCTCTGAATATCGCTCTCACTACAAACGTAAGGCATCTCGAGATCTCGCACGTGAAGGCATTGACCGACGATTTTCAAAAACGAATCTTCTTGACTTTTATTCAAAGGCTCAGAGAATTGAATCGAGAGGTACTCACAAGATGAGGTTAATTCAAAAAAGCGTTCGTAAGCGACAATCACGCCTGCATGAGAGTAAGAGGTAAAGTAAACTGAGCTTATCGGGGTTAATGGGGTTGAGCCATTTACGATAATTTCACCAATAATTTCTCGTGTAGATAATTGCCTCCTTATTTGCGCCGAATTTGATATGCTGTTTACGACAGAGGTACTCAACATATTTGCAGTAGTAAATGTAAGCATACACTCGTTCTGAGTATCAACGATAACAGTATTGCCATCTTTTACCCGTAAATTGTCTTCCAGACTTGGCAAATCTGGATAGAAGGTCATCATAGTGACCGGTTCTTCTATGTTATTTGGCAATAGTTCTCCGTATTCAATGTCAACGGTGTCCGTCAGAAAACACTCTTGCATGGGTAATTGCAGAAGATTCAGTTCGATGATAAGTGAATTCAGTTGCTGCTCTGAAGCGTTTTCAGGATAAAAAACATAGCGAGACTGGGTAAAGTTTTGGGATTCGAATCCCAAATTGACACCAGATTGATATTGAAGAATGATAGAAGTAAAAAATAAGCCGCCACATGCTATACAAAGGACAAGAAATGAGACGATTCGATAGCGAATAAACTGAGTCGTTGCTTTTATCCCGTCTCTCATGGTCACCCCTGGATATTTTAAATATAGTTAATTTAATATAGAATATTAATAGAGAAAGAGCAAATATATTAATGCCCTGAGTCTTTTAGGGCGCATCAAATATTTGACGCGCCCGTGGATCAGAGTTTTAGAAACGAATGCTTTTGATCATAAACTATTTATAATCCGGATTGGTGACTGTTTGAGTTATAGTACCTGTGTAATATCTATTACCATGAATACCCATAGATCTCCAACCATCATTGCAATCGGTGTAGTGATATGTAGTAATTTGACCGGTACTGTCCGATGTCTTTGATATTTTGTAATCAGGGAAACTGAGTGCATATGCTTTCGTCTCAGTTTTTGATTTAGTTGACGCCGAGAGCCATTCCCCGTCTGCATTTTGCACATTGACGCTAACGGTTATGACTCTTTTTTTCAATTTGCCGTTGATATCTGTAATTATTGATTCTCCCGAACTTTTTCCGGCTATAGGGTTCTTGTTTTTCAAACAGCTGACAATGTTTTTTGTGTAAGCGATTGTTGTGTCTGCGGCGAGAACCGTTGCAAATGAAAGTCCGGCCATCAGCACAATACCCAAAAGAACCGATGTAATTCTCTTCATGATAAATACCTCCAATATAATAATTAGTAAAATTTTACAAAAAAAACAAAGTCAAGAGAAATTGAAAAAAACGGTTTATTGACCATTGCACTTATAGCGATGCAGTTAGTTTCAGGCTATAATTATTAGTAGAAATAATAACTTTTTTGTTGAGGTCGATACAGAATCGCGAGAATGAAAACTGTGATCTGTAGAGCTCTTTTTCGGAGGCGAGAATACTCATGGGGAACATTATTGACTATGTCAGAAACGAATTGCGTACCTTTGAGGTCGCGCCTTTTAATGATGTAGACAGCCTCGTCCTTTCACAATTCGCGTACTTGGATTTATCGGATCAAGTGGGTGACCCCTTCGAAGACTTGCCGTCCGTACGACTGGGAGATTTATATCGAGCGGAGTGCTTTTCGATGTTTATTAATGGTACTTTTGAGCCGGACCTAAATTTGCGGCTCCTGGAGGCGCTTTGTGCCAGTCCTCGTTTTCGAAATATCAGGGTCAACTATCATATAAGCGAATTAGATACCGAAGCGCAAATGCAATTTTCGGCAACTTCATTTATTTTGAATGACGAGTCCTGTTATATTGCATTTCGAGGTACGGACGGGACGATTGTCGGATGGAAAGAGGATTTCAATATGGCGTTTACGTATCCTCTTCCTTCGCAAGAGGCAGCATTGTTATATATCAACGCGGTTTCGGGATTTTTACCGGGCACGAGTTCTTTGTTTGTCGGTGGGCATTCGAAGGGCGGCAATTTGGCAGTATATGCGGCGATGAATACGGAGAACCGTACCAGAGAGAGAATTGCGTACATTTTTAATCATGACGGACCCGGTTTTTCAGAAGAAATTGTACGGAGTGACCTTTACCTAGGCATTGCAGATCGCATTCGAAAGACACTTCCGGCGTCTTCTTTGATTGGCATTCTCTTGCACCATCATAGCAATTATCGAGTGGTCGACAGTACTGCTAAGGGACTGATGCAACACGACCCATTCACATGGAACGTTGAGGGTGATGATTTTGTTTGGACCGATGAACTCCGGGGGGAGTCCGTTCATACGCACCGTACAATCAATCTCTGGTTGTCCAAATTATCACCCGAGAAACGCCGCATGTTTGTGGATACACTTTATTCTGTTGTTGAGTCCACGTCTGCTAAGACGCTCTTTGATTTGACCGACGATTGGATGAAGGGAGCGGGGATGGTCATTGCGGCGTTCAAGGAACTTGATCCTGAGTCGCGCAAATTTTTGCAAGATACATTTGCTGAATTGGTGAAACTCTCGATTAAAAACCGACGTCCTGCTAAGAAAATTGCGAGTGTCAACGCAGGCAAGCTGCCCGCGATCGGGAGCGTCACAGCCGGTCAAATCGGCATGGAACCACCGGAGCATTTCCCGGAAATTTGAACGATACACATCTTCAGTCAAGCCGTTTACGCTATGGTATAATACGTTGCCCGAACGGGCGATATGATAAATTGAAGGATGGTCTAAATGAGCTTAAATAAAAAACCATATATCGCACACACGCTCTGGCTCGGCATTCCTTTGGCCATCGTCGGCGGATATCTTGATGCTTATACGTATTTTTATCATGGTGGCGTTTTCGCGAATGCACAGACCGGCAACATGGTGTTCCTCGGTTTGTCATTGGCACGAGGGGCGTTCTCCGATGCGATTTCATATTTGGTTCCGATATTGGCTTTTGCGGCGGGCGTGTTTCTGACAGAGCGTATGCGAAAGAAGAAGTCTGCCTTTTGGTTTTTCCAGTGGCGCCATATTGTGTTGGCGGTTGAAGCCACGTTGCTGTTTATTATCGGCTTGTTGCCGCATACGATTCCTGACAACGTCGTGAATGTTGTGGTGTCTTTTATTTGCGCGATGCAAGTGAATTCGTTTGCGAAATTGCATGATAGTAATTATGCGACGACGATGTGTACAGGTAATTTGAAAAGTGCGACGCAAGCTTTGGCAGATTCAATATACGGCTACGATCCGGAATCATTTCCCGTTTTTTTGCGTTATATCGCAGTCCTATTGGCTTTTTGCGGCGGGGCCGCGCTTGGGGCAGTGATGACAAAGGTTCTAGCGGCAAGATCGGCGTGGTTTTGTACGTTGATTCTTGTCGGGTGTATTGTATTGCTTTATTCCGATCGATTTTCGAGTCCGGCCAGACGTTCCGCTAAGCAAGGAGGATGAATGCGTATTTTTTCGGTTACTAATATTTTGAGATTTCTATTTCTTATACTCAGCTTGTATGGTTTTATCGTCTTTCTAAGACCTGTATTTATCGGCATTCTCAATTTTGGGAACGCGGTTGGCATGCTCTTTTTCGCAGTTTCGGCATTGGTTTGTATATTCTGGCCGAGTTTCACGCGCCTGATTTCGAGACTGATGTCCAAGCGAATGGGGAAAATTGGCGTTATTGGATTTTTGATTCTCGTCGTTGTTTGTTTCGTCTGGGCGACGGTTCTGTCAGTGATTATGATTCGCAATATTCGAAGCGAAGCGTTACAGAGATCTACAGTCATCGTCTTGGGGTGCAAGGTAAACGGTGAAGAGCCGTCATTGGCACTGGCACGACGCATTGATGCAGCGATTGAATATTTAGAAAAATATCCGGAGAGCGTCGTTATCGTTTCCGGTGGCCAGGGTCCGGATGAGGGGATTAGCGAGGCCGAGGCGATGCGGCGTCGTATGACGGTTCAAGGCATCGCACCTGAGCGGATTTTCATGGAAGATCAATCCACTTCGACATACGAAAACCTCACATTTTCAATGCAGATCATGAAGGATATGAATCTTAGGGACGATACAATAATTATCACTGAGGGATATCACTTGACTCGAGCGCTATACATGGCAGAATCACTGGGTATGGATGCGCAAGGGCTCTCAGCCAAGACGGTGCGGTGGCTGTTGCCCACCGCTTGGGTGCGCGAGTGGTTTGCGCTGACGGCTTCCTATTTATCGATTTGAAATTAGCGGTTTCTCCCGAAGAATAGACACTAGATAGTGGTGTTTAATTGACATCACTTCAATCAGAACGGACGGTCGCGGAAATTCTGTGATTATCCAGAGGTCATTATTGCGGTATACATAGAAACCGCATGTGACGGCCGAGCGTGTTATAATGAAATCGAAAGCGTTGCAGTTTGTGATAGAAAGAGGTGGTAGTTATGCCGCTGTCTGCTGTTTATACCGTTCCTCATCCGCCGCTTTTGATTCCGGAAGTCGGGCACGGGGATGAGCTCGTTATTCGAGACACACTGATGTCAATGGACCGCGTTGGCCAAGAAATTGCTGAAATCGCGCCGGATACTATCGTTGTCATTTCTCCTCATGCCCCACACTTTAATGATCGATTCGTGCTCTCTGCTGATAAGTCATTGTATGGTGATATGAGACGTTTTCGCGCGCCCGCTGTATCCGTTCGGAAGGATGTAGATATTTTTCTAGCAACTAAGATATACACGGAGTCTCTTTGCAAGTCGGTTCCCGTACTACTATATGAAGAGAATGATTTGTTTGTTGATCACGGCGCATTAGTGCCGCTCTATTTTATCGACAAATTTTATCGTGATTATAAACTTGTTCTCATCTCGCTTTCCGGTCTGTCAAACGAAGCGCATTTTTTGTTTGGACAGAGCATTGCCAAAGCGGCATCTGCCTCTGAGGGTAAAGTCGTCATAGTCGCCAGCGGAGACCTTTCTCACAGACTGACTCAAGATGGTCCATACGGATTTGCTCCGGAGGGGCCGGTTTTCGATCAAATAATAACTGATTTTCTTCGCGAGGGTCGTGTGGATGAAATTCAAAAGATTGATCCTATACTTGCAGAGAACGCGGCTGAGTGCGGGCTCCGATCGCTAATCATTATGTCAGGTGCTCTTTCGGGACAAGACTTCACATCTGAATTTATGTCCTATGAAGGGCCGTTTGGTGTGGGTTATGCTATTTGTAGTTTTCACCTGTCAGAAGACGGACAGGGTGATGTTTCGCATTTGTTCTCGAGTGACGAGACGAATCATAATATGCCGGTCGTTGAAGATATCATCGAAGATCCGTATGTCGCTCTTGCTCAAAATGCTTTGGAGGAATATGTTAGGAACGGTAGGATCATTGAAGTACCCACCGGATTACCGTATGACTTGTATAAGTCAAGAGCCGGAGCTTTTGTGTCCTTGAAGATTAATGGGCAGCTTCGTGGTTGCATTGGGACGATATCCGCAACGACTGAGTCTATCGCGGAGGAAATCATTCGCAATGCGATTGAAGCCGGTACCGCAGACCCTCGGTTTGTAGCTGTAACCACGGATGAACTCGCGAGCCTTCATTATAGTGTTGATGTCCTCGGTCCTTCGGAGCCGGTTCGCAACATATCCGATCTCGACCCCATTCGTTATGGGGTGATTGTATCGTATAAAGGTCGTCGCGGACTGTTGCTTCCCAATTTAGAGGGGGTAGATACCGTCGACAGTCAGTTATCCATCGCGCTTTCCAAAGCCGGAATTTCTCCGGATGCCGATTATTCAATCCTGCGATTCGAGGTCATTCGTCACATATGAACGCGATATGTCATATTTGCCCTCATCATTGTCAATTGCAAGACGGACAGGTCGGTTTTTGTCGTGCTCGGCAAAATGTGGATGGCTTCATCAAATGCATCAATTATGGAAAACTGACCTCAATAGCAATCGATCCGATTGAAAAGAAACCCCTCAATCGATTTTTTCCCGGCAGCCGAATTCTTTCTGTCGGCAGTTTTGGATGCAATTTGAGATGCCCGTTTTGCCAGAACTATGAAATTTCGATGGCTGATGAGCAATCCTCGACGACATCGTATTATGCACCGGAAAGACTTGTAGAACTCGCCATGCGCACACGCGTAGAGGGGAACATTGGCATTGCATTTACTTACAATGAGCCATTAATTGGACATGAATACGTCAAGGATACGTCGCTTCTTGCCAGAGATAAAGGCTTGGAAACAGTTCTGGTAACTAATGGTTATATTAATGAAGAGCCGTTGCGGGAACTGTTGCCGAGCATCCGCGCTCTGAATATCGACCTAAAGGCATTTTCTACCGAATTCTACTCGCACATTCATGGTGACTTGGAAACGGTGAAGAGAAGCATTGAGATAGCGTCGCTTCAAGCGCATGTTGAGGTCACGACACTAATTATCCCCGGTGAAAATGACTCGGATGAAGAAATGCGCGCACTTTCACTGTGGCTTGGTCGTGTCAATCCGGAGATACCTTATCACATCACGTCGTTTTATCCGAGATATAGAATGACCGATCGAGGACGTCCGACGGCAGACACGATTGACCGACTCGCCGGCATTGCATCCATGTCTCTTCGACATGTCTATGCGTAATCGCGCCATTGACGTCTGTTGTGCGCTGACGCGAAAAAATATGTCAGGGCAAGCAGAAAATCTTCTCGAACAGAATCAATCATCGTGCAAACGGCACCGCGAGTAACGGTGCCGCATAAGCAGTAATAACAGATTATTGTGGCATAAATCCAGAGGACAGAAGGCTATTGTCCCATAAATAGGGCGACGTCATCTTCAACGGTTCCAATCGGTGCTATGCCGAATTTTTCGACGAGGACCGTTGCGACATTCGGGGACAAGAATGCAGGCAACGTTGGTCCAAGGTGAATGTTTTTGATTCCCAGAGACAAAAGAGCCAGGAGAACGATGATGGCTTTTTGCTCGTACCAAGCGATATTGAATGCGATTGGCAGATCGTTGATATCTTCAAACTCAAACAATTCTTTAAGCTTGAGCGCGATAACTGCGAGTGAATAGGAGTCATTGCATTGGCCGGCATCTAATACCCTGGGAATTCCACCGATATCACCGAGTGGCAACTTGTTGTAACGATACTTGGCACAGCCTGCGGTAAGGATAACGGTGTCCGGAGGTAGCGCCTGTGCAAAATTGGTGTAGTATTCACGGGACTTCATGCGACCGTCGCATCCGCCCATGACAAAAAACTTTTTAATGGCACCGGACTTAACGGCTTCGACGATTTTGTCAGCGAGCATAATCACTTGGTTGTGAGCAAATCCGCCGACAATAGTGCCGCTCTCAATCTGCTCCGGTGGCGCTAAAGTCTTGGCAAGTTCAATGATTTCCGAAAAGTCCTTTAGGCCCTTATCGTCGGACAATATGTGCTTGCACCCCGGGAATCCCGCAGCACCGGTCGTGAAAATGCGCGCCTGAATCTCGGGATTTCTGGGCGGTACGATGCAGTTTGTAGTAAATAGAATCGGCCCATGGAAAGATTCGAACTCTTCAAGTTGCTTCCACCAAGCATTACCATAGTTTCCAACTAAATGTTCATATTTATTGAGTACCGGGTAATAGTGAGCCGGAAGCATTTCGCTGTGAGTATAAACGTCGACGCCTTGATCTTTGGTCTGCTCAAGCAATTGCTCCAAGTCGACTAAATCATGACCCGAAATCAGAATCGCCGGGTTCTCGCGAACACCGAGATTAACCGTGGTGATCTCCGGATTGCCGAAACGTGTCGTATTGGCCTGGTCGAGGAGAGCCATCGCATTTACGCCGTATTCGCCGGTCTTTATGGTCAGTGCCACGAGATCATCAACACTGAGTTGATCATTGAGCGTCGCCGCTAGCGCCTCGTATACGAATGAGAATATGTCACTGTCTCTAAAGCCGATTCTCTCGGCATGCTCGGTGTAAGCCGCCATGCCCTTAAGCCCATAGATGATTAATTGACGTAAAGAGCGGATGTCTTCGTTATCTGTGGATAAAACCCCGACAGACTGAGCCTTTTCGATCATCGACTCTCTCGAAGAAACCCTGAAAGTAGCCGCGTCCGATAATCCGTCGCGGGATTGTCGAATGCCGTCACGTGCGACAATCATCTTCTTGATCTGAGATTCGAACGCTTCTTCATCAAAATTCGCATTGGTGATTGTCATGAATAAACTCTCAATGACATCGATGTTGAGTGAGCCGCAAAGTTCGGTTGCAACATGGTCTTTGATAACAATCTCAGAAATGCCCTTGAGGGTATAGATGAGCAAATCCTGTAGCGCTGCGACGTTTTCGACTTTTCCGCATACGCCTCTTACGGTACATCCGGTATTTCTTGCAGTCTCCTGACATTGATAACAAAACATAGCTTATCTCCTTTGCTGATGTCATCACACCGACGACTTCCGATATTTCCGATATGATATAGAGAATAAGAAGATTGTCGTGTGAGACATTGAAATAAAAGTACTATTCTCACTTATTCTTATGCTAGCCCTGATGTATTTGTAAAGCAATGCTACTGCTGGATTGTTCGGAAAATGTTTGCAATTTTTCGGTAGATTGTAGTGCATATGCGCCGCCGAATAACTTTTGATATCGCTCCGACTTTTCGTACAGAGGTCACTTGACAAGGATAGAATCATTATTTATAATACGAAATGCTTTACCACTTTATCCAAGTAAAGCGATAAAGCATTTGCAACTAATCTATTGCAATGTTGAGCAAAATGAATCACAATGATGATCAAAAATGAAAGTATTACTGGGGAGGTTTCATGGGTACGTATAGATTTCACACGCCGGACGGATTGAGCGACATGCTTCCGGAGGACTGCGCAGCCAAAAGAGGGATAGAAGGAAAACTTCGCCAGTTGTTCTCCTGTGGGGGATATCGGGAGATCGAGACTCCGGGCATCGAGTTTTTTGATGTGTATGCCGGTGGAGATTTTGTCGCCCCGGAAAATCTATATAAGCTCACCGACCAGGAGGGCCGCATTCTTTCATTGAGATATGATGGTACCGTGCCCGTCGCACGTTTGGCGGCGACTATATATAAGGAAGAAGAACCGCCGCTCAGGTTCTGTTATATCGGGAATATGTATCGTTTTCGCGAGTCCGGCGGCGGAAAGCAAAGAGAATTTGCACAGGCCGGCGTAGAACTATTGGGTGCCGGCGGCGCGCAGGCCGATGCAGAAGTCATTGCGTTGTCGATTGCGTCGGCATTGGAGCTCGGCCTGACAGATCTTCAAATCTCGATTGGGCAAGTTGATTTTTTCAGAGGCCTGATGGATGACTTTGGCATCAACGGTGAAGATGCAGTTCTTCTTTCGCAATTGGTCGACCGCAAGGATTCGGTTATGCTCGAAAAAATGGCTGCACGGTTTAATTTGTCTGAAGAGGATCAGAAGACATTGTCGATGATTCCGACACTTTTTGGCAAATTCGAAATATTGGAGCTGTTGGCGTCGAGAGTTAAGAGCCCTAAGGCAACTGCGGCAATTGAAAATCTTCGAGAAATCCTAAGTGCCCTCGATGATTACGGCTACTTGAAATATGTTTCCGTTGATTTGGGAATGCTTCGCGGCCTGGATTACTACACTGGAATGATTTTCAAGGGATATACACATGAAGTCGGGTTTCCAATCATTTCCGGTGGTCGTTATGATAAGGTTGTGTCTGTTTTTGGCCGAGATCTTTCTGCAGTCGGATTTTCGATCGGCATCACACTATGTATCGCGGCGCTTCATCGTCAAGGCAAGGCATTTTCTAACACACCGATCGATGTCATCGTCGGTTTCGAGGATGAGAACGGCTTAAGAAAAAAAGCCATTGATGCGGTTCGACTGCTGAGAAAGAAAAAGATGACGGTTATATTAGACGTATCAAACAAGCAAGAACAGGCGCTTTTCGAGTATGCGAAAAAACGAAAGATCCAGCAGGTCATATTCCTAAATAAATGTGACTGCGGTAAAGACATAGAGGAGATTTTGAGAAAATGATAACAATTGCACTTTCTAAGGGACGACTGGCGGATAAGGCCATAGAACTTCTGGAATCTGCCGGATACAATTGCGCTGCGGCTAAACAACAGACGCGCAAGCTCATTTTGGAGGATAAGGAAGCCGGTTTACGGTTCATTATGGCCAAGCCTGCCGACGTGCCGACATATGTCGAGTATGGAGCGGCGGATATCGGTGTCGTCGGAAAAGATACACTGATGGAAGAAAACCGACAACTCTATGAGGTGATAGATCTTCGTTTCGGTGCCTGTCGAATTTGCGTTTGTGGTCCCGAGAATTTGAAAGGGCGTCTCGATCGAATTCCGAACAAGCGTGTGGGGACCAAATACCCCAATATTACGCGAGAATATTTTGAAAAGACCAAGCGTGAGAGCGTGGAAATTATCAAGCTCAACGGATCAGTCGAACTCGCGCCATTAATTGGATTGGCCGAGGTAATTGTCGACATAGTCGAATCCGGACGCACACTTCGTGAAAACGGCCTTGACGTCTTGGAGACTATCGCAGATGTATCCGCTCGCATGGTCGTGAATCGTGTATCAATGAAGATGAAGGCGGCTGAAATTGTCCCGATGCTGGATGCTTTGCGCGAGAAGCTTGCCGAAAAAAGTGCGGAGGACGAATTATGAAGTGCCGATACATTGACGGTTCAAAGGAGTCGTTAAAAAAGGTATCTGAAGCGCTGGGCATGCGCGGAAAAATGTCTCTTGAGCCGATAATCAAAACGGTACAGGATATTATTGAACAGGTCAGGACGCGAGGAGATGAGGCGGTTCTGGAGTATACGAGTCGGTTTGATGGCGCAGATCTTTCTGAGAACCTTTTTCGCGTCACAGAAGAAGAAATGCGAGTCGGGCTATCGCAAGTAGACGAGAAATTAATCGGAATAATGCAGAAGGCAGCCGATAATATTCGAATTTTTCACGATAAACAAAAAGAAGAAGGCTATCGCATAAGTGTCGGTGAGCACGCCGAGGTGGGCATGCTTGTCCGACCGCTCTCGGTGGTGGGTGTGTATGTTCCTGCCGGTACGGCGCCGCTTCCGTCAACCGTTCTGATGGACACGATACCTGCGAAAGTCGCCGGTGTGCCACGCGTGATACTGTGTTCTCCGCCACGTAAGGACGGGACCCTGGACCCAACGATTTTGGCTGCAGCTAAGCTCGCTGGCGTTGATGAGATATATAAAATTGGCGGAGCACAAGCGATTGCCGCAATGGCTTACGGCACCGCGACTGTGCCTAGAGTTGATAAAGTATGCGGCCCCGGAAACATTTATGTTAATACAGCGAAAAGACTTCTTTTCGGGCAGATTGATATCGATATGTTTGCCGGTCCGAGTGAGATATTGATTATTGCAGATGACAGCGCCAGGCCTGAGTTTGTCGCAGCGGATATGCTATCGCAAGCCGAGCATGATAAGCTCGCGTCAGCCGTATTGCTAACCACCAGCGCGACTTTGGCGGATGCTGTTATGGAAGCGGTTGATCGACGTTCTGAGAAATCACCGCGGAAAAGTATTCTAAGCGAATCACTGAAGAATTATTGCGCGATTGTCAACGTTCCGACACTTGAGGACGCGCTTGCGTTTTCTGAAGAAATTGCGCCGGAACATTTGGAACTTTGCATCAGTAATCCCGATGTTTGGATCAGTAAGGTTAAGAATGCCGGCGCCATTTTTGTCGGAAACTTTACTCCGGAATCCGTCGGTGATTATTTTGCCGGTCCAAATCACACGTTGCCGACGTCCGGCACGGCCCGATTCTTTTCGCCATTGAATGTCGGAGATTTTACGAAAAAAATCAGTTTGATCCGCTACGATGAAGCAACACTGAAATCGTGCTATGAAGATATTGCTTATTTTGCAAGGGCGGAGGGTCTTGAAGCACACGCGCAAGCGGTTACTGTTCGTTTTGAGTAAATTGGAGATCGGTGAACACCTTTTAACGGGATTTGGCTATTTAATGGCAAAAGTGTAAGCGAGGAAATATATGAGTCGTTTTTGGAATAAAAAAACTCAAGAGTTAACGCCCTATGTCGCCGGTGAGCAACCGCGAGAGGGGCAAAAGGTCATCAAACTGAATACCAATGAGAATCCGTACCCGCCGTCACCAAGTATTCGCTCGACGATGGATTGCTTCGACCCGGTATCGTTGCGCCTTTATCCGGATCCCCAGAGCCTTGACTTGAGGATGGCGATGTCCGACTATTTTAACGTTCCGGTCGGTAATATTTTCTGTGGTAATGGCTCGGACGAGGTTTTGGCATTTGCGTTTCAGGCGTTTTTTGAATCAGGAGCGGAAGCAAGGCCGCTTTTGTTGCCGGATATCTCATATAGTTTTTATCCGGTTTATGCCAAGCTTTACGACATTCCTTGCAAGAACATTCCGTTGCGAGAAGATATGCGAATTGATGTTGCAGCGTTTTGCGACAAAGAATGCGGCGGGGTGGTTATTGCCAATCCCAACGCGCCGACCGGTATTTCAATGCCTCTGGGCGAAGTTGAATCGATTCTCAAGGCCAATCCGAATCGTGTGGTCCTGATTGACGAGGCTTATGTCGTTTTTGGTGGGGAGTCGGCAATCGCACTGATTGATCGTTATCCAAATCTGCTGGTGGTTGGTACGCTCTCAAAATCGCACGCATTGGCTGGGCTGCGATTGGGATATGCCATCGCCTCAGAAGAATTAATAGAAGGCCTTTGCCGTATAAGAGACTCATTTAATTCGTATCCTCTGGACCGTTTTGCACAGAAAATAGCTGAGATAGCTGTGCGCGACCGCTTGTGGACGGAAGAGAGCACGAGGAAAATCCTTGCGACTCGCGAGAGGATGCAAGTGGCATTTTTGAAGATGGGCTTGGACGTTTTGCCATCATCTGCGAATTTTTTGTTCGTGAATGTCGGCGAAAATCGAGCGGAGTATGTATACAATTATCTGAAAAATGAAGGTATACTGGTTAGGTATTTCAAAAAATTGAGGATCAGTGGGTACCTGAGAATTTCCGTGGGTACGGATAATGAGGTTAATGCCTTGCTGACGGCAATGAGTGCGGCAATCAATTCCATAGAAGAGGGCGAGAAATGATTAATAATTCCGAATCCGTTTTACGAACGGCCAGCATCAAAAGAGACACCAAAGAGACGCAAATTGAAGTGCGCGTGACCATAGATGGTCGCGGTCAAAGTGATATTTCAACCGGCATCGGTTTTTTTGATCACATGTTGACTTTATTGGCGCGTCACTCCGGTATGGATCTTATTGTTAAAGCCGTCGGCGATATTCAGGTGGACGGTCATCACACGGTAGAAGACGTCGGCATCGTCATCGGGAAGGCCATTGGGGAAGCACTGTCTGACAAGACAGGCATCAACCGCTACGGTTTTTTTACGGTTCCGATGGATGAGACCTTGGCCAACTGTGCATTGGACATTTCTGGGCGCGCTTTTTTAGTTTTTCGAGCATCGTTTTCCGGTGACCGTGTGGGTGAATTTGACACCGAGTTGGCCGAGGAGTTTTTTCGAGCGCTAGCATTTCAGGCGGGCATGACATTGCATCTGTCTTGCGAATACGGCGGCAACGACCACCACAAGATTGAGGCATTATTCAAATCCTTTGCACGAGCACTTCGCATCGCAGTGGCGATAGACCCGAAGTTCTCGGATGAGATTCCGTCAACTAAGGGCGTGCTTTGATTTTTTCCGGGCAGCCTTTGAATATAAAAATTAAAGGAGACACAATATGACCACACAACGCGACACAGATTATATTGATTTGCCTCTACTGATTAAGGGAAAGGTTCGCGATGTCTACGACCTCGGCGATTCTATGCTCATGATTGTCACCGATCGCATTTCTGCATTTGATGTTGTTTTTGACGAGTGTATTCCGGATAAAGGGAAGGTTCTTAACAGTATATCCGCATTCTGGTTTGAATTCACGAAGGGCATCGTTGCAAACCACGTCATTTCAACGAATCCCGAGGCGTATCCGATGGGTCTCGACCAGCATGCCGACAAGCTTCGTGGCCGATCTATGTGGGTTAAGAAGGCCAAGATGTTTCCTGCGGAGTGCATTGTTCGAGGATATCTTGAAGGTTCTGCGCTCAAGGAATACAATGCAACAGGAACCGTAAGCGGTGTCCAAATGCCGAAGGGGCTTCGTCAGGGCGATCGTCTTCCGGAGCCGATGTTCTCTCCGTCGACCAAGGCCGATGAGGGTCATGATATCAATATCACGATGAGCCAGCTCGAAGAACTAATCGGTGGAGAGGATGCCAATCGCCTCAAAGACGCAAGTCTTGCTTTATACAAAGCCGGCGCCGATTATGCTCTCGATAAGGGATTAATTCTTGCAGATACCAAGTTTGAGTTCGGCACCATTGATGGACAGCTGATTATTGCCGACGAGATGTTGACTCCTGACTCGTCTCGTTTTTGGGACTTATCCGATTACGAACCCGGCCGGCCACAAAAGAGTTTTGACAAGCAGTATTTGCGTGAATGGCTTGAAAGTACCGATTGGGACAAGACTTATCCGGCGCCGACTTTGCCGGAGGAGGTCATCATGAAGACTTCCGAGAAGTATAAAGAAGCGTATAGTCTATTGACCGGAAAGGTGCTCGAATGATTGCAATCGTCGACTATGGGATGGGTAATTTGGGCTCGGTCCAAAAGGCCCTAAACTATTTAGGTTATGATAGCATCATTACACGCGATTCGGAGCAGGTCTTGACTGCATCTGGCGTCATATTGCCGGGTGTCGGCGCTTTTGATCCTGCCATGGAGGCTCTTTCGAAGCTCGGGTTGGATCAGACGGTTTGCGATTACGTGTCGTCGGGACGTCCGTTTCTCGGGGTATGCCTAGGGATGCAACTTTTGTTCGATGGTTCTGACGAAGGAGCGAATAAAGGATTGGGTATAATCAAGGGCAAGGTCAGGCGTTTGCCGAAACCTGAAGGCCAAAAGATCCCGCACATGGGCTGGAACGACTTGATCTCGGCCAATGATCATGTCTTTCGCTCAGGCGATTACGTCTATTTTGTACATTCGTATTATTGTGATCCGGAAGATCGATCACATGTTGCTGCAGAAGCGTTTTTCGGGATCCCGTTTGCTTGTGCGGTTAGCAAAGATAATATTCTGGCAACTCAGTTTCACCCTGAAAAAAGTGGAGAAGTGGGTTTGGCGATTCTGAATCGATGGGCGAGGAGGACGAGATGATTATTTACCCGGCGATAGACCTATTGGACGGCAAGTGTGTTCGTCTGAAGCAAGGACTTTATGATCAAGTCACGAGATATTCGGATCAGCCCGAGGATGTGGCACAGGATTTTAAGTCCCAAGGAGCAAAGTGGATTCACATAGTGGATCTCAATGCGGCGAAGACCGGGGTGCCGACCAATCACGACATAATTGGAAGAATTGCTGCAAATACCGGTCTTAAAATACAGACCGGCGGCGGTATTCGGAATATGGAGACACTCACTCGACTCATTGAGGATTACGGAGTATCAAGATGTGTGTTAGGAACGTCTGCAATGCGTGATCGCGCTTTTACTGAGGCGGCATTGGCGAAGTATGCCAATCAAATCGCCATTGGTATCGATGCTCATGACGGCGATGTCGCAGTTGACGGATGGACAAACCGCTCCGGCATTAGGGCAACGGTATTTGCGCTTCAAATGAAGTCTCTCGGTGCTCAGATCGTCATTTATACAGACATTTCGCGTGATGGCATGTTGATCGGTCCGGCTACGGCGCAAACAGCCGAAATGGTTGCAGTGACGGGAATGGATGTCATTGCATCCGGTGGGATTGGCTCACCGGAAGATATTATCGATATCAAAAAAACGGGTTGTGTCGGTGTTATCGTCGGCAAAGCGATCTATGAAGGGAAAGTGAGGTTGTCCGAATGCATGCAAAACGAATAATTCCATGTCTTGACGTCAAAGACGGGCGTGTCGTCAAAGGAGTCAATTTTGTATCTCTAAGAGACGCAGGAGACCCGGTCGAAATTGCGAAGGTTTATAATCTCTCGGGTGCGGATGAGTTGGTTTTTTTGGACATTTCGGCGACCCTCGAAGGACGCGGTACAATGATTGATATGGTGACGCGTGTTGCCAACGAAGTCTTTATTCCTTTCACTGTCGGCGGCGGTATACGCACGACAGAGGATATTCGTGAGATACTGAATGCCGGAGCGGACAAGGTATCTCTAAATTCTGCTGCGGTAAATGATCGATCGCTGGTTAAGACGGCCTCTGATAAGTTTGGAGCGCAGTGCATTGTCGTTGCGATCGATGTCAAGAAGAGAGAAGTAACCTCTGAGTTTCCCAGCGGTTATGAAGTGGTTATTGCAGGAGGCACCAAACCGACTGGTTTGGATGCCGTTGAATGGGCGAGAGAAGCAGAGATGCTTGGAGCCGGAGAAATTCTTTTGACCAGTATGGATCGCGATGGAACGAAAAGTGGCTTTGACAATGTCATCACGGCGTTGATTTCAGAAGCGGTCGGAATACCTGTCATTGCATCGGGTGGTGCAGGAAAGATGTCCGATTTTTATGACGGAATCGTCGACGGTAAAGCAGACGCGGTTTTAGCGGCTAGCCTTTTTCACTTCGGGGAGATTGAGATTTCTGAATTAAAGAATTATCTGCAATCTCGAGGCGTTCCTGTGCGGCATGTCGGCAAAGCAAACGCTTTGTGGCAACGCTTTAAGAAAGACCACGACGGCTTGGTTCCGGCGATTGTCGTTGACGGAGATAAAAAGGACGTCTTGATGCTGGCATATATGGATTACGAAGCGTTTGACTTGACGCTCTCTACGGGCTTCATGCATTATCACTCCCGAAGTCGCGGGCGCCTTTGGAAAAAGGGAGAGACATCCGGACACACCCAAAAGGTCATCGATTACAAAATCGATTGTGACCGTGATACACTACTTTTTTATATAGAACAGAAAGGCGTGGCGTGCCATACCGGAAATCGGACCTGTTTCTTTTCGGGGCCGGACGACGTTTTATCTGATTCTCAAACTGAGGAGGAATAACAAAATGGATCCAAACACATCAAATGCCGCAGTTGTTCAAGAACTCTACGAGGTCATCACTGATCGAAAGAAAAACCCGGTTGAGGGCTCGTATACCAACTATCTATTTTCGAAGGGCATCGATAAAATTTTGAAAAAGATTGGTGAGGAATCTGTCGAAGTCGTGATTTCTTCTCTTTCCGGCGAAAAGAGCGCAATTATTTACGAAATTGCAGATTTACAGTATCACTTGATGGTTCTGATGGCAGAGAAGGATATTACTCCTGAAGACATATATAATGAGCTTAAGAAGCGGCGCTGAGCGATGCTCGCAATAGTTGGTTTTGGCTTCACAGGGAGACTAAGCAACCGAATTTTTGTGTTTCAACAAAGGCAATCGCAACATTTCACAAAAAACGCTCGATTTGTTTGACTCTCATCGCTATCTATGTTAGAATTTCGTTTGCTATCGCTGAAGCGGTTTATTTTTTTTGTGCGATAAAGCATCCTGGAGATGCTTATTTTGGAGGTGTTCGACATGGCAACCAAGGCAGGTGCACGAGACAAGCTTACATTGGCTTGTGAAGAGTGCAAACAGAGAAATTATCAGACATACAAGAACAAGAAAAACAATCCGGACAGAATGACGCTCAACAAGTATTGTCCATTTTGCCGCAAGCACACTGCACACAAGGAAACCAAGTAATTTCCATGTTGGAATATTGCGGAGAGGGTTAACCGATGAGTGAAAAAAAGAAGAGCAAGAATATTTTCAAGTGGCTAACACGTTTTTTCAGTTCAATTGTAGCTGAATTGCGGAGAGTCATTTGGCCGACGAAGGAGAAGCTGATGCAGACTTCTGCTGTCGTTTTGGTGGTTATTGGCATCGCTATTGTCATTCTCACCGGCATTAGCAAAGGCGCCGGATTCCTCTTGACTAAGGCTGGTTTTTACGAGCAGGTGCCGGCCAAGGTGACAACGCTAGCCGATGAAGCATCCTCGAGTGCTGAGACTTCAGTTCAGGAGACCACGGCCTCAGAGACACCAGAAGAGACCACTGCGTCTTCGGCGCAGTAATTGCGTTAATCGCATAACCAGTTAGGAGCATATACATGGCGGACGAAAACCAATTAAATGAAGCCAAGTGGTATGTCATTCACACTTATTCCGGTTACGAGAATAAGGTTAAGACAACACTGGAAACCGTTATCGAGAATCGCGGACTTCAAGAGATGATTCAAGAAGTGTCGGTCCCGATGGAGGAGCAGATCGAAGTCAAGGACGGTAAGAAAAAGACCGTTATGAAGAAGATCTATCCCGGCTATGTTTTGGTCAAGATGGTTTATACGGAGGAAGTCTGGTACATTGTGCGAAACACCAGAGGTGTGACGGGCTTTGTTGGCCCTAGTTCAAGCAAGCCGGTTCCTTTGTCCGATGAAGAACTCATGATTATGGGGCTCGAGTCCAATTGGGTACCGACTGTTGACTATTCTGTCGGTGATTCTGTTCGATTGGTATCCGGACCGTTTTCGGATTGTATCGGTGTTGTAGAAGAAATCAACCACGAGAAGCATTCCGTACGTGTTCGCATTTCGATGTTCGGACGCGAAACGCCGATTGAGCTCGACTTTGCACAGGTAATCAGAACCTGACGCAATGTCTTTAACCGCTTTGCTGAGCATGATTCAATCGCTCATTGAAGCAACACAAATGCTTATCCCGTCACTTTGTGTGACGTGAAGAACAGACGAGAGAGGATAAGACTTTCGTCAATATATTTGGGAGGTGGCCAATTATGGCAAAGAAAGTCACAGGGTATATCAAGCTTCAGATACCCGCAGGCAAAGCGACGCCAGCGCCGCCGGTCGGACCAGCCCTTGGTCAACATAGCGTTAATATCGCTCAGTTTGTCAAGGAATTTAATGAAAGAACCGCAAAGGACGCCGGATTAATCATTCCTGTTGTCATTACGGTTTATGCGGACAGAACGTATACTTTCATTACCAAGACTCCGCCGGTACCGGTGTTGCTAAAGAAAGCAGCAAACATAGAAAGTGGATCGGGCAAACCGAACAGTGATAAGGTCGCTAAGCTTCCTTTTTCAGAGTGTCGTAAAATTGCCGAGATCAAGATGCCGGATACAAATGCATCCGATATCGAATCATGCGCTCGCATGGTAGCCGGAACTGCACGCAGCATGGGCATCGTTATAATCGATGACTAAGTCTTCACAAGGAGAGTAAAGTAATGAAAAGAGGCAAGAGATATAATGAGCTCGTTAAGCTCGTAGACAGATCAGTCGCCTACGATCCTTCGGAAGCGATTCGTCTGGTTCAGGAGACCGCGAAAGCGAAGTTTGACGAGATGGTCGAACTGCACGTTCGTTTGGGTGTCGATGCACGTCATGCGGACCAACAAGTCCGTGGTGCGGTCGTTTTACCTCACGGAACCGGTCGTTCCAAGAAGGTATTGGTTTTCGCTAAGGGTCCGAAGGCTGATGAAGCCAAAGAAAGCGGCGCAGATTTCGTCGGCGCTGAGGATCTTGTAGAGAAGATTACCAAAGAGAATTGGTTTGATTTTGATGTTATCGTTGCGACTCCGGATATGATGGGCGTCGTCGGTCGTCTCGGTAAGGTTCTCGGCCCAAAGGGCTTGATGCCGAACCCGAAGTCCGGTACCGTTACTATGGATGTGACCAAGGCAATCAATGACATCAAGGCCGGTAAAATCGAGTACCGTTTGGACAAGAGCAATATCATTCACTGTCCAATCGGCAAGGTATCTTTCGGCCAGGAGAAGCTCGAGGAGAATTTCAAGGTAATCATGGAAGCCATTATCAAGGCGAAGCCTTCGGCGTCCAAGGGTCAATACCTTAAGAACGTATCCATCGCTTCAACCATGGGCCCTGGAATCCGTGTCAACGCCGTCAGAATTTAGTTCTGACCAATGGTATGGTACCGCCTAAGGACCGCAACAACTGAATAAATAGCCAAGCCAAAGACAGCAGGAAGCCCTATGGGCTGTAAACGATTCGGTCGTCCCGCCGAGGATTCAGGCAAAACACATATCTTTGATTGTGATTTTGTACCCCTCGACCGTCACGGCGAGGGGTATTTATATATTAGTCAAGGAGGTGCACATTATGCCAAGCCAAAGAATTCTCGAGGCGAAGCAAAAAGTCGTCGCTGACCTGGTGTCGGATTACAAACAGGCGAAGTCGTTCGTATTTACGGATGCTCGTGGTTTGACTGTACTCCAGGATACGCAAATGCGCGCTGACCTCAGAAAAAACAACGTGACCTACAAGGTTGTTAAGAACTCTACTGCAAAGTTGGTTTTTGATGAACTTGGTGTTTCAGGTCTCGATGATGTTTTCAAGGGTCCGACCGCTATTGCTTACTCCAACGAGGACTTGATCGCCCCCGCGAAGATCATCAAGGAATATGCAGACAAGTACAGCAAGCTCGACATTAAGGGTGGTATCATTGAAGGTGCCGCTGCGACTGTTGAGCAAGTGAACACTCTTGCCAAGATTCCTACAAAAGAAGTTCTTTGCGGACAAATTGCTTACGGATTGCTTTTCCCACTTACCAAGCTCGCAATGTTGCTTAAGGCTGCTGCCGAAAAGCTTCAAGAAGAGAGTGGCGTAGTCGTTTCCGAAGAGCCTGCCGAAGTAGTTGCAGAAGTAACAGAAAAAGAGACTGCCGAAGCGGCTGCTCCAGAAGCAACTGAAGAAGCATCACAAGAAGAAACTGCTGAAGCGGCTGCTCCAGAAGCAACCGAAGAAGTGGCAGATCCAACCGCAGACGCTGCCGAGTAATCGGTAACAACAAATGATGCCGATTCGGCAATATAATTGGAGGTAACAATCATGGCCAGTGAGAAAGTAACAAAGATTCTCGAAGATGTGAAGACCCTGACCGTTATGGAGCTTTTTGAGCTTGAGAAGGGCATTGAAGAAGAGTTCGGCGTATCCGCTGCTGCTCTTGCTGTTGCAGCTCCTGCTGCCGGTGGCGAAGCTGCTGCAGTTGCTGAACAAACAGAGTTCACCGTTGTTCTTAAGAGCGCCGGTGCAGCGAAAATTGCTGTTATCAAGGTTGTCCGTGAGATCACGGGCTTGGGCCTCAAGGAAGCCAAAGATTTGGTCGATGGCGCTCCGAAGCCGGTTAAAGAGAATGTTTCCAAAGAAGATGCTGATGCAGCCGCTGCTAAGCTGAAGGATGCCGGAGCAGACGTCGAGATTAAGTAATCTTGGCGCTCCTATTTCTATTCCTTTGAAACCAAGCAGGCTTTCGCCGATAGTATCGGTTGGAAGCCTGCTTTTTCATGCCCGGATAACACATAGGCTTCAAATTGCATTGATGGGCGAACTCGGAATAGTATCATCGTGTCCGGTTTATGGGAATCATATATGTCTCCGCCAAGAAAACGAGTTGAAGCTGACAGAGGCTGTAATCGCGCGCGCTTGGTCGGGTCGGAACAACCGGGAGACGAAGATTGGGCCTTTTGTGAAGGCTGTGAATTTATCTGCTTTGCAATCGTATCTCTCCACAGCGGCGGCAAACGAATTATATACTGATGGCTTTCGGAATTGTTTGCAGATTGTGTTGAGGCGAGCAACGCAAAAGTGATAACGGAATCGTAATGGTCAATATAAAGATCCAGAGACTTTTGGACATAGATGTCAGATAAAACTCTTTGCTGAAAGAGGATTGCCGTTGAGGATGGCTTGAATGATGTTCCGAAGTGCAATCGCAAATAGGATAAATGATAGTATATTCGCAGTTCTGACGCTATGGTGTGAACAACATGGGCTAACTGCGAGCCGTTGGCCTTTATGACTCTGGAGTTGGAGTACGTAGAACAATGATCAATCTGCAAACTCGAAGGGGTTATGTGAGATAATTCGAGATGGGAGGGACTCACTGTTGAGCATGTGCAATAAGCATTCATAAACAAACATCCTTTTTTATTGATCATAATCAATCGCAAAAGATTAATTGAAGCAAAGATGCGACAATATCAACGGAAATCGACAATGACGACATAATGTAAAAAATACTCAATTGACAAAGAGATGCATTGTTTGTAGTGTAATTGTGTAATATCTGACGGAAACATTAATGGCATAGGGGTAATATTATGAAGAAAATAAAGTTGGTGGCTATTATTCTGGTTATTACCGGACTTTTGACCGGTCTTGTATCTTGTGCTAAGGAAAAGAATGATACGGGGACAAAGGATCCTAAAGTTTTAGTTATGGGAACGAACGCGGCGTTTCCGCCGTTCGAATATATGGAGGGTGGCCAAGTGGTCGGTGTAGATGCCGATATGATGGCTTTGATTGCAGCTGAAATGGGAGTAGAACTCAAAATCGTAGATATGGATTTTGATTCTCTTCCGACCGCACTTGCAAACGGACAGATTGATATTATCGCCGCCGGTTTGACAGTTCGTCCGGATCGCGAGGAGTCCATGGACTTTTCACAATCCTATTACACAGCGGCGCAGACGGTCATCGTTCTTGATGATTCGGGTTATACGGGCATAGAAGACTTGGCCGATAAATTAATTGGCGTTCAGACCGGAACGACCGGTATGTTCTGCGCAGAGGAATTTGTAAATGATTTGTCTCAGATTAAGAACTTCCAGAATGGAATGCTCGCCGTTGAAGCGCTGAAGAACGGCCAGGTTGATGCTGTCATCATCGATAATAATCCTGCGAAGGAATATGCTGAAATCAATGATGGCCTGCTTTTGATCGAGGGTGAGTTTGAGAACGAAATGTATGCCATGGCTGTTGCAAAGGGCAATAAAGTTTTGCTCGATCAGGTCAACGCTGCACTCACGAAGATTAGAGAAAACGGTGAGTTTGATAAGGTTATTGATAAATACGTGAAATGAGCCTGGAGCATACCTTAAGCTTTTGCGTACGATGTGGCACACGACTCATTTGGGAGTAATGAATAGTGTTTGATGAGCTGATACGATCCTTTTCGGATATGATATATTTGGCCTTGATTAAGGAAGATCGTTTTAATTTCCTTGTCAACGGCTTTGTAGTGTCTGTTCAGCTGACCTTAAGTGCTGCGCTCATCGGTGTGGCTCTCGGGCTGATAATCGCCATTTTCAAAATTCGTAATAAGGGTGCGACTGCATCTTTTGCAAATGCCTATATTACCGTCATCAGAGGCACGCCCGCAGTGGTTCAGTTAACTGTCATTTATTTCGTAGTGTTGGCTAAGTCGGGATTGCCGGCGATGCTGATTGCCGCAATCGCTTTTGGGCTGAACAGTGCCGCATATGTTGCGGAAATTGTTCGCGGCGGCATCATGGCTGTGGATAAAGGGCAGACGGAAGCTGGTCGATCGCTTGGGTTGTCGTCATTCCAAACGATGCGCTACATTGTTATTCCACAGGCCGTCAAAAATGTACTCCCAGCTTTGGGAAATGAGTTTATTGTGCTACTCAAGGAGACATCGATTGCCGGTTATATTAGCATAGTTGACTTAAATAAGGGCGGGCAGCACATTTCAAGCATTACTTACAACGGTATGGTCGCACCGCTTTGTGTCGCATACATTTATTTGCTTATGACAACAACAATGGCATCCGCATTGGATCGTCTCGAACGGAGGATGAGGGCCGGTGATTAGTGTTACAAATCTCTACAAGTCATTCGGGAAACTCGATGTCCTCAAGGGAATTGATGCGGAGATTCGTCGCGGTGAAGTGGTTTGTGTCATTGGTCCGTCGGGCTCGGGTAAAAGTACATTTCTTCGATGTTTGAATTTTCTGGAAGAGCCGGACAAAGGGGATATTGTTCTTGACGGCGTCTCAATGACTGAACATAAAAAGGACATTGACCGACTTCGGCAGAAGGCGGGCATGGTATTTCAGCAATTCAATCTTTTCCCGAATTTGACGGTGATTGACAATATTACGTTGGCGCCGATGAAGGCACTTCGCATGAGTGCAAAGCAAGCAGAAGAGAATGCGATGCGGTTATTGTCTCGGGTCGGTCTTGAAGAAAAGGCTACGGCTTATCCGAATCGCTTGTCCGGTGGTCAGAAGCAACGCGTGGCTATTGCCAGGGCACTGGCAATGAATCCGGAAATAATGCTTTTTGATGAGCCGACGTCTGCGCTTGATCCTGAAATGGTCGGAGAGGTGCTCGATGTCATGAAGGAACTGGCAAAGTCCGGAATGACTATGGTCGTTGTGACTCATGAAATGGGTTTTGCTCGTGAAGCTGCGGATAGAGTCCTATATATGGACGAAGGTATTATCTATGAACAAGGCACACCCGCTGAAGTTTTTCTGAATCCGAAAAAGCCCCGAACCAAAGAATTTTTGAGTAAAGTGTTATAGGAGTAAAGAATGCAAACAGCAGTTTTCGTATATGCGGTCATGTGGGTATTGTTTATTGGTCCGCTATTGGGATTCAATATCAAGCGCGTATACGAAAGTCAGCCGAACGGTCGAAAAAAGATGAGGTGGCCGCAACTCATCGCGTTGTTCGTGGTCGCAGTATCAATCACCGTGCTGCTTTCTGCATCGCTACAGTCTACGCTGGTCTCTCGCTACGAAATCGCATCTGAAAGATATGCACGTGTCTATGCGGAGTACCTTGCGGGGGAGATTGATAAAGACGAGTATATCAGGCAGTCAAATAAGCTAGCCGATCCGGGCGGCGAAGAGAATTTTGAAAAATGGGCGGATGCCATGGCGTTAAGTCAGAATGGAAAAGCTCGATTTCAGATTAGTGATTGGATTATCCCCAAATACTACCAGGATAGCGAGTGGTTTCCTGATACAAATGTTTTGAGTGAAAACAATCCAGTATTTGTTGTTCTGCTTTTCGACAACGGAAGTGAACAAGAATATTTTCTAATTCGAATGATCTCGGACGAAACCGGCGCAAACTGGAAGGTCGATTACGCCGAGCCTGCGACAGAAGAGCAATTAAAGCAGGTGAACTATGCGGTGCCGAGTCAGAAGACGGGCAAATGGTTTACCGTCGGCTGATCATTTGACGTCAGATAATTTCTTGGATTCCGATGCCTTAGCATTTTTTCAAGTTTCGGTATTTGACGGCCGAAGTTAACTGTGTTTTTTCGAAAAAAAGGCTGTTGACAAGATCATAGTCTGCTGTTAGAATCGTAAAGCGTTGAAAATCTGGTGTTTCAATGTGGCGGCATAGCTCAGTTGGCCAGAGCGTCCGGTTCATACCCGGCAGGTCGTAGGTTCAAATCCCACTGCCGCTACCATATGGCCCGTTGGTCAAGAGGTTAAGACATCGCCCTTTCACGGCGAAAACAGGAGTTCGATTCTCCTACGGGTCACCAAGCAGGAAGTCCGAGTATGCTCGGGCTTCTTTTTTTTGCCGATTGTTGTTAGGAAAAGAGAATATATAATTATTATTGAGCATTTTTACTGTGCATATGACAATAACAAATTGTGTGCGTTTTCCTAGCAAAACAGTATAATTAATACTAAAGCAATCTTATAATTGTTTTAAAACAGCATTCGGAGGAAATATACATGAAAAAAGTGATTGCACTACTGCTCGCTGTCGGTCTTTCTATGGCAATAATTGCCGGTTGTTCTGAAAAGCAAAAGGAAGACGTGACCATTCGAGTGGCCGGACTCAAGGGTCCGACATCCATGGGCATGGTCGGTCTGATGGACGCTTCCGACAAGGGGACATCTAAGAACAAATATGAATTTTCGATACATGGAACTGCTGATGAAGTGACACCTAAACTAATTAACGGTGAGCTTGATGTGGCGGCAATTCCGGCTAATTTGGCGTCCGTACTTTTCAACAATACGGAAGGCAAAATTCAAGTCCTCGCGGTCAATACATTAGGCGTCAATTATATCGTTGATATGGGTGATGATGTTAACACTTTTGCTGACCTTAAGGGAAAGACGATTTTTGCATCGGGCAAGGGCTCTTCTCCTGAGTATGCGTTAAGATATCTCTTGACTCAAAATGGCATTGACCCCGATAATGATGTCACTATTGAATTTAAGTCAGAGGCCTCAGAGGTGGTTGCGTTGATGGCCGAAAATCAATCCGGCATTGCCATGTTGCCGCAACCCTATGTGTTTGTCGCAAAAGCAACGCTTCCTGAGCTTCGAGTCGCAATTGACATGAATCAAGAGTGGGCCAACCTCGACAATGGAAGTTTGATGATTACCGGTGTTGTTGTAGCACGAGCAGATTTTGTTAAAGAAAATCCGGATGCGGTTAAGGCGTTTCTGGAAGAGTATAAAACCTCAACCGAATATGTGAATGCAAACCCAGCGGATGCTGCAGTATTGATCGAAAAGTATGATATCTTTAAAGCAGCGATAGCCGAAAAGGCCATTCCGTTCTGTAACATCACCTACATAGCCGGTGGAGAGATGAAGGCCGCCATGGAGGGGTATTTGAATGTTCTTTACAATGAAAACCCAAAAGCGGTCGGAGGAAAACTCCCGGAGTCCGGCTTCTACTACGGCGCGTAATCGCCTTTTTGAAAAACTAATTGCTGTCGTTGCCGCACTTGCCGTTTGGCAGGTTGCGGCAATGCTAGTTGACCAGAGTATTATTCTTGTTACTCCGGTTCGAGTTCTTGAAAAATTATTTATTTTGGTTCAGACTGCCGATTTCTGGTCGACTGTTCTATATTCTTTGATTCGCATGAGTCTCGGATTTTTTGCGGCGCTGATTGCAGGTGTTTTGTTGGCTTTTTTTGCATCCCGCTTTCGGCCCATTGAGATCCTGTTATGGCCATACATGGCTGCGGTCAAATCGACGCCTGTTGCATCGTTTGTTATACTTTGCCTCCTGTGGCTCGGTGCGGCTCGTTTATCGGTGTTTATCTCATTTCTGATGGTTTTGCCCGTCATCTATACAAATGTGCTTCAGGGCATCAAGAGTACCGATAAGAAGCTTTTGGAGATGGCCTTTGTATTCCGGATGCCGATTCGAAGGCGACTCTTTTTTATTTATTTGCCGGGTGTGAAAAACTACTTTCTTTCTGCGGCAGGCGTAGCGATTGGCTTTGCCTGGAAAGCGGGAATAGCAGCCGAAGTGATTGGCATTCCCAAAGGTTCAATCGGTGAACGACTCTATGAGGCAAAGATTTACTTGAATTCAGCGGAGCTCTTTGCATGGACTTTGGTCATTGTCGTAATCAGTGTGGTTTTCGAAAAGCTCTTTTTGACTGCGGTTAAACGCGTTTACGAGAGAATGGAGAAGGTGTGATGAATATACTTTTAGAGAACGTTGACAAACGTTTCGGGGAGAAGGTTGTTTTTGCGGATTTTTCGTTGCGTATGGTCAACGGGTCTTTAACGGTCATAATGGGGCCTTCCGGTTGCGGGAAAACAACTCTATTAAATATGCTCATGGGTCTAACCGAGCCGGACAACGGTCGGATAGAGGGGGTTCCGTCACGCAAGGCAGCGGTTTTTCAAGAAGATCGGCTCTGCGAACCATTTAATGCATTGGCAAATGTTCGAATGGTGTGTGCGCCCAATGTGGATGATTCGCTAATCCAATCTCATCTCACGCAACTCGGACTTGCGGAAAGACTCTCCGTTCCGGTCAAAAATCTGAGTGGGGGGATGCGTCGACGTGTCGCAATCGCAAGGGCGATGCTCGCGGATGCTGAGATTATTCTGATGGACGAACCATTTAAGGGGCTCGATGATAAACTGAAATTTGAGACAATGGATTATGTTAAGCAGCACCGCAATCACCGCACATTGATCATGGTCACTCACGACCGAGAGGAGTCTTTGTATATGGATGGTGAATTGATGATTTTATAATTTAGTCTTGTCAAATCTCATTTTCATCGTTATATTACCCGTATAAGCCATCGGTGCTTGTTAATTCAAGATAATAGGGAATGCGGTTTAAATCCGCAGCAGCCCCCGCTACTGTGAAGGGGACGAAATTCGTCAATTGCCATTGAGTCTTGATTGAGATTTGAGAAGGCGCGAAGAATAGGTTGACCCGAAGCCAGGAGACCTGCCGATGAGTTCGTTTTTTGTGTTTTCTTCGGAGGGAAGATAGGCACAGAAGGAGATTCCTGTGTTTAAGAAACTATACGTCTTTTTGTTGTCGGCATTGATGATGCTGTCGTTGTTCGCGTGCTCAACGCCCGAAGTACAGAGCGCCTCATCGCCGGTGACTACGTCAGCTGCTCAAGTCGCGGTATCAGAGGAGACTACCGTTGTCGAAGAGTCCGAGGCGATTTCTACAACGATTCCAACTGAAGTTTTAACTGTGCCTGAAACAGAGTATCCGTTAACGTTTACGGATTCTTACGGTAATGAGACAACGCTCGAGTCAGAGCCGCAGAGAATTATCTCGTGTGCTCCGAATATGACGGAACTCATTTTTCAACTGGGCGCTGAGAATCGTCTTGTTGGCCGCACCGATTATTGCGACTATCCTGATGCCGCTTTTTCAATTGACTCTGTGGGGGCCATTGACTCTCCGAATGTTGAAATGATTGTCTCGATGGAGCCTGACCTAGTCCTTGCATCGTCAATTTTCACGGAAGATAGTTTCAACCAGCTCACAGAAATGGGCATTAATGTCATCGTAATCCACGAAGAATATGACGTTGACGGTGTTCGCAATATGATATTGTCTGTGGGAGAAATAATAAATTGCAACAGTCAAGCCATAGATATTACAAGTGCGATGGACACTTTGATTTCGGAGACGCAAGCGATTATCGAAGGACTCGACAAGCCCAAAGTCTATTATGCCGTTTCTTTCGGTGAATATGGAGATTACACTGTGGGTGGAGATACATATCTTCACCAACTGATCGAAGCGGCCGGCGGTGAGAATGTTGCAGAAGACGTTGTCGGATGGTCATTCTCGCTGGAGGCACTGGTTGAGGCGGATCCCGATATCATTATTGTGAGTCAGTATATGCTGGATGCGTTCATTTCGACCGCGCCGTATTCTGATTTGAGAGCGGTGAAGGAAGGGCATGTCTACGGGATTGATTCCAATCTTGTTGATAGGCAGGGCTTCAGGAATGCGGAAGGCATACTGATGTTGGCCGCGCTTTTCCATCCGGAGGCCTTTTAGTGAAGAGAGCGTGGCGCAATGAAGAGTAAACCGGTGGTGTTGGCTATTTTACTTACGGCATTACTTGCAATAATGGTTGCCGTCGCACTATCGGTGGGTGCCGTTCACGTCCAAATACGTGATATCATCCGCATTCTTATGTCATACATTCCGTTCTTTGATCAACAGGTTTCTACAGCGTATATTCCGAAATCGCACGAGACCATTATTATGGCCATTCGATTACCACGGATTCTGTTGGCCGGATTAGTCGGATGCGGTTTATCACTTTCCGGGGCGGTGCTTCAGGGGGTACTACGCAATCCGCTTGCCGATCCTCAAGTGCTCGGTATTTCATCCGGTGCGGCTTTCGGAGCTGCGGTGGCTATATCTTTTGGATTCACTTACTCGGCGTTTGGACTTGGCGGCATTGCCGGCGCTGCTTTCGTCGGCGCGCTCGCAACCATATTTTGTGTCTTGAAAATATCGTTTTCGGAGGGAAAATCTTCCTTGATTGGCATTTTACTTGCCGGCATTGCGATTAGCTCTCTTTTGACATCCGCGATAACGATGATTATGGTACTAGATCGCGAAAAGCTCGAGAAGGTCTATATGTGGATGCTCGGTAGTTTTTCAGCCGCCAGTGAGATGCGAGTCATATTTATGCTTATATTCGTTGTGCTTGGGCTTCTGGCTATTTTACCGCTTTCAAGAGCCTTAGATTTGATGATGACCGGAGACGACTCTGCTCAGAGCATGGGTGTTGATGTTGAAGCTCTGCGCAAGTGGATGATACTCGTATCGTCACTTATGGTAGCGGCATGTGTTTCTGTCAGCGGAATAATTGGATTTGTAGGGCTAATCATCCCGCATGTTGTACGTCTGATTGCCGGTCCGAGGCACACGCGTCTTTTGCCGTTGTCTTGTGTTGTCGGTGCGATATTTATGATCATCTGTGATACGCTGGCTCGGACCATGGCTGCGCCGTCTGAGATACCGGTCGGAGCTATTACGGCCATTCTCGGAGCACCCTATTTCTTATTTTTGTTGGCTCGCTCTGCGCGGAAGGGGGCAATCCGATGAACAGGATTTCTTCGAAAATTATGCGTGTGAATTCTGTTGATGTTAGCGGTTTGTCTTGGCAACCGTCAACGGCACCTAGATTGCTGCTTGATCATATTAATTGTCGTTTGGAAGAGGGTCATTTCTACGGCATAATCGGTCCGAACGGCTCTGGAAAGACCAGCTTAATTCGTCATCTTCTTGCACTTCAGTCGATCCAGAGCGGCTCGATTGAGATTGAGGGTGTTCCGATCGGGTTGTTTTCAAAAAAGCAACTCGCGAGACATTTTGCATACGTCGCTCAAAAAATACCTTCTAACTATTCTTTTACGGTATTTGAGACGGTCGCGATGGGACTTTTTGCCAGAAGCCGTTTTTTTGAAGCACCTTCAATTCAGATGATTGAGCAGGTGAATGAGGCTTTGCTTGCGACGCAGACTCTTCAATACAAAGATCTTCCGTTTGCAGTTCTCAGTGGTGGCGAGTCACAGCGTGTTTTGCTCGCTCGCGCTCTCGTGCAGTCTGCGGAGTGGCTTTTTCTCGACGAGCCGGTATCCAATCTAGATGTGTCGCATCAAGTGGAGATGATGGAAAAACTATCTTCGCTGCGACGCGAAAAGGGTAAGACTGTGGTTTGTGTACTTCATGATATTAACCTCGCAGCGCGCTATTGCGACTCGATTTTGATGATGAAGGCTGGTCGACTACTGTATAACGGGTCGACAAAAGAGTATCTTAACCGAGAGCACCTGCGAGACGTTTTTGATATCTCATTTGCGGTGCTGGCTCACCCGGTGACATCGGATATTATCTATGTACCGGATTATGGACCGACGACTCGAAACGATTGAAAATCAAGATGTTTTGCTAATCAAAGAAAGACGTTTCGGACTATGATACAATTCAGATATACATGACTACAGAGAGAGAGAGTAGCAAATGATATATACCATGAAGTCTCCAAATATCAGTGCATATCTTGAAGCGTCGGAGTTCATTGATTTCGATCATCCAAAGGTGCGCATTATTGCGGACTATTTACAAGAGCGCTTAATGCAACGTGTATCACTAGAACCTAATAAAATCCTCTATGATCCTGAACTCGAGCTTGCGCGATTAACATATCTCCTTGTTCGAGATGAGGTGGCGTTCACATACGATATCGGCAAACAAGACGTGACAATCAAAGCGTCAGATGTTCTTACGAAAAAACACAGTGGTTGTTTTGGAAAATCGCATTTGCTTGCGGCACTGATGCGCGCCAACGGTATTCCGGCGGCGGTGTGTTACCAATATCTTCGCCTAGATGACGGAGATAATGCTCCGCTTATTCTTCATGCGTTGAACGCGATTTGCCCCGAGTCTGTCGGTAGTTGGTTTCGATTAGATGCTCGAGGTAATAATGATTCTGTTTCGGCGGAATTCTGCATTGACGAGGAGCGTATTGCATATCCTGTCGACCCGGGTCGTGGTGAGACCGACTTAAGCCTTCTTTTCGCAAAGCCGGATTACTCTGTCATTCGTGTATTGAATCAATACACTGATGCTAGTGTTCTGCGATTGCATTTGCCGGACAAAATTGCTGGTCGATATTGGGAGTCGTGAGGATGAACGCGACGAGTTTGGGTTGTCTTTTAGCCATAGTTGAAAATGTCAGTCGAGGGAAGATTGATGCAGATCGTTGAAGGAAAAGGATTCTATAACGCGAGGTTGTTCTCGAATCTCAAAGAAATGCTGGCACAAAGCGTCTCTTTGTATGCGCGACACGTTGCTTTTCGGCACAGGCGGTCACCTGAGGCCAAAATCACATCATGTACGTATACAGAATTGGACTCAGACATTAGTGCGCTGGGCGAGGCGATGCTGAGATTGGGGTTGTCTGATTGTCGCATTGCAATTATTGGCAAGAACAGTTACTCCTGGGCGCTAGCACACTTAACTATTATCACCGGTGTCGGTACATCAATACCACTTGATCCGTCGCTCTCAGAGAAAGAACTGATGGTTTTATTAGACCGAGCGGAAGTGACGGCCGTTTTTTTTGATTCAAATTTTGCACCACTCATGGCATTGCGCTCGACTATTGACTCAGGTATAAAGTATTACGTTGAAATGAATGATACGGACACGTCTGAAGTGTTCGAGAGCGGCATGCATATCCAATTTGACGCGCTTCTCAACCTAGGAAGAATTCCGGGGTCGACTCTTTCGATTGCGAATCGTGAGGATATTTCGCTTGCGGAGCCTGTCTCGTTCGAAGAGATAATAATCAATCCAGAGTTGCCGGCAACGATATTTTTCACCGCGGGTACGGCTACGACGACGAAAGGGGTGATATTATCACACGCCAATGTCGCTTCTAATATAAGCTCGATTGCTCGCAGTTTTCACTTTTCATCCGGTATCAGAATGCTTTCGGTCTTGCCGATGCATCATGCGCTTGAAAATGTGTGCGGGTTGCTTTTCGGACTTTACTCCGGAGCATGTATATGTATTTCTGACGATGTATCGCTCATTCGGAAAAATATGATTGAGCACAAGATAAGTCTTATTGTCGGCGTTCCGGCCATTTACGAGTGTTTTTACAAGAATGCGAAAGCAGCGATTGAGCGAAATGGGACAGGTGTTGCGGTACGGCGACTGGGACATTTGAGCAAGCGGTTGTTTGAGGCGAATGTCGACGTGCGCAGATTATTATTTGTGCCCATGCAACGAGCCTTCGGTGGGCGATTTCGATATGGTATATGCGGTGCGGCTACGCTCAATTCAGATATAGTGCGTTTTTTTGATAGCGTTGGCATTCGCATTTATCAGATATATGGATTAACGGAGACATCATCGATCGTCTCTGCATGCACAGAAGCGGTTTTTCAACCGGGAACGGTCGGTCTCCCTTTAGCTGGTGTAAAAATGGCTATTGCGAGTGAAAAAGAGGGTGAGGACGGGGAAATTCTTGTCAAAGGACCGATGGTCACGAAAGGTTATTTCGATGATGATTTGGCAACGGCTTCTGCTTATGACGATTCTGACTGGTTTCATACCAGAGATATCGGACGCGTTTACGCTGACGGCACAATCGGAATCGTTGGCAACATGAATTCTGTCATCCGATCGAAAAGCAATACGGCGGTATATCCTGAACAATTGGAGATACTACTTTCTAAGCACAGATGCATCAAAGAATCATTTGTTTTCGGAGACGTAGATGCCGGTGGGGAAGTAGCGATTAATGTGAAATTCGTGCTGGACACGGCATTTCTTAAACCTTCAGAAATAAGCGAAGCGCAGATTACGCAAAAACTTGATCAAGTGGTTCTTGAGGTTAATATGCAAATGGCTGATCACCAGTGTATAAAGAATTACGTCTACAGTTTCCAGCCATTAAAAAAGACGACTACGTTACGTATTAAGAGGCCGTCAGAAATTCGTGCTCTGCAGGCGGTGCTAGATTCGCGAAATCTTCAATTCAGCGACCTCAATCGTCAAAACATAGATATCGATCCGGATCGCTAGTTTCATTTGTACGCGATCTTTTGCGTCGAGTTATACGTGGTTGCGGTTCGTTAACTGGGTTGGATTTTGGTTTTCTGACATCTTTCGGTTGACTTCATCTTACATTTGATGATATTATTCAATCCGTCGATTGAACTCGTCGACAAAATGGCGCCATAGCCAAGTGGTAAGGCAAGGGTCTGCAAAACCTTTACTCCCCAGTTCAAATCTGGGTGGCGCCTCCAGTCTTAAGCCCGAAGCGAGCAAAGCCGTTTCGGGCTTTTCATTTTCAAAAGATGGTTCATCGATTCGAGGATGCGGCGCATTTTTTTGATTCGGGCGCTATTCTAAGGACCGTGAGTAACCGTAAGCAGAAACTTGTTAGAGTCAGGGTGTTCGAGTATAGTAATAGTATAAAAAATGACATGAGGGATACATATGGCAATGCAAGAGACCATTCGTCAACTTTTCGAATCTTATAATGAATATATTGAAGCGGAAAGTGAAAGAATACTAACTTCGACTTCGCAACGTGTTGATTTGTATTCCAAAGAATATCACGATTATTTCCAAGGACTTCTGAACGAAAAAACAGAGGCGTTCTTTGATCGACCGCTTGCTTCCATTGGAGACATGAGTCCCAACACGTATTTCAAATCGCTCACGAGCGTAGAAGAGTGTGTTGAGGCCTTTATGATCGGAGCTGATGTATGTGATGATGTCGTTCCCAAAGGTCTGTTAGAGCGCTTGCTGTCTTTCGGAGAAAAAGCGGTCGTCAGCCTCTTAGATATTTCTTTGGCCGAGGATTGGCGAATAGAAGAGGCGAAGGACACGATGGATGCCAGGGAGGCACTTTCCGGGTCGATGTCTGCAATTCGCGTCCTCGGAAGAATTGGAGCCATTGAGGCTGTCGAACCGATACTTGAGCGCTATGGGACACTTGAAGGTCCGGATGAATATATAGCCGACGTCATTCAGTCTTTTCTCCAGAATATCGGAGAGCCTGCGGTTGCTTCTCTGTTGATGAGAATCAACAACGCTTCTCAAATTCCGGCCCATTCTGCTGAAGAAGACTACGTTGTTGCCCTGTCACAAATTGGTGCGCGAGTTCCTGACGAGAGCATCTATCAGGCACTTCGAGGTGCCTTCAGAAAACTTGAGCGTAAGCTCATCGGGGTGTTGTGTTTTGGCGATTACGGGGACACTCGTGCTGTGATATTGCTGAAAAATTATTTAGATCGTAACCAACATGCGTTAACTCGAGATATTTTTTACGAAGCGATGTCTGTTATTCAAAAGCTTGGAGGAGATATCAACGATATTCGAGATCCGTTTAAAGATTTCACAAAATGAGTCCGGGAAATTTAAATTGTGGAAGGGATCTCGAACAGATGGCGGGAGATGAAGATAACAAACCAAGAATACTGGTGGATGCAGACGGATGTCCGGTGGTGGACGCTGCCATTTCCCTTGCGGCAAGGCATCAACTGTCGTGCGTATTATTCTGTGACACTTCTCATGAGTTAGAAAAAATTGGAGCAAAAACAATCGTTGTTGACCAAGGCGCGGATAGTGCGGACTTTGCGCTTGCAAATCATATAAGACATGGGGACATTGTGGTTACGCAAGACTACGGTCTGGCGGCAATGGCGCTAGCGAAAAAAGCATGCGTTTTTAATCAAGACGGTCGGCAGTATACGGCAGATAATATTGATATGCTATTGAACGTACGCTACGAGAGAAGTAAGCAGAGACGAAAGACCGGACGTGGATCTCGAATTCCAAAGAGAACGCAAGAGCAGGATAAATCATTCTATCAATCACTACATGGTCACATTTGCCAAAGAGATATTTAAGAACGCATCGAGTTAAGTATGCATAATAAATATGAGCACAGGCATAAATAGCGAACGAAGAACGCCGGGGAATCGCCCGGCGTTCTCTTGCGGCTAATGCCGCACGGTTGATGATTGAAGGAGAGTCAGGGTTCCAATTAAGAGTCCGTCACTGTCAAGCTGTCTGAACCTCTGAACGATTGTGATGAAAGAAGAGAGAAATAACGCCCTTAACATCTCCTATCGTGTTTTTATTATATCAAAGGCGATGGTGATAAGGCATGACCGAACTGTATCGGAAATGTTTCGAAACAGATAAATCATTGAGAAAATCACACAATAAACCTGATACTGAGCGACTGACTCAAGAGTCAGATGGCTATCGTTTGGTGCAATTCTTTATGCTTCGGTACGTCTTGTCTCTGCCGCTCAGATGAATCATAACATTCTCAAAAATAACCTTGACATCGTTGCTGTGGCTAGATATAATTTATCGTGCATGCGGGATTAACTCAGTGGTAGAGTGTCACCTTGCCAAGGTGAAAGTCGCGAGTTCGAATCTCGTATCCCGCTCCACATAACACCCTTTACGAAGACGTATCGGGTGTTTTTTTGTATACACTCTTGGATTTATAGTTGACGTCATTTCTTTTGTTGACCGACACGAGCATTATCGTGTACGATTAGTTAAGTAAGTGGGGGGATACGCCATTGTTCTCTATCAGAAGGTGGGATATCAACTTATGAAGAAGTCACGTAGCATATTAGTTGCGGTTGCGTTACTCTCTGTTTTTTTGTGCTTTCTTGTAGTGTTTATAGTTATTCGTATTCATTCTGATGCATTGTCTGCTTCTTCGAGTCATGTTGAAATGGAC
>DUPM01000052.1 GCA_012838315.1 Clostridiaceae bacterium
ATAGGCTTGCAAGATCTTCATGCACTTATTATACCGAACTTTTGTTCCTGGGTCTCATAGGAAAGATAATTTTTGCGCTATTCATCCTCGCCCTGAACGACGAGGTTTTTCGCGCATTTCGATAAAACGAATAAAAGTGAACTTCGCTTTTTCATAGCCCCCAGTATTTAAAACACTATAATCAATTAAATTTATCATAGGAATTACCCGACATAAAATCAACTCTTTTTCAACTAAATAACTATCACAATAGAAATGCACGCCCCCGTCTCTGTAAACATTCAGGCTGCGTGCATGTCCGTCGTAATGGATTGTGCTCCAATAATGCGTTGCATGAATCTGATTATTCGTCGACAGAGGTAAAGCATCCGGCAATGCTCTCAAAATCATTGTATTCACTGCCAAACGGCGAGGCAACAATAACTATCATACAAGCATAATCGTCAATTTTCCGAATGCATATGTACTCATTAATAGAAATGCCATCAACGGATATTTTTATCTCTACGACAATAAAATCCTTATCCGCAATTTCATGATCATACTCGTCCTGTTTTTCAATTTCCCAACCATATGATTCTGCTTCAGCTTCAACGCTTTCGATCATTTTCGCAATTTCCATGTCTATGTTGCTAAACTTTCCCAACTGCGTATAAGAAAGATTTATGTTGGACCCCGATTGAGGATCCATTGCCGCGAGATCAAAAGCAGCCGAGTTACTGGTGTCGGCTTTGCCCTCTGTCACTTCATTCGCGGCACCGACTACCTGTTCCTGAGCATCTTCTCCTACCCAAATATCCCATCCATCCGGTGTAAGAAAAACCAAGTCCGCTTGGGTGTTGATATAGTTTCCGGACTCTAACTTCCCTTTTTCAAATGGCTTTGAGCTCATAGAACATGAGCAGACGAGAATGACTGTTAATGCACATAAAAATGTAATATTAATTAATCTTTTCATTTTATCTCCCCCTATAATAAAAATAACAACACGAGCTACGCTTACTGCATTGTATCAATATTCATGACACCCATCGTTTCTATATGGATACGAGACGTCGCACAGCAATAGAAAACCGCAGTATCAAGTCCCAGACCCAACAAAAAAACAGTGCTTGACTTCATTGGCGTCCAATTCTCGGTACTGCGGCTCAAAACCGCTTTTTCGCTAAAGACTGGTCCTCTCACGCAAATGTTTGCGCAACATCCGGTCAGCCTTCCTCAGTTGCCTTGTGCTCTTCAATAACCTTTGCCGAAACATCACTCGGTGCCTGCTCGTAACGCGCATGAGAGATTGTAAACCATCCACGACCTTGTGTCATCGACTTCAGATCCGTTGCATAACTGACCATTTCTGCAGTCGGTACTTCGGAAGTAATCACCGAACCATCCTCATCTGCATCAATGCCCATGATACGACCTCTGCGCTTATTCATATCACCCATGATGTCGCCCTGCTTATCCTCCGGGATATGGACAACGACGGTGCTGATTGGTTCAAGTAAAACAGGGCCGGCTTGCTGCATACCGGCTTTAAAGGCAATGCTTGCAGCAATCTTAAACGCCATTTCTGAAGAGTCAACATCATGGTATGAACCGTCAACCAATGTTGCCTTCAGATTCACAACGGGGAACCCCGCCAAGACACCCTTCAAAACTGCGTCCTGTAATCCCTTTTCAACCGCTGGAAAGAAATTCTTCGGAACAGAGCCACCAAAGACCTTCTCTTCAAACACAAGCGACTCCGAATCCGTCGGCTCAAACTCAATCCAAACATCGCCATATTGACCATGTCCTCCGGATTGCTTTTTGTGTTTGCCCTGAACTTTGACCTTCTTTCGGATGGCCTCCCGGTAAGGCATACGCTGCGTCTCAAGTTCTGAATCCACGTTAAACTTGCTCTTGAGCTTACTTTTCAAAACGTTAAGCTGTTGCTCTCCGAGACCGGATATGACCATCTGATGCGTTTCGGGATCGTTGTATACCGTGAAGACCGGATCCTCGTCAGAAAGCTTGTTGAGGCCGGACATAATCTTATCCTCTTCGCCCTTGTTCTTGGGAATGATGCCCATGGATAAACAGGGTGTTGGAAAAGCGACCGCAGGAAGCTGCATTGGATTTGATTTATCACATAATGTGTCATTGGTCTGTGTCAAGACTAACTTGGCCACCGCGCCTATATCTCCGGGGCCAATCATGTCCGTCGGAATCTGCTTCTTGCCGACCATATAAAATAAGCCGCCGATACGTTCTTCCTTTTCTTTGTTCGCATTGTAAACAGAGCCGTTAGCCTTAAGCGTTCCGGAATAGACTCTAAAAATACTGATTCTGCCAACAAACGGGTCCGCTATTGTCTTGAAAACAAACGCCGCCAATGGGCCGTTTTCTTTACACGCCAAAGACACTTTGTCACCATCCGGCTTAACCGCTTCAATATTCTCTTTCTCCTCGGCAGGCGGAGTATCCTTAGAAATACAATTCATCAGGAACTCTACGCCCCAATTCTTAAATGCAGATCCAACGTAAATCGGGTGCAAACTTCCGTCACGAAAACCGGCATGTACACCACGTCTAAATTCGTCTTCGGTAAACGGTTCGCCGGAAAAGTACTTTTCCATCAACTCTTCATCGCTCTCAGCAACGACTTCATTGACTTCATTTTGCAATTTATCGACACGCTCGACAAATGCCTCCGGCAAGGGAATTTCCTTAGAATCGCCGCTCTTATCATCAATCGAAAAGGCACGCTTGTTCATGACATCTACGATGCCAACCATCTTATCACCCTGCATAATCGGAAGCGAGAGTGGAATGACACTCGGTCCGTAATTATCTCGCATCCGAGCTGCAACAGATTCAAAGTCTGCATTCGGCTCGTCCATGCGATTCATAAAAAATAAAAATGGCACCTTGCGCTTCTTGAGAAGACGAATCGCCTTCTCTGATCCGACCGATGTGCCACCCTTCGCACTTATCATAATTATTCCGCTATCAGCAACACGAATACCTGCCATAAGCTCGCCCAAAAAATCAAAATCACCGGGCGTATCGATAATGTTCATCTTTGTATTTTTCCACTCACACGTCGCGACTGTGGTGTTAATCGAAATTTGTCGCTTGATCTCTTCGGGATCAAAGTCCATTGTTGTATTTCCGTCTGTACCGCGTCCGAGTCGATCAATTGATTTTGCACAAAACAACATTGCCTCAGCAAGCGCTGTTTTACCGGATCCGCCATGCCCCAAAAGGGTGATGTTACGGATCTTGTCCGCCGGATAATTCATCATGTATCTGTTCCTCCTTGGATAAGCTAATATTGGCATTATACTATGTAGCACCAACAATATCCACAAAAAGGAGGCCTTGTTTTCTCGTTAATTTGCCGATTTGACTATATTCCAAGATTGAATTGTTGCGGTTCGGGCAAATAGAAACCGCCCCGGTAAGGGCGGCTTGAATGCATGTATATGTATAAAACTTGATTCCGATGTCCGGCTAAGAATTATTACTTTGCCTTTGGCTTTTCAAAAACCATAATAACGCGATCTTCCTTCATCTTAGCTCCGGAAGCCAGCGAAAAAGAAGCATTGGTTCCCATCGAGGCCAACATACGTCCACCCTCGTCATTAATCAGACTGTGCAACTTCCATCCATCTTTGGCACGTGATGATAAAATCTTGGCCATGGCCGCTGCATCGACTTCTCCGCTCACATTATGCTGAATCGTCTCGACTTCGTAATCCATAGCTTCGTATGCCGAACCGGAAGAAGAAGGACCCATCAAACGGATGTCCTCAATGGCCTTGCGTAAATCTTCAATTTGCTCCTCGAGAAGCGAAATCTTCTTATCGGCATCTTTCTTTGCTTCGCTCATTTCTTGAATTTGCTGATCCTTCTCCTTCATAAGCTTCTCCATCTTGCCCTTTTCACTTTCGCTGATTGCTTGCTCCTTAAGCGTAATTGCACGCTTCTCCGCTTCGAAAATAATGACTTCTGCCTCAACTTCGGCAGATTTGAGCGCCTTTTTCGAATCCTCTATAATCGCTCTTGCCTCATTAAGCTCTTCGGACATTCGAGAGGTCTCAGTCTCATAATTCTCTTGAGCTTTTTCAAAATCAGCAACCAGCGCATTTACCTGCATATCGATTTCTTGCTTTAGCTTGGATGACTCAGCCAACTTCTGCTCGGCTTCTTGTTGTGCTTGTTCAAGCAACGTCGTCGCCTCGGACTTGAGGCGCTCAGATTCTTCAAGGGCCTCGTTTCTAGCTTTCTCCGCATCAGCAAAGATAAGTGCGTTTTCCTCTTGAGCTTTTTGCAGTTTATCAGAAATCTGCATGTATTCATCTTCGATTTCCTTCTTCTGAGCACTCATTTGATTAATTTCTTCGGCTAATTTTTCATGTTCTTCCTGAGCCTTTTCCGCTTCGGCGATAGACTTCTTTGCTTCAGCAATATAAAGACCTAGCTCGCTTTCAGCTTGAATGCGCGTCTGATCAATTTCCCTGGATACCGCTTCTGCCTGAGCAAGTATCTCTTTACGCTTTGTTTCTGCCTCGGCAAGCCTGGCTTCTTCTTCAGCCAAGGCATCCTGCTTTGCTTTGATAGCCTCGGAGCGTGCAAGTTCCGCAGCAGAGCTCGTGACTTCATCAAAACTTTCCTTCAACGCAATAATTTCTTTTTCGATAGTTTCTTTCTCAGAAGTAGCAGCCTGCGCTTCTTCTCTGAGCTTAATCGCCGTTTCCTCTGCGATCTTGGCTTCCTCAAGCATTTGTTGCTTCAGTGCCATCGCTTCTTTATATTCCCTTTGAACTTGATGCGCTAATTTCTCAGTCTGGGACTGTGCTTCGTTGAGAATACGTTCCTTCTCAATTTCGGCTGCCTTCCGCGCTTCTTCAATGATTTTCTGCCCTTCAGCAGAGAACTCCGTAATCTTATTTTTCTCGGTGCTTATCTGGTTCCGAACAAGGTCCAATTCTTTCTCAAGCTTCGATTTCTGCTCCAAGGCTTTCTTTCGAACTTCAACATATTCAGACTCAATGCGAATCTTTTCTTCTTCAAGCTTTTGGTTGAGCGCTTCAAGCTCGCGCTGATTGCGCTCCTTTATCTCCTCTAAAAAGCGTTCTTCCTCCGCTTTCTTTTCCGCTACACGGGTATTAACTTCTTCATCCGCCTTTTTGATGTGCTGCGTTGCTTCTTGCTTCGCAACGTCTTCACCCTCTCGGGCAGCTTTCTGGAAATCATACTTACACATAAAACAACGAGCTACATTATCGCCCATCATAACACCACAAACCGGACACTTCTTCATAGCTGCCACCTCTGTAATTAATAATTTCTATCAAACTTGATTATACAACGAATCCTTTGGCGCGGCACTCATCTTCACAGTATGTTAATACGTCAGTCTTGAAACTCCACAACAACTATTTGTCGCCTTGACGCCTCATATCAAATTCATTTCAAGTATAAACTAAGAACAGCGGCCGCGATGACTGCCAGAAGACAAAAAACGAAAACAAAAAGAGACACCAAGTTGAGTGTTTTCGCCTTCTCAATAAAATCTTTCGCCTTGTCTCTGTCAGAAGTCATCTCTACCTTACGTGCATAATGAAGTGCAATGCCGGCAAAAATGGCGGCAATGAATCCGCCGCAACAACAACAAATGATCTCTACGATCAAAAGCGTTACCGCAAAGATAATCTGATTTGATGGGTTGGGCATCGACTCGTATATTTCGCGAGTTGATGCGGCATTTCCGACTTGAGAGGGCACCTCTCCGGAATACATCGAATCTGAACTATCGCCTTGCGAGGGAATCGGGGACGTTTGAGATTCCGTATCCATCGTCTGAATTTTCTTGTTGGTAACATCAAAAGATGCATTAACAAGAGAAGCGCCGCATTCGGAACAAAAAGTATTGCCATGAACTTCTGAACCGCAACGATTGCAAACGACCATCTTCCACCTCACTGCAACATGATTCTTGAATGTATGTTTGTTCGTTTATCAAAATGGTAAATTCCCTATTAAGAGTATTTAATTAATTCGTGAGCGTCAAGCATCAACTTTTAGAGAACCCTTATTGTATGACTCACGACTTCGTTTCTTCAAGATATACAACCACCCAATAGAGCCTGTCGTTATTTTCGAGGACAGCGCACCCAATGTGCGTATACGTTATGCCATATATGTTGTCTTCTTGCCAAGGCAACTCCAACCACTCATAAACAAGTCCCTCGGCATCTTGATGTCCTCTTGCAATGCCTTGGCCATATGACTTTGGCACTTCTCCGTTATAAGCCGTAATCATATCCCCGCCATCCGGTCGATCGTGAGAAAAATCAAAAATGATTTCGGCCGCCCTCACTTCAGCCCATCGATCCGCTTCCTCATCTCGTTCAAGGACACTTAAGCCCGCACTGGCCCGGAGCGTATTAATCTCATTAATAATGAGTTCCGGCTGAATCGTTTGATATTTACCAAGCCAGTTCTGGGGACGCATTTGGTCTTGGATTTGTTGCGCAGTAATGGTTTGAGAAGTGTTATCTTCGTGTTCCAGAACCGAGTCCCGGCAACCCGATACTGATATCGCCAATAGAATGCACACGGCCATACCTCTTAAAAAAGTGATTCTATTTAAACAATATCGTCTGTATTTTCCCATCTGAAGATGCATTGTTGTTTGCTCCGCTGACTGATAATTCTATATGTGAACGACTGAAACTTCATATACTCAATGTTACACTGTGCAACTTAAAATTCAAATCTTCCAAGGCTATTCTTCACAAAAAATACTCGAAAATTTCATGTCGAAATAACCAAATTTTTTATGAAATTCGGCTCGAACAATGACATAAACATCAAATCCAACGATTTTACCGTTCTTTTCTTCGCTTTTTCCGACATGGAGAGTTCTTCCAAAGTTGATTTTTTACATGATGCGTATAAAATGTATTAATAAATATTGAGTCACTTAGTCGGCTAAACGCGCCTTCTCACAGACAAGGAGTCTTTAATGCAAAATTTTACCGTTCGCTCCCCTAAATCGGCAAGAAGAAGCACATTTGCTCGCATTTTCGCAGCAATAATGATTCTATTGCTCTGGATGACACTGTTCGGTTGCCATAAGCCCGTCGAGACATCTTCCGGATCGTCTTCTCAAAAAGGGACTCGTTATGGCGGCGAATTAATCGTCGGAATCACTCAGGAGCCGAGTCTTTTTGATCCGCATACCGTAGTCGCCGCCGGAGACGAAGAAATCCTTTTCAATATTTTCGAGGGACTGGTCAAATGTACTTCTGACGGTCTGTTCATTCCGGCTTTAGCTACTGACTATACGATTTCCGAAGATGCCACTACATACGTATTTTCGATCCGAACAGATGTCAAGTTCCATAACGGAACCACGATGACGCCTGAAGACGTTGTATATTCTCTCAAAAGAGCCTCCGGACTGTTGAACGGCACCCCTCTAAAACCGGATCTTGCCGGTATCAAGGATGTCCGAATCAGCGGTGACAACGAAGTGACCATCGAGTTCTCGTCCCCGGATGCAGAGATGATTCCATTCTTTGCCGTGGCAATTATTCCGGAATCGGTCCCGGATATCGGGTTAACACCGATTGGTACCGGGCCGTTTAAGTACGTCGAATACCGTGTTGGCGAGTCCGTTGTTCTTGAGAAAAATTCCGATTATTGGCAAGAAGATCTTCCCTATCTCGACAAAGTCACTTTCAAAGTCACTGCCGGTATGGATGCTGCTTTCCTCGAACTGCAATCCGGCTCCATCGACATTTTCCCTTATTTGACTGCCGACAAAGCCAATCAAATTAAAGACAAGTATCAGATTCTTTCGGGCAACACCAACATGGTCCAAGTCCTGGCGCTCAACAATGCCGCCGAACCGTTTGATGATCCTCTCGTTCGTCAGGCCGTTAATTTCGCCATTGATCGTCAGGATCTCTCTAACTTAATCATGGAAGGCCAAAGCACACTTCTTACTACCGGAATGTCTCCTGCTATGGGTGAGTACTATGATTCGAGTGTTGACGGTACCATTACATATGACCCAGAGAAGGCCAAAGCGCTTCTGGTCGAATCGGGCTACCCGGACGGCTTTACCGCCACGGTTAAGGTGCCTTCAAACTATCAGATTCATGTTGACACGGCAATTGTTATTGCCGATCAACTCGCACGGGTCGGCATCAAGCTGGATATCGTGTCAGTCGATTGGGCAACATGGCTCAGCGATGTATATCAGGGCCGCAATTTCGATGCTACTGTAATTGCGCTCACCTCAGAGTACACGCCTAGAGATGTTCTGAGTCGATATGTCAGCACCGCCGACGGCAATTTCATCAATTACGCCAACCCTGCCTTTGATCCTATTTTTTCACAAATTCAATCCGAGACCAGTCTCGAATCAAGAATCGCTCTCTACAAGCAATTGCAACAATTTCTCGTGAGCGACTACGCATCGGTTTACCTGCAAGATCCCAAAAATATCGTGGCCGTTAAGAATGAAATTAGCGGATATCTAGTGTATCCTATATATGTGCAAGACATGTCTACGGTCTATTTCACAGAATAATCATTTTGCTTTGCGAGCTATTCGGATAACAATTGCACGATTCGGGGTATTATGGCTTATATTGCGAAAAAATTTATGCAGCTCATATTGACGCTTGTATTGGTTTCGATCATAACCTTTGCCGCGTTCTGGATTGTGCCCGGTGATCCTGCACGAATTATTCTGGGGCCGAATGCCACCCCTGAGCAAGTATCGCTTCTAAGTGAAGAGCTGGGGCTCGACCGGCCACTGGGTGTTCGATATCTCGAGTGGCTCGGTGGTGCATTAACTCTTGATATGGGCGAATCTTTAAGTTTTAAGACTCCGGTCACCGATTTGATTGCCCAAAAACTTCCCGTTACGCTAGCCCTTTCAGTTATATCTTTACTTATGACCATGATTGTGTCTTTCCCGCTTGCGATGATTGCAGCGCGGCGACCCGGAAAATTCGCAGATCATGTGGTGTCCGTCGTCACCCACTCTTTCTTCGCAGTGCCACCATTTGTTTTATCATTGTTTTTGACTCTCATTTTCGGCATTGGTCTTAATCTTTTCCAGGTCGGCAGATTCGTGTCCCACAACCAAGATTTTTGGGGATTTATCGGCTACTTGATTATGCCATCGA
>DUPM01000053.1 GCA_012838315.1 Clostridiaceae bacterium
ATAGCTCCGATATCGTCATACGTTTTCAAGGCGGTGCAAACGCCGGTCACACCATCATCAACCACTATGGCAAATTTGCATTGCACCAATTGCCTTCCGGTGTTTTTCATCAGAGTGTCACCAACGTTATTGGAAACGGTGTGGCGCTCAATGTACCGAAGCTTCAAGAAGAAATCGAAAATGTCGTAAAAGGCGGCGTGCCGATGCCGAACCTGATGGTTTCGGATCGCACGCAGATTGTCATGCCATACCACATTCTGTTTGATCAATATGAAGAGGAGCGCCTGGGCGGCAAAGCTTTTGGGTCGACCAAGTCCGGCATTGCTCCTTTTTATTCGGATAAGTATGCCAAGATCGGGTTTCAGGTCTGCGAGCTTTTCGATGAGGACGCGCTAAAGGAGAAAATCGCTTCCGTTCTGGAAGTGAAAAACATCATCATCCAAAGTGTCTATCACAAGGAGCCGATTGATGTCGCTGCTATTTTCGACACGCTGATGGACTATCGCACCTTCATTGCGCCGTTTGTGGCGGATGTCGGTGCTTTTCTCTATGACGCAATCAAAAAGGGCGACCGAGTTCTTTTGGAAGGTCAACTTGGCTCGATGAAAGACCCGGACATGGGTATTTACCCGATGGTTACATCGTCCTCAACATTAGCCGGATACGGTGCTGTTGGTGCGGGTATCCCGCCCTATGAGATCAAGGAAATTGTTGCGGTGACCAAGGCTTATTCTTCTGCGGTCGGTGCCGGAGAATTTGTCAGCGAGATTTTTGGAGACGAGGCTGATGAAATGCGTCGTCGCGGCGGTGACGCCGGTGAATATGGTGCCACCACGGGAAGACCGCGTCGCATGGGGTGGTTCGATTGTGTAGCCAGCCGCTATGGTTGCCGTGTTCAGGGTGCGACAGAGGTGGCGTTGACGGCGATTGATTGTCTGAGCTATCTGGATCAAATTCCGGTCTGTGTCGCCTATGAAGTTGACGGCGAGCAAACGCTCGATTTTCCGAATCAGACCCGCCTCAAGCACGCCAAGCCGGTGCTCAAAGTGCTCGAAGGCTGGAAGACGGATATCCGAGGCGTCACCTCTTTTGAAAAATTGCCCAAAGCGGCTCAAGACTACGTGCTCTTTATCGAAAAGGAACTTGGCGTTCCGGTCCGCATCGTATCGACCGGTCCGAAGCGCGAAGAAATCATGTTCCGCTAATTATTCATCCGGACAACACAGAGGGGGCACCATAGATGCTTAACGAAAAAATTCTCGTCCTTGATTTTGGAGGACAGTATAATCAGCTCATCGCACGACGTGTTCGCGAACAAAATGTATATGCAGAGATTCTTCCTTATACCGTGAGTCTTGACCGCATACGCGAGGGCCAATACAAAGGCATTATTTTTACCGGCGGACCGAACAGCGTCTACGAGGACTCTTCACCACATTACAACAAAGAGATCCTCACCCTCGGCATACCGGTGCTCGGCATTTGCTACGGTGCACAACTACTGGCTTACATGCTGGACGGCCAAGTCAAGACTGCGCCGGTCAGCGAATATGGAAAGACAGAGATAACTTTGTCCCCGAACGCCAGGCTTTTTAACAATGTTACACTTGAGACGACCTGCTGGATGAGTCATACGGATTACATTGCAGTGCCGCCGGAGGGTTTTGCCGTGACGGCACAGACCAAGGATTGCCCGGTCGCCGCGATGGAGAATCCGGAAAAAGGCTATTACGCCGTACAGTTTCATCCGGAAGTCATGCATACGCCTCAGGGTTCCGACATGCTCAGAAATTTTATCTACGATGTTTGCGGCTGTTCGGGTGATTGGGTGATGTCGGCATTTGTCGAGGCGTCAATCGCAAAAATTCGTGAAAAGATCGGCGATAAGCGTGTCCTCTGTGCGATGTCCGGCGGGGTCGATTCATCGGTGGCTGCCTTGATGATCCATAAAGCCGTCGGCAAGCAGCTGACTTGCGTTTTTGTCGATCACGGCCTCCTCCGCAAAAACGAGGGCGATGATGTCGAGCGCATTTTTAAGGGCGAGTTCGATATGAACCTCATTCGAGTGAACTGCGAAGATCGCTTCCTTGCGCGTCTGGACGGAGTGGCCGATCCGGAGACCAAACGAAAAATAATCGGTGAAGAATTCATCCGCGTCTTTGAAGAAGAAGCCAATAAGATTGGGCAAGTGGATTTTCTTGTACAAGGCACCATCTATCCGGATGTCATCGAAAGCGGCGTCGGCGATGCCGCCGTCATCAAGAGCCATCACAATGTCGGCGGATTGCCAAAGGACATTGCGCTCTCGCTTATCGAGCCACTTCGCGATCTTTTCAAGGATGAGGTACGAAAAGCCGGTCTCGAGCTGGGCATTCCGGATGACCTGGTATGGCGTCAGCCTTTTCCGGGACCGGGGCTTGCCATTCGAATCATGGGTGAGATCACCAAAAATAAACTCAATATTTTGCGCGATGCCGATGCCATTTTTAGAGATGAAATCAAGAAGGCCGGACTCGGACGCGACGTGAATCAATATTTTGCCGTCTTAACCAATGTCCGCTCCGTAGGCGTCATGGGCGACTTCCGCACATATGACTATATGCTGGCCTTACGCGGCGTATCCACCAGCGATTTTATGACCGCGGACTTTGCGCGGATTCCTTATGACGTGCTTGATATTTGTTCGAGGCGCATCATTAATGAGGTCGGGCATATCAACCGGATTGTGTATGATATCACGAGCAAGCCGCCGGCGACGATTGAGTGGGAATGATGTTCCGCTAGTTAATTTGCTCCCAGGTCCTCGCCACGCCTTTGGCGCGTCTGCGGAGGCTTGCCAAAAAGGCCCCTCGTTCTTGGGATAGGGAGTTTGTGCGGGGCTTAAGGGTCGTCTTCGGATAGTAGGAGTGATGATTCGCCGAACTGGAGTGAAGGCGGCGTCTTGTCCGTATCTTACGCGGCTTCGCTCATCGTATCGATCCCCTGGCGCGGGTCAAAGATGGGTACCCCTTCTTCTTTAGATTTTGTTAAATTTATTCCGTTAAATATGAATTGCTCTGCACATATAATTATCAATAATTACCCACGAAAAGCGCTCAACCCCTCGTTTTCGTGGGTAAAAACCGCGCATGCGGAGGGTGTGACGGAAGAAATTAAGTTGAGTCCGTATAATGGTGTAAATTCAAAAAAGAGATGAGCCACATCTCAACCCTGTATAATGTTTGTTGCTACACAAATACAAAACAGGAGGAATGAGACATGGCTCAGGTCAATCTTACACTTACGCACGAGGAAGTTCTACAGGTACTGACAGGCGATCGGGATGCAGCGATGAAATTTCTGTTGGAGAGAATCTTGAATGAGATTATGAAGGCAGAATCTGAAGAACAACTGGGAGCCGGCCTACACGAGCGGTCAGAGGAACGGCAGGACTATAGGAACGGAACACGGGAAAGAGAGTTGAATACTCGAATAGGAACGTTGACTTTGAATGTTCCAAGGCATCGCAATGAGCCGTTCCATACGATGGTGTTTGAGAATTACCAAAGGAGCGAGGCAGCACTGATCGCTACCATGGTGCAGATGGTGGTTATGGGCGTTTCTTCGAGGAAGGTGGAGAAAGTGGTCACGACGCTTTGCGGAACCTCCTTCTCCAAATCAACGGTATCGGAGCTCTGCAAGCGCCTGGATAAGGACGTCGATCAATTCAAAAATCGACCATTGGACTTTCATGAGGCACCGTTTCTGATGCTGGATGCAACGTATTTCAAGGTCCGCGAAGATCACCGGATCCGGTCAAAAGCGTTTCTTGTTGCCTTGGCTTTTAAGCCGGATGGAAAACGCGAAGTGGTCGGTTTTGACGTGTTTGACGCAGAAGAAAACTATTCTTGGCAGACCTTCCTTTCCGGACTCAAGGAGCGCGGACTTACCGACGTCAGAATGGTGATTTCCGACGCGCACGCGGCCATACGTCCGGCGGTAGCAAAAGTCTATCCGGAAGCCGCTTGGCAACGATGTCAGGTCCACTTCCTGCGAAACATCCTGAGTATAACTCCCAATAAATACAAAGAAGCCTTGGCGATAGAATTACGGCGGATGTTTACTGCTTCTACCACGGAGAAGGCACGCAAAGTAAAGGAAGAAATCGTTGCTGAATATGAGGGCGTAGCAGAACAGGCCATGAAGACTCTGGAGGAAGGATTTGAGGATTCTATGACTGTCAACGGCTTGCCGAAATACCTGAAGGAAAAGATAAGGACGACAAACCTTCTGGAACGATTGAATCGCGAACTGAAACGAAGATCGGACGTGATACAGGTGTTCCCAAACCCTGCCTCTGTCCTGCGGCTCATGGGTGCTGTTACGATTGAGGTCAACAACACCTACATGGCTGGAAACCGCGTATATGGAGATAAGACTCTGGACGAGCTCCGGCATACAGTATTCCCCGCACTTAGACGTATTGCAGACGACCAGTTGAAACTACTAAACGCAGCTTAAGGAACGATGTACATTATGCAGGTTTTGAATTTACACACAAATATGGACTTGACCGAAATTACCCACGAAAAGCGCTCAATTCCTCGTTTTCGTGAGTAAAAACCACGTATGCGGAACTCCGGTAAGGAATATCTCTGGAGAACTCCGTCGTATGGATTCTCAATTATCGGATATATCAAATGGATATTATTCCCGCAAAATGATGTAATGATACTGGTTGAGCGATGGGGTGGAAGGGAGACGGCAAATCTTCATGGGAAAGAGTGCACTGACCGAGCTTAGCCCGGATTTTCTGGTTGGAAGCATTATTGATAGAAAGACAGAAATAGAGCGGGTTATACAAGAAAGAGAAAACGCACTTCGGGAAGCGCCGGCCGGAACTCTTCGAATTGCTTTGAAAGGGCAGTATCTGCAGTACTATCAAAGAGTTTTTTCCTCAGATATTTTGGGAACATACCTTAAACGCAAGCAGGACTCAATTGTTTCTGCTCTTGCGCAGAAGGATTATGATTGCAAGTTGATTTGTGAATTGAAGGCCGAGATCAAAGCACTGGACAGAATGCTTGACGAATATCGGCCGGAAAAGATCGATGAGATATATAAGTCTCTTTACGACGTCCGGAAGCCGTTGATCCGACCGGCAATGCTCCCCGATGAAGATTATGTCAAACAGTGGCTGAGCGTTGAATATGAAAAGAAAGCATTTGAAGAAAACGCGCCGGATCACTTCACGGCCAATGGCGAGCGCGTCAGATCCAAATCTGAAATACTGATTGCAGACGCGTTAAGCCGACACAATATTCCGTATCGTTATGAGTACCCGATCCACATCCACGGGATCGGAACGGTTCACCCGGATTTCACCTGCCTTAATGTGCGAAAACGCAAAGCGTATGTGTGGGAGCATAACGGAATGATGTCCGACTCGGACTATGCGGATTATGCGATTAAAAAGATCGAAAAGTATACGCTGTCCGGCTATTTTCCCGGAGAAAACCTCATTCTGTCGTTTGAGACAGATTCTCGTCCGCTAAGTTCCCGGATCATTGAGTGCAATATTAATAATTATCTGATGACGGTTTGAAGCTATCCTAAATCAAAAGTGCACAGACCAACCTCTTGTAATTGGTTCTCTACTTTGCGAAACTCCGAATAATAACGTTGATACCAATATTTATTCAGATGATCCAGAAGTCGCTTCTTGGGATGAATTTCGAAGCGGATTTTGGGATTTGAATAAAACACATAATACGGTTTTTCAGAAAACCAATCACGTTCACCAATGCATAAGTTTTCTTCCGGAGAAATTTTGGGAGCCGGGGTTCCTTCAAATGTAGCGAATCCATTGTTATTAAAATGTTCAACCCAATTTCTGCGGCACTCATTCAGATTTATTTCTTGTAATTGGTTTTCTTTATTTGAAAATACTAACCTATCTTTTGTTATTTCTCTAATTGAGCTTATTAAAAAAGTATCCGTGCTCATCAGGAAGCTCCTTGCTTTTCGACACAAATTACCAATTTCAATTTTACACTTAAAAACTAACTTAATTAAAATTGATTATAAAATCGAGAAGTCGTTTTCGAAGGCGGTCCGCTCTTCGTCGGTGCCGGCAAGCCGGGATGCAATGTAATTGCCTTACTTTTTGTTAGACGACCCTCCGCCGACTCCTGAAAAAATTCAAGATTTCATTGATGTCATCGAGAAAACTCGCGATCACAGTGAATACGGAAAAAGAAAGGAACATCAGTATCACTAAGATGGAATTTCCGACTCCCCAATAATCCGCTTCAGCCAGGTACCTTTTCATAGCGAACAGACATTCATTTGCGATGGCGCCGTACATGGCGTAACAAATAAGAAAAAATAAATACCGGAGAACGATCTCTGCCGGTTTTCGCTCAAGAACATTTATGCCTTGTTTTTTCAGTTTTGCGCGTCGCTCTTCAAAAATCGCGATCATGGAGAGTGCGATTATCCAAACCGCAAACATTGGACCGGACTTGTGGTTGCCGGCAGGTTCTTTGATAAACAGGAAGAATATCGTGACCGCAAGAAAAGATATCAGATTGAACACACCCAAAACTTTATAAACATCTCGAACATACATATACGGTTTGTCTTCGTGTATCTTCATTCCATCGCAGTTGATCGATCCGATCGCTTGGCCGTTATGTAAAGACTCAAGGATATCTCTTTCCTTGGAATGGATGGAAAGTTTGCTTTCTGTCTCGTTTAGTTTACGAGCCAACACCGCCGATTTTTTCTCGTCTGAATCGAAATAGTCCCGGATCTCTTCGATCGTAAATTGAAGATCGCGCAGTTTCTTGACCGCGATCAGGCGATCCACGTTTTCGGCACTGTAGTCTTTATAAACGTTCTCGCTTCTTCCGGTTTCGAAAAGCCCCCGATCCTCGTAATAGCGGATCGCCTTTTTCGACAATTGCGTTTGCGCCATGACGTCGCTGATCAGCATAGGGTGATTCCTCCGATTATTTGCGTAAGCGCCTGAAAAGCAAGAGCGATGAATCATCCCGATTTTCAATCATAGCAGATGATTACTCACCGAAAATGATCAAGAGAAAAGCGCTCTACCGGCAAGATAACATGTTCCCCAAGGGCACGGTCAAGGGATAATCGAAAATTCTTTCCGTTTTTTTAAATTCCGATGGATTCTTTATTCCGCGGAAGATGTTTCGCTGGCGTCCGATGCGGAAGATGTTTCGCTGGCGTCCGATTGCGATGAGGGTTCGGAATCTATCTTCACATACTCCGTTATTTGCTGGCGCCGAATTTCTTGCGAATCATCCGAAACGATGGGGCCGCCGCTGCTCCCGAAGTCAATCCTGCATTCATCCATCAAGATGAAATTGATATCAACACGCGAACCCTTTAAGGCAGAGAGCTCATTATTGGCTTTCATATTTTCTTCATTGAGATGAACGAGAAAATCAAAGTTCTCTTTGCAGAAATCCAGCACATTCTGATCGATCGACAACTCGAGATAAAAGCTATCAATATTGCTGTGTTTTAAATAGGCTGTCTTCGGGTGCTTCTCCTGCACACGACTTAGAATCATGTATAAATCTTCCATCATCAAATCGTAGTTATTGTGTGTGTTGTCTTCGTATATTTTATAGAAATCACTCCAATCCCCATTGAGAAAAACCGTTCCAATCTGGCCTGTCAGATCTTCGTAATTTTTCAAGTGTGCCATGACGACATCGCGTCTGAGAAGATTATCCTCGTAGGTATCGTAGGTTTCCGATATCTTCTGCGTATCGACCACCACCTCAAATTCGAGGTCGTCCTTCTCGGCATACACCGTATAATAGAAGACCTGACCTTTGTTTTCGATCAAAAGATGGAGAAAATCGATGCCCCAGTCTGTGGGCGCATAAGGAGCCCACATGGCGTCGACGATATCATCCTCGTCAAGATCATCGAAGTGATCCTCAAGATATGAAGCGGCTTCGTCCCACGCTTCTTCTGCGTTTTTTTCGGCGTTAATCGCGGCCCTTCTCTGTCTCACGGGATCCGGAATCCACGTGTAACGAAAAATAGCGAAAAAGGACACGACCGGTAGAATAAAAACAATAAAAACAATTGCGAGAATGACAATAATGATTGTCCGTTGAGATTTTTTCATACGATTCGCTCCATAAATAAGGTTACCGTTTTCTGGTTTTAATTCGCGCTTCAGTATAACATTTTATATCGAGATCGAGTTCATTGATTCCAGCTGTCTTCTAGTGTAGAATGCCTGAAGAGCATATAGATGGTTTAATGCATGATAATGTGGAGGCAGAAATGAACAAGAAACTAATAAGTGTTTTGCTTGTGGTTATGATGATCCTTGCTCTGGTGGGCTGCGGACAATCGGAGGACAAAGCGGATAATGGTGAAACCACACCCAAAGCAGGGGTAACCACTGACAAAGATGCGGTCACGGAGAAAACAGAGGCAACGGAAGAGGAACAGGGGATTACCGCGCAAGACATCGCCTCCTACGGTCTTGAACTGGATACCCCGTGGATCAATGTGCCGGTGGGTATCGTTTATGATATCCCGCAAGATATGATCAATTCGGGTGTCAACGGCTCCTTGTGCCTAACTTATATGCACGGATGTAGTCATCGGTTTTTATGGGAAAATTCGATATACGTGGAGAAATCATTGGAAGGGAAGACGGACCTTGAGACCCTGGCGAATGATATCATCGCGGAAAAGAAGAGTGAAAAGTATGCTTTTGTCTATAAGTTTGGTTCGACTCTGATAACGGAATTCCAAAACGCAAAGACAGAGAAAGTCCGGATCAACGGAATCGACACGTTGTATTTTGAAAGCGAGGAGATTCCGTCCGAAGACGGACGTTCTTATAAATTTGTCGGCTACTCCTTTGAGTATATGGGCCAATACATCTCGGCTTACGGGGAAGTGTACATCGAAGATAACGATATAATCGAGGAACTGGTCCACACGCTTCAATATATGATTTCTTCGGTCCGAAGCCATAACAATGAGACCATACAGGAATTGGGCGGGAATGTTCAGGATTACTTTGATGACGGAGGCGTCTCCAGAAATGATACGGTGGCGCTGAACGCAATCAGCGGACACATATTAAACGGAGTACTACAGTCAGATGTGGACAGACCCTTGGTCGAGCCGAATCTTGAAAATTTTGAGTGGGATGGTCGTTTGGAAACGATATTTGAGTCTTCGCTTAAAGTCAATCCGCGCTTTAATGAAGACGGATCGAGCTATCCGGATATGTATTTGACTCTCCCGTGGGTCTCTTTTGATCAAGATGATGAAGGAAACTGGAATAATGAAGCAACAGCAGAGGTATTAAAAGAAGAAAATATTACGGTCAATAACATCGATATGATCAAGTATGTAATTAAGAAGAGTAATGAATACGGTTACGGAAAGTACATCGTCGCGTATACTTTTATATCGGACGGTCAGCCGTATATCGTGGACTATAGTCTTTCATATTCCCTGTACGAAGGTAGTAAATTGCAGGATAAGACGGAAGAACAGACAGAGTTGCTGATCCGACAAACAGAAGCCGTATGCGATTCGTTTATCTATACACTCAGAATCCTGGAGCCGGACGACGAGATGTGGACGGATTATATCGACCTTCACTGAGGATCGGAAAACGCATCATGAAATACGACGCATTTATCAGTTACCGGACACGCACCCGAGGATATCGAGGTTTCCGAACAGATCCACAAGCGCCTCGAGAACCTGCGGGTTCCGGGAAGCATAAGGAAAGCGACCGGCAAAGGCAAGATCCGGAGGGTTTTTCGCGATCAGGAGGAGCTGACGGTCTCGTCGAGTTTAAGCGACGAGATCCTTTCCGCGCTCGATGAGTCGGAGTTTCTGATCGTCATTTGTTCGCCGCGCACGCCGGAGTCCGAGTGGGTCAGCAATGAGGTGTCCTATTTCATAAAGG
>DUPM01000054.1 GCA_012838315.1 Clostridiaceae bacterium
AGATTCAGTTATAGATTGTATGATATTAGATCCGCGCACTAATACATGATCGCCCATACAAAAAGCAGCACCGGAGAGCGCTCCCGTGCTGCTTTTGTCTTTATGCTTTTCCTTCGTATAGTCCTAGTTACCCTTGCACAAACGCTCTGGCCTTATGCTCTTCTGCGTCTCTTGCGTCGGAAGAACACGAAGAACAAGGAAATTCCGGTCGCCATTCCAACAACGCCCAAAATTGATCCAACAAATACAGGCGTGTTGTTATACCATCGGTAGAACAAGTTCGTTGTGATAAGAACATTCTCGATTTCAATTACTTGCTCGTTACCTGCCGCATCAACGGCAATCACTTTGATGCTCTGAGGAGCGTTGGACTCTGCAATGACAAGCGTATAATTATCACCGTCAATCTGCAATGCTACCTCTTCGCCGTTCAAATATACTCGAACACTTGCAAGTTCCAAATTGTCCTTGATAGAGAAGGTCGCGCTTTTCTCTTCAACCGGATACTGCTTGTTGCTATCTAGGTCAACGGATACGACGACGGGTCGAGTCTTGTCCACACCGAAATTGATTTCAGCCGCCTTGACCTCATCAATATTCTCGTTCACATTCCCTGCGCGGTCAACGGAGTACAGGATCACGCTGTAAAGACCGTCTCCTGCAAATAGTTCTTTATAAATCGTATACGTGTACTGACTCCACTCTCCTTCTCCGCCATTGAACTGAACGGAGTAGTCAGCACCTTCAACTAAATCTCTCGGTACACCGTTGACCGTAATTTTTATTTTGATGGTGTCGCTTAGCAAGGCGTCTACGTTGGTCTCATGCAAGATAATCTCCGGCTCACTCAAAAGGTACTGCCCTTTAATCGCATTCATCGAGTCATCAAAAGTATATACGGATCCAAAACGATTGACAGAAAATTCAATCTGCTGCGTTGTCTCATTTCCTGCAAAATCCACCAGTGTGACCGTCAATGTGTAAAGATCATCCACCTCTTTGATTCGTTGAAAATCATCGAAAGTAAAAATTTCACCGTCGGACTGTGCTTCCATTTTTCCGGTTGGAACCGCCTCGCCCGAATTCGATCCAATCAGAGTGATCGCGACCGAGCTCGAGTCATAATTTACATCTGACATGGATACCACCGGAATCACGTCGCCACTATTGGCGGACCGGTTTTCCACACCGGTTATTAAGAGCGTCGGCGCTGTTGTATCAATGATGAAGTCACTTTGTCGATATTCATCCAAGCTATTGCCGGCACGGTCCTGTCCGGAAATCGCAAATCGGTAGGTCGCATCCGCCGAAAAACGGACGGTTGTTGTATGCGTATCCCCACTGGAAGACCATCCGCTCGTTACGGGGAAAGTGATTGATGCGCCGTTGTCCGTTGCAACGCCCTCAATTTTGACTCGAGAAGGTTCGAAATTTTTGTCGACAATTCTGATTGTTGCCGTTCTCATTGCTTGATAATATTTGCCGTTTAGTGCACTGTCATTGTCATACGAGACCGAAACGATCGGTTTTGTCTTATCTATAGTGAACGACTGTTGTGTGAAAATATTGGCGCGATTTCCCGCAAGGTCAGAGCAAGCAATATCAAAGGTGTAATCTCCGTCCGTATTATAGTGAACGGTTGCCGTATGCGTCGTCTTATCCGGATTAGTCAGATCTGTGACCGTCGTCCAGGACGAAACCGAAGGCGTCGAAACCCCGGTCCCGGTTATCGTGACCGGCACTTTTTCAGCGGAAAAATTACGCTCTGTGATCACAATGGTGGCCGTTCTGTCCGCATTGTAGTAGTCCGAGAACTGCGAATCCGGAGAATTATTGTTATAACTGACTTGGATGGTTGGCGCGGTTTTGTCGATGCTGAACGTCATCTCCTTCTCAGTAACATTTCCGGCTCGATCGGTCATTCGCACCCGGAGGAGGATGGCATTACTGTTATTGGTAATGCGCAGCGTCCGAGTTATCTCAGTGACAAGGTTTTCATCTGTCCCACTCACTGCCCAACCGCTGCTTTCACCGCCTGCGAAAGAAGCATCATTATTAATTTCAACTTGTCCGCTTTGGTTTTTTTCGGCATCATTCGGCGCGACAACTAACCATTCCACTTTGTATATGCCCGAGTATGTGTCTAAAACCGTCAGGTTAACATCAATGTCATTGGCGTAGAGGTCAAAACCTTTGTTGTCTCGCAAAGTGGTTTGCGGTTTTTCAATCGTGATGTGAGTTTCTTCAAGATGCTTCGATGGTGACTCCACAATTGCGCCCATCGGCGAGGTAAATAATTCAGGTGTGTTTCCCAACTTATCGGTCGCCTTTGCGAATATTTTACCCTTGAAATTCGCGGGAACGATGAATGAAATCTCATCATTCTCCGTGAGGAGTGTCACCTCTGTGCTCTTGCCATTGTTTGCATCTACCGTGTAATAGGTAACGCTATGAACTCCGGCGGAAGGGGCCGAATCTCCAACTTGTATTGTAACCACTGTGTCCTCAGGAAAAAAGTAGCCGTAATCCGTTGATTCTATCTGAGCAGGCATTGCGTCTACACCATCAGCACCGGCTACCTCAAAACGGAAACCTTGAATATAAGGATCTGCGATATCTTGATACACAACCTTCGTTGCCTCCGAAATATTGCCGGCGTTATCTTCTATTCGAACCATGATCTCATAAGTGCCGTCCGGCCTGCGAAGAGCCGCATCCGCGACAACTTGTATGGACTGCTCTGTAGTTTCCATGGTGTCGGAACGCAGATTAATATCATTTCCTTCTGCATCCGTGTTCACCACGGTGCCATTAACCGTAATCGTGACGTTATTAATTCCCGAATCCGCGTCACGTAAATCGATGTTAAACGTGGGGCGTTCAGAGTACCACGTCTTACCCGAAGCATCTGTAAACAAAGAATCTGTCGGTGAAATGACAGCTGTCGGCATAATATTATCCAGAATCAACTTGTTGACCGTAAATGAATCAACGGCATTATCCGGAAATACCGGAATCTCAATTTCATTTCCGGCATTGTCCTTTGCTATCGCCGTAATGGTCATCTCGCGAGAATAATTCTCAGCTATATAAGTCTCCGGAATTGTAAACGTGACACTATTATCACCACTTGAAACACTCTTCTCCTCAAATATAGCGTTATCCAAGTATAGCGTTATTGAATCCAATCCAGAGCCGCCGGCATCGGAAGCCGCCACCCTTAACTGAACGGCCTGGTTAGTGTATGTCCCATAAGGGAG
>DUPM01000055.1 GCA_012838315.1 Clostridiaceae bacterium
CTCTTATCTTGACGCCGAACACACAAAAAGAACGACATAAAGGCACTGGCTAATGACATTTTAAGAATGATAATCACCGCCATGGCCTGGCTTATCTGCGATGCAGGAAAAAGAAGAACCAATAAATTAAACGGGCTTGAAAGATAGTAGGCAAATAGTCCCATCGAGTTCTTGCCTAACCCGGTGTGAAAGGAATAAGAGGTTAATTTACCCTCGAGCAAATGAGAACGCAGGGACGAAAGAAACGGAGCGTATTGAACCTTCAAATCAGAAATCCAAATCGTTAATGGTCCAAAGGGTGCATATTCATATATTGCAAACATGACGACCATCGAAAATAAGGAAACAAAGAAGGCTAAAACCGGAATCGGAACAGAAAATTTCTTAGTGTTTCCGTAATCCAATGATTCTTTAATTTGCATACGTCCTCCGAGAACAAGGAATAAGTGAATCATAACATATTTGCTGTATTTGTTGTATACTGAATGAAACCCAATCTCTAAGAAGCGCTGTTTCAGGTGCATTTCATCCATACTATCATTCTTCGGAGGCAATACATTATGCGCATTAGTCTGGTCATTCCATGCTACAACGAGGAACTGTCGCTTCCGATTTTACTCGAATCTCTCGAAGCAGTCCGTGCAGAGTTATCTGACTATGCTGTTGATTATATTTTCGTTGATGACGGAAGCAAAGATGCAACGCGTCGAATTCTTCGCGAGTTCTCGGCACAAATGCCGCACCTCCATTACATTTCTTTCTCTCGAAATTTCGGGAAAGAAGCCGCGATTTACGCCGGTCTATCTCAATCTGAAGGTGACTTGGTTGCCATTCTCGATGCCGATATGCAAGACCCGCCGAGCCTGATACCCGAAATGGTTCGGCTCATTCGAGACGAGGAATTTGAAATTGTCGCAACGAGGCGCGTGACGCGAAAAGGCGAGCCTCCGATTCGAAGCTTTTTTGCGCGACAATTTTATAAACTGATTAATAGAATGAGCGATGTTGAAATTGTTGACGGTGCGAGAGACTTTCGCTTGATGAAGCGAGAGGTCGTCGAAGCCGTGCTCTCATTATCTGAACGCCAACGCTTCTCCAAGGGCATCTTCAGTTGGATTGGGTTTCGAACGCACTGGCTTGAATTTCAAAACATCCAGCGGGCCGCCGGCGAGACCAAATGGTCATTTTGGAAGCTTTTCAAATACGCAATTGAGGGGATTGTCGCTTTCACAACCGTTCCCCTCCGACTGGCAACGATCACCGGTTTCTGTGTTTCCGGTGCTGCCTTCATTTATATGGTATATTACGTCATCCGAGCCATACTACTCCGGATATATAATGCCGTTCCCGGTTATCCCTCGTTGCTGGCAATCATGCTCTTTTTGGGCGGATTAATCCTCCTGGCGCAAGGCATTCTCGGCGAGTATTTAGCCCGAACTTATATGGAAGTTAAGCATCGACCGCTGTATATTATTCGAGAAAACAGCGACGATCATCAGAATCATTCTCATGTAAAAATTCCGGTTGACGCGGATAAATCCATCGACAACCGGAACCCATCTTCAATGGTGAATAACGACCCACATATAGGTTAGACTTCAACGGTCACGGTCGCAATTTTCTGCTCCGTCAACGGGCGGTCTGAGCGATCTGTCTTCGTTGCCGCAATGCGGTCCACGACATCCATACCCTCCGTCACTGATCCGAAAGCCGCATACTGCCCGTCCAGATGCGGTGAATCCTGATGCATAATGAAAAATTGGCTTCCGGCCGAATCCGGATTCATCGCGCGAGCCATAGATAATACGCCTCTCGAATGTGCCAAATTGTTCTCCACACCATTGGCACGAAATTCACCCTTTATCTGATATCCCGGGCCTCCGGTTCCTGTGCCCTGCGGGCAGCCGCCTTGTATCATGAATCCCGGAATGACGCGATGAAATATCAGACCGTCATAAAATTTCTTTTGAATTAACGAAATAAAATTGTCCGTACTGATGGGCGCGATGTCCGGCCGTAATTCTAGCTTGATGACATCTCCATTTTGCATAGTCATGGTCACGATTGGATGACTCATTGTGTTTTTGCTCGACGCAAATTAGCGCATCGAGGCTCCTCCTCTGTAATTATTTATCCTCGAGCGTGCCGGTGCAAAAAGTCGTTGCGAATTTGCCACAGCTTCTGCGAGAGATCGACATAATAAGATTGCGGGTTCTCAAAGCGTTTCACAGAATCCCACAACGTCTCCTGTTCTTCCTGACAATACTGCCGGATATCCACAAGCGACGGTTTGTCATAAACGCATTTGCCGTTGATAAAAACCGGCACAAGCAATCGTCGAACCCGATAATTTTCAAGCGTTTTCCTCTTCCACGTCTGAATGGGATCAAATATTTCGTATGGCTCGCCATCGGGATCTGCTTCTCCTGAAACAATCAGTACGTCTGCCATCGCCTTGCCGGTTTCAATGTCGTAGAAGCGAAGTATTTCTTTATTACAAGGGTTGGTCACCTTGCCGATATTCTCAGAAATCTTCATCTTAGGCATGATATGTCCATCTTTTTCCACACCGCTAAGTTTATACACGCCGCCAAAAACGGGTTCGGCGCGAGAAGTAATGAGTCTCTCTCCCACGCCAAAAAAATCGATTTGTGCGCCTTGAAGCAGAAGATCGCGAATGAGATATTCATCTAGAGCATTCGATGCCGTAATTTTGCAATCTTGCATACCCGCACTGTCGAGAATAATCCGCGACTGTTGTGATAAATATGCCAAGTCGCCGCTATCAATTCGAATCCCTTTGATCCTTTTGCCGAGCGGCTTCAGAACTTCGTTTTGTACACGAATCGCATTGGGGATACCGGATTCAAGCACATTATAAGTGTCTACTAAGAGGACTGTGTCGTCTGGGAATGAATTGGCATACGAAGCAAAAGCCTCAAATTCGGTATCAAATAACTGAATCCAGCTGTGCGCCATCGTCCCAAATACCGGTGCACCGAACTGTTGCCCCGCAATAGTGCAAGAAGTGCCGGCAGCCCCGGCAATATACGCGGCTCTCGCACCCAAAACCGCCGCATCGTAACCTTGTGCGCGTCTCGCTCCGAATTCAAATACTTTTCGATCCCCGGCGGAACGAACGATTCTTGACGACTTGGTCGCTATCAAACTCTGATGATTTATGGTCGCCAATAGCATGGTCTCAACCATTTGTGCTTGAATAATTGGACCTCGAACCTTTACCAATGGCTCTCCCGGAAACACAACCGTACCTTCCGGTACTGCCCAAACGTCACAATTAAAGCGAAACGACGACAAATAATCTAGAAAGCCCTCATCAAAAGTCTGAAGACTTCTTAAATACTGAACGTCGTCGGCAGAGAATCGAAGATTCTGCAGATAGTCTATAGCCTGCTCGAGGCCGGCACATAAGGCGTACCCACCCTGTTCCGGAACGCTTCGAAAAAACAAATCAAAGTATGCGATCGTATCTTCGTACCCACCGTCAAGATACGCTTTTCCCATCGTCAACTCGTAAAAATCGGTGAGCATCGTCATGTTCGTCTTATCAGTCCACTTCATATCCGCTCCGTGCCATCCACTTATACGCTCTTCAAGTAATCCGAACTGCGGATTGCTCAAAAAATTGCTATCGGATTTGTTTTATTGTTCAGGAAGATCATCCTTCACCAATTCTTTCAGCGAGGTCGCAAGTCCTGCGAGACTTTGAATCTCAGAAGGAATAATAATCTTTGTCGCTCTGCCGTCCGCCATTTTAGCCAACGTCTCAAGACTCTTGATTGCGACCAGCCCCTGATCTGCGTTAACATCCTTAATCATTTTCAGACCCTGTGCCGTTGCGCCTTGAACCTTCAAAATGGCCTCTGCTTCACCTTCGGCCTCTCGTATCGCTGCCTCTTTCTTAGCCTCGGCCTTCAGAATCTCAGCAGCTTTCTGCCCCTCCGCCACTCGAATGGCTGCTTCCTTCTCACCTTCGGCTCGAAGAATGTTTTCACGCTTTTCGCGCTCTGCCTTCATTTGCTTCTCCATGGCATTCTGGATTTCTTTGGGAGGGATAATATTCTTAAGCTCGACACGATTCACTTTGATACCCCAAGGGTCGGTTGCTTCGTCCAATATGACGCGCATTTTTGTGTTAATGAGGTCGCGTGATGTCAGCGTCTGGTCAAGTTCCAGATCGCCGATGATGTTACGCAAAGTCGTTGCCGACAAATTCTCGATTGCCAGAATCGGATTCTCCATGCCATATGCAAACAACTTCGGATCCACAATCTGATAGAAAAGCACCGTATCAATCTGCATCGTGACGTTGTCTTTGGTGATAACTGCTTGTGGCATAAAATCTGCTACTTTTTCTTTTAACGAGACCACTTTCGCGACACGGTCAATAAATGGAATCTTCATACGAATACCGGTCGACCACGTCGTGCGATATACACCAAGGCGCTCGATAACAAAGGTCATCGCCTGCGGTACGATTCTTATATTGCGAATAAGAATAATGAGTAGGATACCAAGAACCAGAAAAACTGCGATCATACTTCCTGTAGCCGCCAAAACAAACGGAATTTGAAGAGTAAACATAAGACACCTCCGTAAAGAATAATTGTACTCGAACTGTGATCTGCTATAATTTGTTGACGATTAACTTAACGCCTTTGATCTCTTTGACCACGATACGTTGACCCGCTTCGAGAGCCGACCGATCTTCAGTGATGGCGCTCCATATCTGCCCGCCAACCTTAACCAGCCCCACGCCCTCATCCGGTTGTATGCTCTCGGTAACGATACCTTCCATGCCAATCACACGATCTGCATTGGTCGGCTCGGCCTTTGTGGATAAGGCACCCAGCTTGGGCTTGATTAAAAATACAAACAACAAAAGCAGTGCGACAGATACGACAATCATCACTGCTGCTTGTATAAAGACGTTATTGGTTATTAAACTGACAAGAATTGCGGCCAAAGCGCCGCCGGCAAACCAAATGGTGACCAGACCGAGGGTCAGCGCCTCAACGATTAAAAAGACCACGAGCAGCACCAGCCAAACAATCCAGGATGGTATTCCCAATATCATTTTTACCTCCTTTGAAATATAAGCATCTGCGTCTATTCATGCCTTATTATTATAAGCCAAGCGGGGATAAAAAGAAAATCAAATTGAGACTATTTGAAGCGGATAATTCATCTGTCTTTGGAACGAAGTTCAAGCCGGCGAAAAAACTGCCCATCATTCGCGCATGAGCGTACGGATATCAATTTTATCGTAAAACACCTCATCCAACATCAGCCCGTGCGGAGGCATGGTCTTTCCCGCAAGCCTGCGATCCTTGTGAATGAACAATGCATCAATATCTTGGATGGATAATTTATTCTGAGACACATATACTAGTGTGCCTGCAATGATTCGTACCATATTATACAAAAAAGATTCCCCGGTCACAGCAATCTCGACTTGACTCGTCAGCGAGTTCCTGGACACTTCAATTCGACTGACGGTACGGATGGGATCTTTATCTAACCCTTCAGCAGCGCAAAATGCAGAAAAGTCGTGCGTGCCGACAATGTGTTTTGCTGCCTCTTGCATCCGTTCCACGGAGAGCGCTACAGGAACGTGACATGCCGTTCTGCGATATATACTCGGTCGATGTCGCGAATCTGAAATTCTGTAAATGTATCTCTTGCCCCGGGAATCAAACCTCGCATGAAAATCCAATCCAACCTTTTGAGCCGCGACGACACTCATGTCTTCCGAAAGGATGGCATTAAGCGCCAACGGAATCTTGTCCTCAGGAATCACAAACGGCAAATCTACATGGCTAACATGTCTCCTTGCATGGACACCCGAATCCGTTCGACTGCAACCGTGGACGCGTATGGGTTGTTTATAGACGACTGCCAAGGCCTTTTCCAGCTCGCCCTGAACCGTCCTGGCGTTATTCTGAATCTGAAACCCGGAAAAATCTGTCCCATCATATTCAATGACGAGTAATGTGCGAGTCCCAGACGGTATATTTAGAGCTAATGATTCCACTTCAACTATCCTGCCGTCAAACTTCATCCCGGTATATTATCATCGACACATGATTTTGCCATCATCGCCGCTCCGATAATCCCGGCATCGTTCCCCATTTCAGCAAGCTTGATGGTCGTCTTGGGCACGCCCGGACCATAGTACGTCTTCGAACTCACTTTTTCGCGAACAGGCAGTAACAGCGCATCGCCTTCATTACACACGCCGCCGCCAACCACCAAAATTTCCGGCATTAACGCATTAACTACATTGGCCAAGCCCTCCGAAAGGTGCTCTAAATAGTTCTCGACAACTTCTGCCGCAACTGCATCTCCTAGGCGCTTGGCTTGAAACGCGATTTTCGCGTTCACCTTGCCATTGTTATCTGAAATGACCTGATGCAGCTTCGAGTCTTTGTGGGCCGCAGCCGCTTCCTTGGTCATTCGAATCAACGCGGTCGCTGAAGCATATGATTCAAAACATCCTTTGCGACCGCAACCGCAAGGTACACCGTCAACGACGATGACGGAATGTCCGAACTCCGAACCGGCCTGATTGAACCCGGAGTATATTCTTTTGTGAATAATAATTCCGGCACCCACGCCGGTCCCAAGTGTCACAGTGACTGAATGCGCCGCATCTTTCGCCGCACCGGAGACGCTCTCGGCCATCGCGGCACAATTGGCGTCATTTTCAATATATACAGGCTTCCGAGTCATCTTGCCTATAATTTCTCGCAACGGTGCATCGCGAAACGGAAGATTACTGGAGTATACCAAAGTGCCTTTTTGATTATTCGGGGTACCGGGCGAGCCAATGCCTACAGCTATGATATCTTCTTCCTTGAGGCCGGATTGCACTATCACATCCAAGGCCAATTGTCCCATGTCGTGGACGATGTCTTCCATTGAGCGCTTGGCACCAGTTTTGACGCTATGCTTACATAAAATCTTGCCATCTTTATCGACGACTCCGGCCTTAATATTTGTCCCGCCTAAATCAATACCAATATAACCCTTCATACTATACTCCTGCTCCTTATACTTAGCGCATAACGTTTTACTCCGTCAAAAGAAATTCTAGCCTATTTCCCAAAATAATTCTACAAAAACAGGAACGAATGCGATTAATCCCAGCAAAATAAGCCACCAATAGTCCGAAATCTTCATCTTTAGGGGGTTGAGCTTCGTTCGTCCTTCTCCACCACGATAGCATCTGGCCTCCATCGCAATGGCCAGCTCCTCGGCACGCTTAAACGCACTAACAAAAAGCGGCACCAACACGGAAGCATATCCCTTTGCCCGAACAAAAACGTTACCGGTATCGTATTCAGCGCCCCTAGACGCCTGCGCCTTCATGATTTTATCCGTTTCTTCAACTAATGTCGGAATAAATCGGAGTGCAATGGACATCATCATTGCCATTTCATGCACCGGAATTCTGATTTTTTTAAGCGGCCCGAAAAGCGACTCGAGCGCATCTGCCATTTTAAGTGGGGTCGTTGTAAGCGAAAGAAGCAGCGTCGTACTTGTGATTAACAGAAAGAGTCGCAGCGTCATCACAGAAGCGCGTTCCAAACCGATATCCGTTATTCGGATAATCCAAAAGTCGACGAGATATTTGCCTTCACGCATGGTCAAAACATTAATGGCAAATACAAAAATCATCAGAAATATGATGGGCCTGACCGAACGAATAATGACCCGTAGAGGGATTCTCGAAAGTGCCACCAATCCGGACACGACAAAAAATGATGCGACAATCCCCGCCGGCGACGAGACCATAAAAACGGCTGTCATGTAGACCGCGAATAAAATGAGTTTGACTCGCGGATCCAGGCGGTGCAACGTAGACGATCCATCGTAATATCGGCCGATCGAAATGTCTTTAAGCATGTGAGCCTCCGTCCGGACCTGCCACTGGCGAGCAACGCATCACAGCAGATGCGCGAAGTAGCTCGTCTGTCGCAGACGCCAAATCAAAAATCACAGCATTGACATTTTCTGAATACGATTCCTTAAAGGCTAGCATCAAGCGAACCATCTCCGGTAAATCTAATCCGATTTTTTTAATTCTCTGCATATCGGAAAACAGCGCCCTCGGTGAATCTATGCATTGCAATTGACCTTCTGAGAGGACCAATAGCCGATCTGAATACACAGCCGCTTCGTCCATATTGTGCGATACTAGAATAATCGTCTTGCCCATGTTTTTGAGAGCTCGAATATATTCAAAAATCGCGCGCCGCCCGACCGGATCAAGTCCAGCCGCCGGTTCATCCAATATCAGAACATCCGGATCCGAGGCGATGACACCGGCAAAAGCGACTCGTCGCTTCTGCCCGCCGGATAATTCAAACGGCGATCGCTCCAGAATGCTGTCGTCCAAACCGACTAACTGCATGGCCCGTCGAACACGTTCAGGAATGGTTTCGGAATCCAGACCGAGTTTGCGCGGTCCGAATGCAATATCTCTTTCGACCGTTTCTTCAAACAATTGATGCTCAGGGTATTGAAATAGAAGTCCGACCGTCTTTCGAATTTCTCTAACATCCGCATTCTTCTTGGTGTCATATACGCGATTCCCCGTGGTCGAGTGAACCACGACCGATCCGGATTGAGGTCTGACGATACCATTAAGGTGTGAGATCAAAGTTGTTTTGCCCGAACCGCTGTGCCCAATGACCGAAAGTATTTCGCCACGACGCACATCAAAAGAAATATCTGATATCGCGTTTCCAATCCGCTCTTCGTAAGCATGGGATAAATGAGAGACCTCAATGAGTATGTCCGATTCATGATTCTCATGTGGTGCTTGAATTGCATCTGCATCTAAAACTGAACCCGACGATCCCTGTTTCGACGGAACAGCAGTAACTTCTTCCGAAGGCTCCAACTCTTTTTGTTCATCAGTGGGATGAATATTTTGACAATCCGATTCCGTTTGACGATGCTTAAGTATCTGACAAATTGCGGCAACCGCGGCATCTTGTGATGTCAAATACGATTCGTCACAGGCCACGCCCAGTCTACTGCATATCGACATGACCAAACGAACATAGATGGGGACATCCAGACCTAGCTCAAGCAATTCGCTGTGTCTCATAAAAACACGTTCCGGCTTGTCGTCCATAACAACGGCGCCTTTATCTAAAACGATAATTCGATCCGTTTTGCCCGCCTCGCTCATATCATGAGTGATATGAAAGACAGTCATCCCATGATCGACTCGGAGACGATCGACTAAAGACATAAATTCATTTCGGCTGATCGGATCCAACATGGCGGTCGACTCGTCCAAAATAAGTATCTCAGGCATCATCGCGAGAATGCCCGCAATTGCCAGTTTTTGTTTCTGCCCACCGGAAAGAGAGCTTGGTGCTCGCTTGGAAAGTTCACTCAAGCCAACATAATTTAGCGCTCGGTCAACGCGCTTCCTAATTTCATCGGTCTCAATGCCCAAATTCTCTGGGCCGAACGCAACATCCTCTTCTACGGAAGTGCCCACAATCTGGTTGTCCGGATTTTGAAAAACCATACCACAGCGCTTACGAATATCCCAAAATGTGTCATCGTCATCCGTCGGCTTTCCGAAAACAAGCACAGTACCGGACTCAGGAACTTCCAGAACATTAATAAGTTTCGCCAGAGTGGATTTCCCCGAGCCGTTCCTACCAATGACTGCGACATATTCACCACGATCGACCGAAAAGCTGATATCACGAAGCGCAAGAACTTGCTTTCCTTCCGGTAACGAATACACATATCGAACATTGCGTACGTCGACGATAACCTCAGATCCCCTCGGATCGGGAATTGATGTTCGCTCAGGTCGACTCGAATCAGTTTGGATCATATTGAACTACCTATCCCCATTTATCGAAGGTATCGTCAAGCAGCTAATTGAAATCAGAGCACACGGAAAAGTGAAAAAGGCTCGGCACGCCTATACGCACCGAGCCTCATAACGTTGAACTAACAGTACGCTTCTTAAACCAACTCGATTTGAGCCATTTCGGAAGCATCTCCGCGTCTGGTACCCAACTTGATAATACGGGTATATCCGCCTTGGCGGCCGATGTATCTCGGGGCAATCTCATCAAAAAGCATGTTCGTCGGATTTACGGTATTGCCCTCTTCATCATGAGACTTGTGCAACCAACGCATCATATTTTTGCGAACAGCCAAACGGGAAGGTGCATCTACTTGAACAGACTTCCGATTGACATCACGCTCAATGACGTCAAATGTGCTACCGTTTTTGGATGTCTTAGAGACAAGAATTTTCTTTCCCTTAGAATCCAACTTGGCGGAAGAAACAACGACTTCCTTTGAAGTGAAGTTGTCCTTTTCTTTAACGGCCTGAGAGATCAGTCTCTCACTTATTTTTTGTATTTCCTTGGCACGAGCGACAGTCGTCACAACCTTACCGTTCAAAATAAGAGCGGTTGTCAGGTTCTTGAGAATTGCCATACGCTGATCATGTGCACGACCAAGTCTTCTATTTGCTGGCATGGGTTTAACCTCCTATGTGTTCAAGATATCGGTACAAACGAATTACTCTTCGCTTGTAGCCAGAGACAGCTCCATTTCCTCGAGCTTCAAAATAACTTCTTCCAAAGACTTTTTACCTAAGTTTCTTACCTTCATCATGTCATCTTCCGAACGAGCAACCAAATCACCAATCGAGTTGATTCCTGCTCTCTTGAGACAATTGAATGTACGAACCGAGAATTCCAAATCTTCGATTGCAATATCGTGCTTGGTGTTCTTGTTCGGGTCTTCATCCACATCTCTGAAATTCAGAGAACTGCTCTGACCCGTCAAAGCAACAAACAGGCCCAAATGCTCACATAATATTGATGCCGCAGAGGATAAGGACTCCTCCGGCAGAATTGTGCCGTCTGTCCAAACCTCAAGAGTCAAGCTATCAAAGTCAGTGCGCTCACCAACACGGGTATTTTCTACCGAGTATTTCGTTTTGCGAACCGGAGTGAAAATCGAGTCGACCGCAATGACACCGATGGTCTGTGTGGCAGGCTTGTTCTGCTCCGCTGTCGAATATCCGCGTCCTTGACTGATTGTCAATTCCATGAAAAGACGACCTGAACCATTGAGCGTTGCTATGACGTGATTCGGATTCTTTATCTCCACTTCTTCGTCATGGACGATATCGCCGGCGGTAATGACACCGGTGCGCCCCTCGTCTGTGCTGACATAGACAGTTTTCGGAGCATCAGAATACAGCTTGGTACGAATGCCCTTGACGTTGAGAATGATCTCGGTCATATCCTCAACAACGCCGGGAATGGTGGAGAACTCGTGATAAACGCCCTCGACTCGGATGGCGGTCACCGCTGCTCCCGTCAAAGACGATAACAATACGCGGCGCAAAGAATTTCCTAAGGTCGTGCCATACCCGCGTTCAAGCGGAGCGATGACAAATTTACCGTAAGCATCCTTTTCATTCGTTTCAACACATTCTATGACCGGTTTCATGATATCAATCATTTGATTATTTCCTCCTTGCGCAGCTGACGTACTAGGTCACGGCGAATTACTTCGAGTAAAGCTCGACGATCAACGTCTCCTTGACCTCAAGATCAACATCCTCACGACTCGGAATTTGAACAACCTTGCCGGTCATTGTCTCTTCGTCAAATGTGAGCCAAGCCGGAACCGGACGACCGGATGCCTTTGACTCGAATTGAGGAGATTTTCGTGACGTCGCACGAACAGTGATGACATCGCCTGCCTTAAGGCAAACTGACGGAATATCCATCTTCTTGCCGTTCACGAGGAAATGCCCGTGTGTAACCATCTGACGCGCTTGTGCTCTGGAAGCACCCAAGCCGAGTCGATATGCAACATTATCCATACGAGTCTCAAGGAGAATCAGGAGGTTTTCACCGGCCTTACCATCCATGCGAGTCGCACGATTGAATGTCAATCTGAACTGAGATTCGAGAACGCCATAAAAGCGCTTCGTCTTCTGCTTCTCGCGAAGCTGCAGTCCGTATTCGGAAATCTTCTTTCTACCCTGTCCATGCTGACCCGGGACAGTCTGTCTGCGGGATAAAGCACACTTGTTTGTATAGCATCTGTCACCCTTGAGAAAAAGCTTTTCGCCCTCTCTACGGCACAGGCGGCAGGATGCATCTGTATATCTAGCCATTTCTTATACCTCCGTAATCAGACTCTTCTTCTCTTAGGCGGTCTGCAACCATTGTGAGGAACAGGGGTCACGTCCTTGATCATGGTGACATCCAGTCCTGCGGTTTGCAACGCACGAATGGCCGACTCACGACCTGCTCCGGGTCCCTTTACAAAGACCTCAACAGTGCGCATGCCATGATCAACCGCCTTTTTACCGGCATCTTCAGCAGCCATCTGCGCTGCGAATGGCGTTCCCTTACGGGAGCCCTTCATGCCCATTTCGCCGGCGGATGCCCACGAAATCGCATTGCCCTGAGGATCGGTTATCGTTACGATAGTATTGTTGAACGTAGAATGGATGTGCGCATGACCACGATCAATGTTCTTGCGCTCTCTTCTCTTCGGACGTCCGACCGCTTTTTTAGTCGCTTTTGCCATGATGCCCCTCCTTACTTCTTCCTACCAGCCATGGTACGCTTCGGTCCCTTGCGAGTACGTGCATTTGTCTTCGTACGCTGGCCACGAACAGGAAGGCCCATTCTGTGACGACGACCGCGGAAGCAGCCAATCTCTGTGAGTCTCTTGATGTTCAGTGAAATCTCTCTTCTGAGATCACCCTCAACGTTGTAGTTGTTTTCGATTTGATCACGAATCTTTGCGATATCGTCCTCAGAAAGGTCTTTAACGCGAGTGTTCGGATCGATTGAAGTGTCGCGCAAAATGCGCTCGGAAGAATTACTTCCGATGCCGTAAATGTAAGTCAAGGCAATCTCGACTCGCTTATCGTTCGGCAAATCCACACCGGCAATACGTGCCATTTGTTGCACCTCCGTGAATGAGTGATAATTTGTTAGTGTCTTTACTGAATATATATAACACGCGGTGCGAAGAACTTCCGAAGTAAACGAAAGCAGCCGCCTTCACAAGTGCATGTAATATCCAAAAATAATAAAAAAGCCAATGCAAACGCAGAGCCGAAAATTAACCCTGCTTTTGCTTGTGCTTGGGGTCGGAGCAAATAACCATTACATTGCCTTTGCGGCGAATAACCTTACATTTTTCGCACATTGGCTTGACCGACGGTCTGACTTTCATCGCTTAATCCTCCCTGAATATCTGTAATAATAACAGAAAAACTAGCGCCTACTAGGCGCACGCTATAATATAATACCAAAAACCCGCGTGATTGCAAGTGCTTTCTCGAAATAATTTCGACTTAAGACCTCTTTTACTTCGCGCGCCAGGTAATACGACCGCGTGACAGATCATAAGGCGAGAGTTCGAGTGTAACACGATCGCCGGGAAGAATTTTTATGTAGTGTTGACGCAACTTTCCGGAAATATGTGCCATAACAATATGACCGTTTTCCAACTTCACGCGAAACATCGCATTCGGCAACGCATCATCAACAATACCTTCTACTTCAATTACATCCTCTTTTGACATTTAGTGCTCTCCTTTTTGATTGTGAGTCCTATTCATCTGAAATGATTCTTCTTCGCCATTATTCACAGCTTAGATATTCCTATATGACCGATCGTTGAGAAATAAACTTATCAACGTCAGATATTTGATTCAAGTGTTGTCACCACCGGTCCGTCCGCCGTAATCGCAAAGGTGTTTTCATAATGAGAAGAACAACGACCGTCGGCAGTAGCTATCGTCCATTTGTCTTCCAACATGACAACCGATGCGGTGCCTAAATTAATCATTGGCTCAACAGCGAGCGCCATGCCGGGCTCGATTCTCATGCCTCTTCCGGCAGAGCCATAATTCGGAACATCCGGATCTTCATGAAGATGCTCACCGATACCATGTCCGACAAGTTCTCTCACTACACCGTAGCCAAATGACTCCGCATGATGCTGAATAGCAGCGGAGATATCACCGATTCGATTTCCGGGAACGGCCTTATCAAAACCTTTCCAGAAACACTCCTCGGTCGTACGTACCAATGCCTTAATCTCTTCTGAGACATGACCGACTAAGAAAGTGCGTGCGGCATCCGCGTGAAAACCCTGTAGCTTCGCGCCGACATCAACGCTGACAATATCTCCATCCTTAAGAATGGCATCCTTACTCGGTATGCCGTGAACCACATGGTCGTTCACTGAAGCGCAAATCGAAGCTGGAAAAGGAGGCGATCCATAGTTCAGAAAAGAGGGCTCTGCGCCGTGCTCTGTGATAATGCGATACGCAATCTGATCCAGATCCCAAGTACTGATACCGGGGCGGACCGCATCTTTCATCGCGACAAAAACCGCAGCAACAATTTTGCCGGCATCCTTCATTTTTTCAATCTGCTTCGGTGACTTTAATCGGACCATATATTCTCCTTCAACATTACTGCGAACTAATCAATCCTCTTTGCGCAAACTGGTCTTGAATCTGACGCATCGCAAGATCCAGGCCTGACTCATTGTCAACGTTTATAAGTATAGCCCTTGCGGCATAATAATCAACGAGTGGCTGCGTTTTCTGTGCATACGTCTCGAGCCGGCTGAGTACCGTTTCAGGCATATCATCTGCACGTTGCACAATCTCTCCGCCACAAACATCACATTTTCCATCTTGCTGCGGCGGATTAAACGTCTGCGAATAGGTCGCCCCACATGATTTGCACACTCTTCTGGCCGAGATCCGACGAATAATGACCGCATCAGAGACCTGAAGATTAATGACCGCATCTACCGACTGACCTCTCGAACAAAGTATCGATTCGAGCGCATCGGCTTGCGTTATGGTCCGCGGAAACCCATCGAGCATAAACCCGGAAGAGCAATCTTGATGACTCAGTCGTTCTTTGACCATGTCCACCGTAATATCGTCCGGGACGAGGTCCCCTCTGTCAATGTAGGATTTGGCCTTTCGACCCAGCTCGGTTTCATTTGCGATGTTCGCACGAAAAATATCCCCAGTCGAAATATGCGTCAACTCGAAAGACTTTTTCAGCGCCTCAGCAACCGTCCCTTTGCCGGAGCCCGGTGCACCTAATAAAATAATGTTCATCCTCATGCTCCTTTCAAATGACCGGTACAGAAGCAACCGGTTATGAATGCAAAGACACGCCGTGCTCTGCGAGACTAAACCGTCTATCGCAGAAACACGAGCGTGTTGAACAGATCACTTAATGTCTCTTGCATTGTTGCGACCTCTTGACAAATTCGCTTTGCATTAATCAAGAAATCCCTTGTAATGGTGCGTGACCATTTGAGATTCAACTTGCTTGACTAAATCATTGGCAACACCGGTCAAAATCAAGACCGACGTTCCTGCAAACCATACATTTTGTAGAGAAGTCAATTTTCCCATCAGAGTCGGAATCAACACAACGAGTGCCAAGAATAAACCATCAGCCCAATTCAATCTAAACGCTGTTTTAGCAATAAAGTCTGAAGTCGGTCTGCCCGGTCTGACGCCTGGAATAAACCCGCCGTTCTTCTGCAAATTGTTCGAAATCTCAATGGGATTGAACTGAATTGTAGAATAAAAGAACGTAAATCCGATAATCATCAAGAAATTAACAATGTAGTACACCGGACTGGAATCGAAATTCCGGAACCAAAGAACAATGATGTTGTTGCTCTCCGAAAAGAACATCGAAATGATTGTGGAAGGTAACGCGATCATTGACATAGCGAAGATAACCGGCATAACACCGGATTGGTTGACTTTGAGCGGAATATAACTGCTCTGTCCACCGTATATCTTCCGACCAACAACGCGCTTTGAGTACTGTACAGGCAATCGACGCTCTGCGTTTTGAACAAAAACAACGAACACAATGATCGCAATAGAAATCATGGTGACCACCGCAAACACCGTAATACCAACAGCCATACCAACGGCAACGTTAGTAATCTTTCCGGAAATCTCAAGTGCGTATTTGTATAACGTCACAGCCATATCCGGAATACGTGTCACAATACCCGCAAAAATAAGTAGAGAAATACCGTTTCCGATACCTTTCTCGTTAATTCTCTCACCGAGCCACATGATAAACGCAGTACCGGCTGTAAACGTCACTATGATCAACGCTGCATTCAATGGTTTCCAGAGATACCCCGTCATTGCGGAACGCGTTGCATAAGTAAATACAGATGCTTGTGTCAACGCTAGAGCAACAGTAACAATTCTTACAATCTGTTGAATCTTCTTGCGGCCGGTCTCGCCTTCCTTTTGCAAACGCTCAAGGGCAGGAATTGCAACCGTCAACAACTGCATAATAATGGAAGAGTTGATGTAAGGGGTAATACCCATGGCAAAGATCGTTGCCGAATAAAGTCCACCGGCAGAGATGATATCCATCAGACTACCGATCTGTCCCCATCCCTGAACGAGCTCATGAAACTTCTCAGCATCCAAGCCCGGAGTCGGAATCAATCCGCCAATCATATACAGAGCCAAGATGAACAACGTGAAAAGCAGTTTCTTTCTCAACTCGGGTACGCGCCAAGCGTTGAACATGGTGTTAAATAAACCCTTCATGTCATACCTCCAGAGCCGAGCCACCAGCCTTTTCGATCTTTTCCTTTGCAGAAGCCGTGAAAGCAACTGCCTTAACGGTCAACTTCTTTGTCAATTCACCGTTTCCGAGAATCTTGACACCGTCATTGACCTTCGGAATCGAAAGAAGACCGGTGTTGGAGAGAAGTTCTGCATCAACCGTTGTTCCGGCTGCAAAGTTTTCTAAATCACCAACATTGAGTTCGATAAATTGTTTTGCAAATCTCTTGTTATTGAAGCCGCGCTTCGGCAACCTTCTGTACAAAGGCATCTGACCGCCTTCGAAACCCAGGCGAACGCCGCCACCGGAACGGGAATTTTGACCCTTGTGTCCGCGACCGGCTGTCTTTCCGTTACCGGTTGAGTGTCCTCTGCCTTTACGAAAAGGCTTGGCATTGCCGTTGCCATTCATTTCATTGAGTTTCATGCTCGTTACCTCCGTCAAACTTCTTCACAATTTACGAGGTGAGCCACTTTGTGAACCATGCCACGGATGGCACCGTTATCCTTGTGAGTCACACTGTGACCGATTTTTCTCAGTCCCAGTGCTTTTACCGTCGCAACGTGATTTTTATTGGCGCTATTGGTGCTTTTCACCAATGTAATCTTTAGATCAGCCATTGTGAAATCCCCCTATCGCAATATTTCTTCAACGGATTTACCGCGAGTTTTCGCGACCTCCTGAAGAGACCTTAAGTTCTTTAATCCTTCAATGGTCGCATTAACCATATTGTTCGGATTGTTTGTGCCCAAAGACTTCGTACGAATATCTCGGATGCCTGCAAGCTCGCAGACTGCACGAACCGGACCACCGGCGATGACACCGGTACCTTCACGAGCCGGCTTCATAACGACTTTGCCTGCACCGAAACGACCGAGCGTCTCGTGAGGAATCGTAGAGCCGCTGATCGGCACGGTGACAATATTCTTCTTGGCATCTTCAATACCCTTGCGAATTGCATCCGGGATTTCAGCTGCCTTGCCCAGGCCTTTTCCGACATGACCATTCTCATCGCCAACGATGACCAGCGCAGCAAACCTAAAGTTTCTACCGCCCTTAACAGTCTTGGAAACACGCCCGATATGGATGACTTTTTCTTTAAATTCTGTAGCATTTGGTTCAAAACTCATCTTAATCGTTCCTCCTCATTAGAATGTAAGGCCGGCTTCACGTGCCGCCTCGGCGAGTGTCGCGACGCGACCGTGATAGATGTAACCGCTTCTGTCGAAAACAACTTCTTTGACACCCTTTTCGATTGCACGCTCAGCGACAAGCTTGCCCACTGCCTGGGCGCCCTCTTTTGTTGCTCCGGACTCAAGGTCAGCTTTAATTGCTTTTTCAAGAGTGGATGCACTCGCTAAAGTGGTTCCGGTTGTATCGTCAATGATCTGTGCGTACATTTGCTTGTTACTGCGGTATACGCAAAGTCTCGGGCGAGCAGGGGTGCCTGCGATTTTCTTACGAACGCGCAAATGCTTTCTCCTGCGGATATCGTTCTTATCAGGTTTGTTAATCATGCATCTGTCCCCCTTCTCTTACTTTTTAACTCCGGTCTTGCCTTCTTTGATTCTTACTAACTCATTCTCATAGCGAATGCCCTTGCCCTTATAAGCATCAGGGAGTCTGAATGAGCGGATCTTAGCCGCGATTTCACCGACAAGTTGCTTGTCGGCTCCCTTAACGATGATTTTGTTGGCTGCCGGCACATCGATGGTGATGCCCTGTGGCTCCTCCAATTCGACCGGGTGAGAAAGACCGAGACTCAAGACCAGTTTGTTTCCGTTTTTTGCTGCTCTGTAACCGACGCCGACAATATCCAAATTCTTGGAAAAACCGGTGGATACACCGACCACCATATTGTTGATCAGCGAACGAGTCAGACCATGGAGTGCTCTGTGTGTTTTCTCGTCTGACGGTCTCTCAACGGTAATTGTATTACCATCAACTTTGACCGTCATTTCGGGATGCACCTGCATTGAAAGGGTAGCATCCTTACCTTTGACGGTAAGAGCACATCCTTCTTGTTTGATTTCAACCCCTGCAGGGATTGTGATCGGCATTTTGCCAATTCTGGACATATTGTTACCTCCTGCTCTTTAGATTGCAGCCGCTTCTGCGACCTTTTCAGAGTGTTTCTTAATAATTTTTACCAGACGTAAGCCATAACCTCGCCGCCAACACCGAGCGCACGAGCCTTTTTGTCTGTCATAATACCCTTTGATGTCGAGATAATGGCGACACCCAGACCGCCGAGAACACTCGGAAGGTTCTCACTGTCCACATATACTCTCAAGCCGGGCTTGGAGATACGCTTGATGCCTTTGATAACGGTTTTGCGAGCCGCGTATTTCAAGGTCACTTTAATCATGCCTTGCTTGTTGTCTTCAGAACACTCGAAGCGAGCAATGTATCCTTCTTCGAGAAGAATCTGAGCGATCGACTTCTTGAGATTCGAAGCCGGAATCATAACGGTCGCGTGACCTGCGGTACCGGCATTACGAATTCTTGTCAGCATATCTGCAATTGCATCTGTAATCTGCATACGTTTTCCTCCTTGCTATCGTTTACCAGCTGGCCTTACGGACGCCGGGAATTTGTCCCTTGTAAGCCAAATCACGGAAGCAAAGACGGCATACACCGTATTTGCGGATATAGGCATGGGGTCTGCCGCAGAGCTTGCAGCGGTTATGCTGCCTCGTTGAAAACTTTTGTACTCTTTGAGCCTTCAGGATCATCGACTTTTTTGCCATTCTATCTATCCCTCCCGATTACTTGCGAAACGGCATGCCCATCAGTGTCAGAAGCTCTTTAGCTTCTTCATCTGTGTTTGCCGTTGTGACGATGATAATGTCCATACCACGAATCTTGTCGACCTTATCGTAATCGATTTCCGGGAAAATCAACTGCTCTTTTACGCCCATGGCATAGTTGCCGTGTCCGTCGAAAGAGTTGCTGTTAGCACCGCGGAAGTCGCGAACGCGAGGAAGAGATACGCTGATGAGCTTGTCTAGAAAGTCGTACATTTTTTCGCCGCGCAAGGTAACCTTGCAACCGATTTTCATTCCTTCACGGAGCTTAAACGCTGCGACTGATTTTGATGCAATCGTCTCTACCGGACGTTGACCGGAAACAATTGCCATGTCGCGCATTGCATTCTCCAGAGCCTTCGGATTGTCTTTGACTTCTCCGACGCCCATGTTGAGAACGATTTTTTCGACGCGGGGAATCTGCATCACAGACTTGTAAGCGAAAGTCTCGCGCATTGCGGGTGCGATTTCAGATACATATTTTTCTTTTAATCTGGACATTCGTTACTCCCCCTTACCTTCTTTATCAGCCTTTTCAGCCTTCGGCTTCGCCACTTTTGGCTTTTCTGCTTTCGGCTTTTCTGCTTTCGGCTTTTCTGCTTTCGGCTTTTCTGCCTTCGGCTTCTCTACCTTTGTCTTTTCTGCCTTTGCCTTCTCGAGCTTATCGATCTTAGCGCCGCACTTCTTGCAAACACGAGACTTGGTCTTGTCTGCAGCGATTTCTGTGCCGACACGAGTCGGCTTAGCGCACTTCGGGCAAACGAGCATAACATTAGAAGCATCAAGCGCTGCCTCACGCTCTATGATGGCGGCAGGCTTGTTCTGGCCTTGGCCTTTTTGATGTTTCTTAACGATATTGACACCGGACACTACTACGCGACCCGTGGAAGGCACAGCTTTAATGACTTTTCCGGTCTTGCCGCTATCCTTACCGGTGATGACAATGACATTATCATCAGTCTTGACATGAATTTTGTTAGCCATTTGTCGTCCTCCTTAAAGTACTTCAGGCGCCAGAGATAGAATCTTCATGTAATCCTTGTCTCTGAGCTCTCTTGCGATTGGCCCGAAAATACGGGTTCCGCGTGGGTTCTTGTCTTCTTTGATGATAACAGCCGCGTTTTCGTCAAAACGGATATACGATCCGTCCGGACGTCTGACACTCTTAATTGTACGAACGACAACCGCACGAACAACATCACCTTTTTTTACCATGCCACCCGGTGAAGCCGTCTTAACTGAACAAACGATAACATCGCCGACACTGGCATATTTTCTGCGGGATCCGCCGAGAACTTTGATGCAAGCCAATTCTTTGGCACCGGTGTTGTCTGCGGACCTGAGTCTGGATTCAACCTGAATCATGCTTGATTTCCTCCTTTACGTGAAAACCGATTACGGCTACGTACTATTTCGCCTTCTCGACGATCTCAATCAGCCTCCAGCGCTTATCGCGCGAAAGCGGGCGTGTTTCCATAACTTTGACCTTATCGCCGATGCCACATGCATTTTCTTCGTCATGGGCTTTGAGCTTATAGGTTCTTTTCATGATTTTCTTATAAAGCGGGTGCTTAACATGCTCGGTAACGGATACTACAATGGTCTTATCCATTTTGTCACTCGATACGGTGCCCACACGCGTTTTTCTGAGGTTACGATCGCTCATTCACTTTTCCCCCTTCACTTATTAGCCTTGAGCTCTTGCTCGCGCATGATGGTCTTAACGCGCGCGATATCCCGACGTACTGCGCTGAGACGCAGGGGGTTTTCGAGCTGATTGGTCGCATGCTGGAAACGGAGTTTAAACAATTCTTCCTTAAGAGCAAGCAATTCCTTTTGAAGCTCTTCGCCGGACTTGTTGCGGATTTCTTCAACCTTCATTTGCTTCACCCTCCTTTTCCTTTGCGATGAACTTGGTCTTGCACGGGAGTTTGTGTCCTGCAAGACGCATGGCCTCACGTGCTGTTTCTTCCGGAACACCGGCTATCTCGAATAAAACTCTTCCGGGCTTAACGACGGCTACCCAATAATCCGGGGATCCTTTACCGGAACCCATTCGGGTCTCAGCCGGCTTAGATGTAACAGGCTTATCGGGGAAAATCTTAATCCAGACTTTACCGCCTCTTTTGACGTAACGATTGATCGCTATACGAGCCGACTCAATCTGATTGGAAGTAATCCAGCATGGTTCTGTCGCATAAATACCAAAGTCACCATATGCAACGAAATTACCGCGAGTCGCTTTGCCCTTCATGCGTCCACGCATTTGCTTTCTGTGTTTAACTCTCTTTGGAAGAAGCATTATTCTTCGCCCCCTTCCTCAACAACTTTAACTGTTTTCTTTGCGGTTAAAAGCTCACCGCGACAAACCCAAACCTTAACGCCGATACGACCGTATGTCGTGCTTGCTTCCGCAAATCCGTAATCGATATCAGAACGAAGTGTCTGGAGCGGAATTGTTCCTTCGTGGTAGTGCTCAGTTCTTGCAATTTCTGCACCGCCAAGACGACCGGATACCTGAGTCTTGATGCCCTTTGCTCCGGCTTTCATTGTACGTTGCATCGCTTGCTTCATAGCACGGCGAAAAGAAATTCTTCTCTCAAGCTGAGCTGCAATATTCTCGGCAACAAGCTGAGCTGCAGTATCAACTGAACGAACTTCTCTGATGTCAACGAAGAAACTCTTTTTAAACTTCTTCGTTAGCTTGCTCTTTAAATCATCAATGCCGGCGCCTTGGCGACCGATAATGATACCGGGCTTTGCGGCATTGATAATGATCATAGTACGATCACTGCCCTTGCGCTCGATTTCAATGTTGGTGATACCGGCGGCAAATAACTCTTTTTTAACGAAATCACGAATCTTCTTGTCTTCGACCAAATAATCGCTGAATGTCTTTTTGTCTGCATACCAGCGCGTATCCCAGCCCTTGATGACGCCGACTCGTAAACCGTGTGGGTTAACCTTTTGGCCCATTATCGAAATCCTCCTTAAACTCTTTCCTTGAGCACCAGCGTGATATGGCTGGTTCTCTTCATGATGCTCGAAGCAGATCCTCTAGCACGAGGTATAAATCTCTTAAGGACCGGGCCCGGGTTAGCAAAAGCGTCTGCGACGTACAGTGCATCACGGCTCAATCCGTTATTGTTGACTGCATTGGCCTCTGCTGATTTCAGAGCCTTTGTCAGAATCGGAGACGCTGCCTTCGGTGTATACATCAATATTGCATACGCTTCTTCCAAATCCTTGCCCTTGATGAGATTAATAACAATGCTCACCTTTCTGGGGCTGATGCGGACATATTTAGCTATTGCTTTGCCGCAATCCTTGCCGATACCCAATACCTTGCGTTGCTTCTTTGTAAGGAGCTTCAACTTTGCATTGCGCTTTGTTGGCTTGGCATACATAGCAAGAATTTCTTCGCGGTTTTGCTCAAGATATTCTTTGGTCATGACTTTCTTTTCCACTTTTCATTCCTCCCTTCAACGCGATCTCAATCATCGGCCACCGGATGATTTCTCACCCGCATGTCCTCTGTATGTTCTTGTGGGAGCGAACTCGCCGAGCTTGTGGCCGACCATTTCCTCCGTGATATATACCGGAACATGTCTTCTGCCATCATAAACAGCAATCGTGTGCCCAACCATTTCGGGGAAAATAGTGGAAGAGCGAGACCATGTCTTCAAAACTTTTTTCTCATTGATTTCGTTCATTGCAACGATTCTCTTCATGAGTGCCTCTTGAACGAAAAAACCTTTTTTTGTAGATCTACTCATAGTGTGTCTTGCCTCCCTTCAATTATTTTCTACCCTTAACAATGTACTTGCTGGACTGCTTGCGCTTATTACGTGTCTTCTTTCCGAGAGTCGGAACACCCCAAGGTGTAACCGGGCTCGGCTTGCCGATAGGAGACTTACCTTCACCACCACCGTGAGGGTGATCGCAAGGGTTCATGACAACTCCGCGAACGGTTGGGCGAACGCCCATGTGACGTTTACGGCCGGCTTTTCCGACAGTCACGTTTTCGTGATCGCTGTTACCGACGTTTCCGATGGTCGCGCGGCACAAAACGGATACCATGCGAACTTCACCGGAAGGCAAACGAACCTGAGCGTATTTGCCCTCTTTAGCCATCAACTGAGCACCTGCACCGGCGGTGCGAACCATTTGTGCACCCTTGCCCGGCTTAAGCTCAATGTTGTGAACAATCGTACCAACCGGTATGTTTTCGATTGCCAGTGCGTTGCCGACAACGATATCTGCTGCCGGACCGGACTCGACCTGATCACCGACATTCAGTCCCTGAGGGGCAACGATATATGCCTTTGCGCCATCAGCGTACTGTAACAATGCGAGAAACGCGGTACGATTCGGATCATACTCCAAAGCGACAACCTTTGCGGGAATACCGTCTTTGGTTCTCTTCCAGTCAATGATACGAATCTTACGACGATTGCCGCCGCCGATATGACGTACTGTGATTCGGCCATATGAATTTCTGCCGCCTGTCTTTTTGCCAATGGCAAGAAGATTCTTTTCCGGCTTCTTATCGGTGAGCACCGAGAAGTCGGTAACCGTCATCTGACGTCTGGCGGGAGAAGTTGGATTATAGTTTTTTACTGCCATCTTTCTTCACTCCTTCATTCAACGGGCCGATTACTCAGCGAACCCAAATTCTTCGATTGATGTCTTGTACTTCGCGGTGACCTTTGAGGTCTTACCACCCTTAGCGAGGTAGGAAGCGTCTTTGGTCTCAGTAGCGATTGTAATAACCGCTTTTTTCCAAGACGGAGTTCTTCCGACAATATAACGTTGTCTTTTCTTCTTGCCGTCGAAATTCGATGTGTTGACCGATACGACCTTCACGCCGAACAATTTCTCAACTGCGATTCGAATCTCAGTCTTTGTTGCCTTGCGATCGACCTGGAAAGCATATTTGCCGTCCGAGATTTGATCTGAGGTCTTTTCTGTAAGAATCGGCTTTACAATAATGTCCTGCGGTGCCCTGGTCATACATACACCTCCTGTACTTTCATCGCTGCATCTTTGGTGATAATGAAACGATCATATTTAAGAATGTCGAAAACGTTGATGGTGTTAACGAATGCGGTCTTGATGTCGCGAATGTTGCGAGCGGACTTTTCGACATTTCTGTCGGTGCCTGCAAGAACAATTAACGCGGATCCGTCAACGTTCAGCGCCTTAAGCGTCTTGACCATCTTGGCCGTCTTGATCTCGTCAAATGTCAGCGCATCGACGACGAGAAGTCTTTGTGCAGCAAGCTTTGTCGACAAAGCGGACTTCATCGCAAGTCTTCTCACTTTTTTAGGAACGGTGTAGCTATAATCTCTGGGTTTTGGCCCAAAAATAATACCGCCACCGACATATTGCGCAGAACGCGTTGAACCGTGACGAGCGCGACCGGTTCCCTTCTGACGATAAGGACGCTTACCGCCGCCACGCACCTCACTTCTTGTCTTGGTGCTATGTGTACCTTGGCGTTTGTTCGCCAATTGATTGCGGACGACTGCCATCATTGCGGATTCATTCGGCACAATTCCGAAAATATCATCGGAGAGCTCGATTTGCCCCGTAACGGCGCCTTCCAGATTGTATACATCTACTTTAGCCATTTCTTTCGCTCCTCCTTACGCCGCTTATTTCGCCTTGACGGATGATTCAATTGAAATCAATCCGCCCTTAGGGCCGGGGACAGCGCCCTTGACAACGAGGATATTTCTATCGCCGTCTACCAGAACTACGTCCAGATTTTGAACTGTGCAAGCGACCGCACCCATGTGACCCGGCATCTTCTTGCCCGGAAGTACGCGAGCCGGTGTGCTGTTGGCACCCATTGAACCGACACGACGATGATACATTGATCCGTGTCCGCCCGGTCCGCCCTTTTGGCCGTGACGCTTGATGTTACCGGCGTATCCTTTACCCTTGGAGACACCACTGATATCAACGTGATCACCAACAGCGAACATGTCCGCCACCTTGATCTCTTGTCCGAGTGTATAGTCATCATTAGTCCGGAATTCACGAACAGTACGAAGTACCGACACACCGGCTTTGGCAAATTGCCCCTTGTCCGGCTTATTAACGAGCTTCTCGCGAATCGTGCCAGAAGCCACCTTAACAGCCTTGTAGCCATCGGTGTCATCCGTCTTGTTCTGAATGACGAACAGGGGTTCGCACTCAATTACGGTTGCCGGAATCGCTATGCCGTTCTCATCGAACAGTTGCGTCATACCGGCCTTCTTACCCAGCATAAATTTAGTCATATCTTTCTTTCCTCCTTATAGGTTATTGGTTCTCGCCCTGCGAGAACTTGACCCCGATGCCCGGCTGCTGAAACACAGGCACCGTCTGCCATTAGACCTTCAGCTCAATGCTGACGCCTGCAGGCATATCCAATTTCATCAGTGCATCAACCGTCTTTTGGTTGGGTGCAAAGATGTCAATCAGTCTCTTGTGTGTACGCATCTCAAACTGCTCACGAGAATCCTTGTCCTTGTGAGGTGATCTGAGAATCGTGGTGATTTCCTTCTCGGTAGGAAGCGGGATTGGACCCGAAAAGCTTGCGCCTGTACGGGTTACGGTCTCGACGATGCGAGCGGCGCTCTGATCGAGAAGCTCGTGATCATATGCTTTGAGTTTGATTCTGACCTTTTGCTTTGTTGCCATGTAAAGTATCCTCCATTGTGTTGCTGTTCCGCCACCGCGCCGGGCGTTTCTTCATCGGCCATCAGAAAACCCAGGAAACCAGTTACCGCTAGTTACGGCACTTTGGGCCTGGGCATGTGCCGAATCGCACACGCTGCCAACTGGGTTGCATCGCCCGGATCAAAGTCCGGACTTCTCCGTCAAAGTTACCTGCCACTTGGCACAGCATGCGCAATAGGCAGCAATCTTCGACATCTACGCTACGCGAAAAAAGTCGCGCAGGAAGAAGTATATCGCAGGAATATTATTATTGCAAGGGATTTTCCGTCATTTACCGATTATTTTTGAAATTCGACGATGTTTTTTCAAATCTGCAAGAATGCCATGCCAATATGATGGTTTTTCACACTTTATGCGCAAATATTTTAACATTAATTATCGTCGGCAATTAACTCGCCCAGTTCTTTTTCACCGAAATGATACTTACGATTACAGAAATGACATGCCAGCTCAATACCTTCGGGATCTTTGGCCAACGCTTCAAGTTCCGCCTTTCCCAATGTAATTAGTGCGGCCTGCATACGTTCTTTTGAGCAATCGCAACGAAAGGATAACGGACGGCCTTCCAAAAATTGGATATTGGGATCTCCCAAGAACATGTCCAGAATCTTCTCCGGACCCAGATCCTCTTCAAGAAGAAATGTGACGTCCGGGAATCCGCCGTGAATTCGCTTTTCGAGATATTCAATGGTCTCATCATCGGCTCCCGGCAACAATTGAATTAAATATCCACCGGCTTGTCTGATCCCACTTGCGTCAACGAGCACACCCAAAGATACGATGGAATGAATTTGCTCGGACGTTGCCAAATAGTACGCGAAATCCTCTGCGATTTCACCTGAAACCAATTCAACTGACCCGACGTATGGTTCTTTGAGGCCGATGTCTTTGATGACGGTCAGCATACCATTACCAACGGCCGATTTGATGTCGAGTTTGCCCGGTGCATGACGCGTCGTTTCTACGACGGGCTCAACACAAAATGCTTTAATATGACCACCGCTACCCGTTACTGCTGTCATCCCTTTGAGAGGGCCGTCCGATTGGATGCTAACCGTCATTTTGTCGCTCTCGTTTTTGAGCCCGGACGCCAAAAGAAGTGTTCCGGTCATAAATCTTCCGAGAGCAGCGGCCGCGACCGGAGACAAATCGTGAATCAACGTGGCTTTTGTAGAAAGGTTTGTTGTGCGCGCAGCGACGGCACGTACTTTGCCTTCAAGCGCAGTCGCAACGACTATATAATCTTGATTAGGTTCATCGGGGGCACCCGGTGCATGATAAAATGAACGCTCCAATTTGTATCTCCTTGTAAAGTGAAGGATTGTTTGCTATCTCTTCTTTGGTCCATCGAATCTGACCCTCGACTATTTTTGTGCGACGTAGAGGGATCGCGTA
>DUPM01000056.1 GCA_012838315.1 Clostridiaceae bacterium
CTACCGGACGCATCGGCCTGTCAGCGGGCTTGACGCACAGGGGAATACTCTAAACACTGACTGCACCCGGAGATGCTTCGGTGGAAATGGTTTCGGACAGGAGTTCGACTCTCCTCGCCTCCACCAATGCAAAAAGCCACGCAAAGCGTGGCTTTTTGCATTGGTGGAGGGTAACCCAGATGTGGACGAAGTCCGCATCAGCTGCGGCAAGGCTAGAGCGCAAAGCGCGAGAGTCCTGAGAGCAGATATAATTCATTAACTAAGGGTCTTTTTTTTGTTGGTGGAGGTGGAGGTTATTTATTTTAGTGTGTGCTCTGTGAACATCTGGACTATACTGAGTCTATAGAATTAAAAAATAATCTCGTGTGCGAATTATGTAGACCAGCTATAAAAAGTCAACCATCAAAAACGCAGTTATAAGAAAAGGCAGTGTAGACGCTGGAAGTCATTGAAACTTGAAAATTGAATAGGAAAAGTGCAACTCAAACCAGGCGTTACAGGAACGCTTAATGATCCTTGAGAAAAGACGATTCGATTGATTATATCGGTCGTTTGTCGAAAGGTCTGTTTTCGCTCAAAACGGCATATAGGATGTAACAAAGTTTTCTTGCCACCGCTCCGACCGCTACGTTATGGTGTTTGCCGCGAGCACGAAGGCGATGGTAATAAGCAGATAACTCCGGATCCGCCCAGGAAGCAACAAATGCAGCGCCCCAAAGGGCTCTCCTAAGGTAGGGCGAGCCGCGTTTGGAGATGTGGGACCGGGTTCCGACAAAGTCTCCGGATTCATGAACGGAAGCATCCAGACCTGCATACGAGACGACTTGCTTCCCACCGGGAAAACGTTCGATGTTACCGAGTTCGGCAAGAATGATCGCACCGTAGACCGGCCCAACGCCAGGAATTGTCGTGACCGGTGATTGGAGTTTCTCCATGTAATTTTCAATCTGCTGATCCAGCAAAGCGATCTGTTGCTCAACGAATTCGATTTGCTCGATGAGCTGGCGAAGTTGAAAGGAAAAAGCATCGATTGCAAGTTGGATGCCAAGAGAGTGGTTCGCGACAGCCTTAATTTCCAACGCTTTTTCTTTGCCGAATCGCCCTTTTGACGCTTTTTCAAGTAAGTGGGTCAGTTTGCGCGTGTTAATGGAGGCAATTTCTTCCGGGGATGTGTAGTTTTTAAGGATTTCCTTGGAAGTTAAGCCAAAAACATCACTGAACAATTTCTCATATTCGGGGAAAATCTGATCCAAAAGTGCGATGACCTTTTTCTTGAGATCGGCACAGGATTGAACCTGCCAAAGTCTGAATCGGCAGAACTGACGCAATGCCAAGGTGTCTTTGTCGCTCACCGGCGATTCCTGGTATTCGCCCAACATGAGCACCTTTGCAACCACCTGAGCGTCAATTCGGTCGTTTTTGGTCTTGCGAATCAGCATGTTTCGATAGGCATCGGTGATAATGGGATTAATGACCTTAACGTCAAAACCCTTCTCGACGAGCCAAGAATAGAGAACGAGCCAGTAGTGTCCCGTCGCTTCCATTCCAACGATTGAATTGCCCGGAGACAACGCGTGTTTGCCGAACATCTTCTGGAGCTTATCCACTCCGGATGCCGTGTTCGTGATTTTGAAGGAGTTTCCATCCAGAACGTTCCCGCTCTCGTCAAGAAAACAAACTTCATGCGAATTTTTAGCGATGTTGATGCCAATATAAAACATAGTTGCACCAACCTTTCAATGAAAGTTACAGCGAGGTTATCCACAAGTCTTTACGGGAATTCTACCTTGTTAGACATACGGGACGAGGCTCCCATCCAGCTCATTCGAATCCAACCCGTAAAGCTGAGGCGTCACTCTAAAGCACGAGACAAAATCTCAAGGAGGGGAACGACGCCCTCAACTGTACAAGCCCATTATCCCACGTGGTTTGTGGGAATAACAGATTGAAGTTCATCAGGATTGATTCCTGATTATGAACAATATACAAGGAGGTAGCTAAGAGATGAAAAACACAGTAAAAAAGCTCTCTGCAAGTATAGCCGTGGTGCTATGCTGTATAATGCTTTTTTCGGTTACGAGCATGGCGCAAGATGACCGCGAGGGCTATTGGGAGTGTATAGAGGTTCGTCATCAGACTTATGATTATAATGAGGAGCTAACCGACAAGAACTATTGGTCGAATAGTAAGAGCGGTTCCGCGGGTACCGGAACATTTTCCAGTACTTATGTAGGACCCGATGAAAAAGACGATTACGACCCCA
>DUPM01000057.1 GCA_012838315.1 Clostridiaceae bacterium
ATGAAGAGATCTATGGATCCTTCGCGTATGTCGACGGAAAAATGTATGGGGATAGCGGGAGTTTCATTTTCGGGAATATAGGAGCGATGCGTACACCGTTGGTTTTCGATGGAGAGCATCTTGAATATGATGCGACCGTCGATGAGTATTGGTGGATGTCGGCTCAAGTTGCCAAAGAACAGGGCACCGAGTTGCCCTCGTATTATACCTACACGCTGGTCGATGTATCCGCCGAAAAGATGACCGATGAGGCTTATGAGCCTTTTGAGATACCGACCGGTGTTGCAGTATTTCCTCAATATTATCAGTGGGATGAAGGCAAAGAAGATCAAAGTGGATATCTGTACTTCCTTCTTGCGGACGGCAGCCAGGGACGAATTGCGTTTGAATGGGATGAAGAGGGTTGGAGTTGTTCTTTTGGCGGTGTTCCTCAAGAGGAGCTGTTCTATTGTATGTGGGGCGGCTAATTATCGCAAGAAGTGTCTTCGTTCAAGATTAAGAATATGTCATGGAAGGCGCCGTCATAGCGAGAGCCGGAAATACCGGGATGAGTAGCGAGCCACATTTACGTATGCGTTTCAATCGTGGTGGATATCGGCTACAGCGGCAATCGCTTTTGTGATAGTGGTCTATCCGGCGTTGCATTTCGCTGAGCGGCTCAAAGGTTATTCGGAATTGCTGACGGAACGAAAAAACGGCGAGATTAAACGGAGTCTGGTTATCGTATTTGTTATGTTTTCAACTCTGATCATTGCATGCTGGGGCTTATTGGGGCAGAAGTATCTGGTCATTGCGGCGGTAATGGCTTGGGGCCTGGGTGATGCAGCAGCGGCGTTGGTGGGCAAAAAGTATGGTCATAATTTTGTCGAGGGGAAGCGGATTGAAGGAAAGAAAAGCCTTGAAGGCACATTAGCGATGTTTGTCGTATCATTTGCGTCGGTCCTGCTTGTATTGATTCTCATCAGTCCGATACAATGGAAATACTTTATTCCTCTCTCAATTGTCACGGCAGCTGTCAGCGCATTAGCTGAACTTTTCACAAAAGATGGAATGGACACCATCACATGTCCGTTTTCGGCGGCCTTTACAATGATTATACTGCTTCAAATCGGAGGACTTTTATTGTGAGGAATCGGTCCGCTGAACGGACACTCCTTGTCTCGGTGTTGCTGAGCGCTCCCGGCCCCATAGTTGTTGGTCTGGGCTTTTTCTTTGGGCGATCCTCGACGCAACTTGCCGATTTTATTCGACGCTCCGCTGAGCTTATTGCCATCATTGTATCTTGGCTGGTCTATCGTTATTCTCATACGCGATCTGATATGTGCGCCGCACGCATAGAAAAAATCGAGCGGACGGCAAGTGTCTGTGTTGGCATTGCCATGTGCATATCGGGAGCGGCAATGATTTTTGTTGCGCTTTTTTCGCCCCAGGATGAGCGCGGCAATGTCATTCCTGGCCTTGTTATCGCAATCCTCGGCATGATCACAAACACAGGATTCTGGCTTAGGTACAGATATCTCAATCGCCAAAAGTCAAATGTTATCCTTTTGGTTCAGAGCAAACTTTATTTTGCTAAGGCTGTGGTGGATACATGTGTTGCAGCTGCATTAGCGTTTATTACGATTGCGCCGAGCGCGCCAGCATCGCGTTATGTGGACTCGGTGGGTGCCATCATTGTCGCTATCTATCTCATCATTAACGGCCTGATTACGATTCGAGATATTTGGAAAGACAAAGAGTTAAAGTAGGCTCGATTGTGTCGCAAAGTTGTTTGTTATCTTTGCTCTGTAGAGTATAATGACTTCAATGCAAAATAATGACAAAGTAGAGGATGATGGCCATGAGCAAGGATAATTCGAGCGAACAACAGATTCCTGGCGGTTCCGGAGAATGGGATCATCTGATTAGTATGCCGCAAACGCGCGTCGTAGAATTTGATCCGGAGATCAGGCGACTGTCTCAGGAAGACAAGAATGCGTTGTCAATACTCATTTCCGGAAGCAAGAAATATAGGGCTCAGAGCATTTTAGTCGGCGTCTTGATGAGCTTTCTGGCGTTGCTCTTGCTGTTTTTGGGATCTGTTTATTTGGTCGTTGGTGAAATAGTCACAGAGGATTCGTTTGCTTTCGTGGCTATTTTTATGTTGGTGGTGTGGTGTGTATTGACCTATTTATCATTTCGATTGCCTTCTCGGAGGTCGACACTATGGGTTCGAAAACTAGAGTATAAGCAAGTCGTGATGTTCATTTCTACAGAGATTGATTTGACGCCATTTGCTCCGGGTGTCGCTACTCCATCGAAGGAGATTCACGTGTGGGAATATGTATCGGGTATCCCGGAGCAACGGACCTACAATGTGCATAACAATACATATTTGCCAAAGGACATCAAAGAAGGAGATCTTATATACATGTATTCGAAAAAACTGGATGGCGGGAAATATTCGTCGGGCTTTTTCGTATCCAAGTGAGTCAGAGATAGGCATCGATGACTGCGCTTCGATCTGCGGGATACAAGGTCTTAGACTGACCGCGATGTTCAGACTATAATAGAGATAAGCCGCCTTGCTCTTGCTGGAGCGAGGCGGCTTATCTTGTATGGGGAAGGAGGTTTACGATGAAAACTAATTACTATTCCTTGACGCCGCCGATGGTAAGTCCCGTGACAAAGTATCTCTGAAGGAACGGGTACAGAATGACAATCGGCATGGAAGTGACAATCGTCGCAGCGGCGCGAATGGATGTAGGTGTGATTGCGACGGACTGTGTGGTATTGCCGTAAGCGCTTCCCGATGAGGTCTGGCTGGAAACGGAAGACAGCAATTTCATCAGCTCGTATTGAAGTGTGGTGAGTTCGCTGTTGGAGCGGTTGTAAATCATATTGTCAAACCAGGAACTCCAGTGCCAGACAGCGATGAATAATGCTATCGTAGCAAAAACCGGCTTGCAAATCGGACAATAGATTTTCCAGAAGATGGTCAGGTGATTTGCGCCGTCAATCTGAGCGGATTCTCTCAAACTGCTGGGCAAAGAACTCATATAAGTCCGAAGAACCAACAAATTGAATGCAGCAATCATTCCAGGGATGATGTAGACCAAAAAACTGTTCGTCAGATTCAGGCTTTTGAACAACAAGAATGTCGGGATTAAACCGGCGTTGACGTACATGGTCATAACATAGAATAGAGACACCGGCTTTTTAAACACAAATTCTTTGACACTTAGAACATAAGCGAGAAGAGCGGTCAACCCGAGATGCAGAATCGCAGCAATGGCTGTTCTGAGCACAGAGTTTCTGGCACCGATGAGTAAGTTATTCATTTGTAGAACGGTCTTATAATTCTTTAAAGAGAATGTGCGTGGTATGAGGTAAATGCCTCCTCGTAACGCATCAAGACCGTCATTAAAGGATACTGCTAATGTGTTCAGAATAGGATATAAAGTCACGACCACCATCAAGGAGAGAAGCAATGTATTAACGATCGTGAATATGAGATCGCCCATCAAAATCTTCTTGCGTCGTCTTTTCTTCTTGGGTTCATTTTCAGCAGCTGTACGTGCTGCAAGATCCATTTTTGGCTTAAGATCGAGATTAAGTTGTGACATATATGTATCCCTCCTTTCTAAAATAGTCGCTCTTCACCGGCGGACTTAGCCGCGGAGTTTGCGAGGAAGATGAGTACGATACTGACAACACTCTTGAATATACCGGCTGCAGTACCGATCGAGAAGTTCGCCTGGCTGATACCCCATTTCAATACGTAGATATCAATGGTTTCAGAGACGCTTCGGATGAGATCGTTACCTAGTAAATACTGAATTTCGAAACCGACATTCAATACGTTTCCGAGATTCATGAGCAATAAGATGAAAATGGTTGACTTGATACCCGGCAATGTGACATGCCACATTTTACCGAAGCGTCCGGCGCCGTCAAGAGAGGCGGCCTCATACATTTCGGGATTGATGGCAGTAATTGCTGCGAGGTAAATGATACTGTTCCAGCCGGTTTCTTTCCAAACGTTTGAAAAACCGACAATCCACCAAAAGTAGTCTTTGTTAGCAAAGAAATTAACGGGTTGATCGAATATGCCAATATTGACGAGGATTTCGTTGACGATACCGCTTTGCATAGAAAGCATATCACGCACGATGCCGGTAACAATAATCCAAGACAAAAAGTGAGGCAGATAAGAGACTGTCTGAACAAATTTCTTGGGGTGCTTGAGCCGAACTTCGTTGAGCAAAAGTGCAAATCCGATTGCAAAGCCAAAGCTCAAAACCAGGTTGATAATACCCATCATCAGGGTATTTCTTATGACGCCGAGAAATACTTTGTCTCCGAAAATCTGTTTGAAGTATTTGAGACCCACAAACTCAGAACCGAGCAGACCCAACTGGGGCTTGTAATTCTGAAATGCCATGAGCCACCCGCCGAGCGGAACATAATAAAAGAGTAAGCCATACAGGATAAACGGAATGGTTATATAAATTAATTCGCGTTGCCTATAAAGGGTTCTGCGCGTGATTTTTACTTTTGGTTCTGCATCGCTATGCCCAAATCGGCGCTTCTTTCCGCCGAGATCATCAGCAACCGGAGTAGAGGTTGGTTGGACGGATGCCCGTCTGTAAGCCGCAACGCCGAGTCTTTCAATCGCGGCCGCATCTTTCGTCGCGGCTTTCTTAGGCTGTTTATCTTCTGTCTTTAGCATGTCATTATCTTTGTCTGACACTGCCGCGTCACATCCTTTCGTAAGAAGAGGGTGGCCGTTGTATTCCACACTCAGCCACCCTCTCACTCGAATCAAATAACTTGATGGCACCGAATACTTCGGATGTCATCCGAATAAATCAGGTTTAATTACCTTCGGCAACAGAAATTCTTCTGTCAACCTCAGCTTGCATATCTGCTAGGAAAACGTCAATGTCACAACGCTCAGAGTATACTTGCATGTACTCATCCCATGCAGCTTCAAAATCATCAGCGATGACGACTTTAGGCAGGTACTCGTGCTTGACTTCGCCCATTGTAACCCAGACAAGACCTCCTTCGGTTTCTGTGGTCAAGTCATTGGAGTAAGACCACATTGGGAACCAAGGCTTACTCGGCTTAGTAGGATTCAGCATTTCAACATAGGTCTTAGCACCGTAAGCTTCAAAGCACTCCTTGACTTCCGGAGCAAGATCTTCGAAGAATTCTGAAGATTGGTTGGCCGGACGCCATGCGTTGATGCCGTCGAGGCTCATGCCCTCATACTGCGGTAAGTAAGCGTATGGGCAGAGATTGTCAGCCTTGTAGTTGGCGTCAACAGACATGGTGCGCATTTCTGGCGTTCTGTAGAATAAGCCATCTGCATCGACTTTGTAATCGACATCCTTAAGGCCCCAGAAGCGGATGGTCTGAGCTTCTTCAGAAAGAAGGTCATTGACGAGCTTCATTGCGCCATCGATATCCTTACAGCTGGTGGTGATTGAGAATCCACCGGATACGTCGAGAGCGGGCTCATTGTTATACTGTTCAACGATGCCGTCATTGGCAACGATTCCGAGAGGCACATAGGTGCAACCTTCGAGATTCGCAGCTTTAATAGCATCCATAGCGGTAAAACCAAAATTCCAGAACTGGTCAACGAATCCGAGGATACGACCTGTGGAAATCTTGGAAATGTATTCATCATAAGACTGAGTGAAGCTTTCAGGATCAACGATACCGTTCTTGTATTCTTCATTCAGCTTCTGGAAATACTGTTTAGCGATCGGAATTGTGTTGTAGTCAACAACCGTAGCTGTGTCAGGCTCAACAATGACGGAACCGTCATTCGGATAGCCTGCAAGGAAGAAAGGCGGGTTCTCTAAGCAATAATATCTCCAGTCTTCACAGAGAATGGTGAACGGAATAACGGATGTGCCATCGACGTGTGTCGGGTTGGCGGCCGCATAGTCACCGATAAGCTTGAAATAATCATCAATGGTGACGACTTCCGGATATCCGGCCCACTTCAGGACACGGGTCTGAATCCACCAAGCTTCGCCGTTGACGAGTGTGCTGGTGTCGCGCTCATTAACGATACCGAACTGCGGAATGGCATAAATGTGGCCGTCTTCTTTACGGCACATGTTCCACTCTGCCTCGGAGAGATAGTTCTTGATGTTCGGATACTTGTCCCAGTACTTGTCGATCGGAATCAAAGCGCCGGCATCAACCATCATCTGATATCCGTCAGATGCTTCAATCATGTCCGGATACTCGCCTGCGGCAACCATAACGCCGATAGCTTCCTCAGCGGTTTGGCCTGTCAGCCAGGTCTCCTTGATCTTGGCACCATAGAGTTCTGCGAGCTTGTCTTGGGCTTTGTTACCCTCGCTCAACTCGGTACCGGGCATGGCGATGAACATTTCGAAGGTCTTGATTTCGTCCTTCTTCTTACATCCTGCCATTACGCCGAGTAACATCGTACTGGTCAGCATGGCCGCCAAAAGTCGGGTGATTGTTTTCTTCATCTTGTGATAACCCCTTTCTTTTTCCCCCCTCGCCCCGATATACGAAAACTTACGTCACAAGAGCGAAGTAAATTCTACTATGTCGAGACAGATCAGGCACATAAACTTAAGCACTCTTCGTGCTACTGTATTCATTGTAAAGGGCAAAACAAATACAACAACCATACAAATTTATGAAAACATCCCCACAAAATTAGAAAAAATCTTAAAAAATTAGACAATTTGACGAATTAATTACTCTCTGCGGACCGAGATGCAAATCTCTTGCGATATTGCGTCGGTGTGTGCCCCATCGCTGAGACAAACTTGAGGATAAAATAGTCGAGGCTTTGATAACCGACGGCCTCCGAAATTTCATAGACGCGCTTGTCCGTACTCAGCAGCAAATTTGCAGCGACTTTGATTCGCTCCGAATTGAGATAGTCCTTAAAAGAGGAGCCAAATTGCTTTTTGAACAGTTGGCCGAGATAGGCGCTGTTGATGAAGTATTTTTCACTCAAGGACTTGAGGCTGATATTCTGCATGTAGCAGTCTTTGACTTCTTGCTCGATTTTTGAGATGACATGACTCGATGTCGGCGAATTGAGCTGTGTCAAATAATCGGTGTATTGGAGGCAAAAACTGAGAAAATGGCTCTGACTACCCCTTGATACGCCGCGGTCGAATGCATTTTCGATGATATAGTTAACGACCTCGTCCTGATTGATATGCGGATCTCTCGAGGCGGCTAAATGGAGCAGGCTGAACATCACATAGTTCATGTTGAGTTCAATAGATTTGTAATCCATATTGGCATCACTCATCATGCGGTACAGCTTGTCCACATTTATTTCCACGGTCGATTTGTCAGCGCGCTCAATGGAGGTGACAAGATCATCCATACAACGTTTTTGCTCGATACAACTGATATCCTCACACGCTCTCTCCGGTTGTGTTTTAGAGCGGAATGCAGAGGACGAAGTATCCGAAAAATTGCGCATTAGTTTTGCAATTGTGGCAGATCGAAAAGAATCTGAAAGTTTTTCAAGCGAAGACACCTCGCACCCCGCCTGTATTGTGATGCCGAAATCGACACCGGAAGACTTGTCCGAAATCCATTCAAAATATTCGGATTCACTTAGTCCTTGGGCTTCAGCAAGGTGTGCTGAATATACAAAACCGACATCGTAGCAGTCCTCGTATTTATTGACGTCAAAAATAATATGATGATTTTGTTTGCACAGTTCGCGTCGAAGATGATCGCACAGCCGACGTTGCATCGCTCTTTTGGCTTGCTCATCGGCTTGGCGCACGCGATTGTCGCTCATATCGATTTCGATATTGATGTAACGAATACGGTCGCTCAGTTCGAGATGATTGCGCACGTAATCTAGATTAATCGTGTCATATTTACCTAGAATAACGGAGGTGAGATGCCGTTCAAGCATGGCTCGGTCGCGCAGTAATTCCTGATCCTCGGCTTCGCGACATTTTTCGCAATCTGCAGATACATTTCGAAGCAAGGTGAGCAGCTCTTGTTGCTTTATGGGCTTGAGAATATAGTCGGTACAACTATAGCGAATCGCCTCTTTGGCATATTCAAATTCAAAAAATCCGCTTAAGATGACAAAGCGCGCTTTGCTGAGACTCTGCTCACGAGTCTGTTTAAGCAATTCAATACCACCCATGACCGGCATACGAATATCGGCGATGATCAAATCGTATTCGTTTTTACGAATTAAGGCCAAAGCTTCTTCGCCATTTGAGGCCTCTCCGGCGATAAAGAAACCTTCGGCCTCCCAGTCGATGAGCACTGCGAGTCCCTGTCGAATGAAGGGTTCGTCGTCTACGATAAGAATTTTAAGCATCTGTCGTGCCTCCTTCCGAACGTTTTGTCTTCTCGAGCGGAATCCGAATGGTAAAGCATGTACCGGCGTTCGGCTCGCTATCGATTTCAAAAATGATGTCGTCTCCAAAATATCTACGTAAGCGCAAGCAAGCGTTGAGAATGCCGACAGAGTGACTGCCTCGGAGGCTGTCGATATCGCCTTCGCGCATTTCTTTCAGAATTTCTATTTGCTGATCCTCGGACATACCCATCCCGGTATCCTCGATAGAAAGGACGAGCGTCTCATTGCTGATTTCGGCAGTGATGAGTACCATGCAATTTCGCGCAACGCCTTCAACACCGTGAATGCAAGCATTTTCGACGAAAGTGACCATCGTCAGCTTCGGCAACATAATGTCGATGCAATCGTCTTCGATACTCATCTTGTAACTGATTCGCTCTCCGAAGCGATACTGTTGTAATCTCAGATAAGCCTCCGCAAAGCTGATTTCGTCACCCAGGGGAACACAGTCGTCCCACCAATCCGTGGATTTGCGCATCAATACAGCAAGAAGTTCAATGACTTCAGCCGTCTCAGATTCTTGTTTGAGAAGACTGCGCATCCGGATGCTCTCCAGTGCGTTAAAAATGAAATGCGGATTGATTTGGCTGTGAAGCGCCTGTAATTCGGCGCGCTGTTTGGCGAGTTCGTAATCTTGCCGTCGAATTTTCTCTTTAAAAACGACCTCGGTCATATTCTCAATTTGCTCGACCATAAGGTTATAATTTTCAATGAGCGAGCCGATTTCGTCCTTTGTAGGGGAAGTTGTCATTTGGGCGTATTTTTCTGCCTTTACCATCTGAAGATGTTCGCCCAATATTACGATGCGTTGCGTAATAGAACGGTTGATAAAGTAAATGGCAAGCGCAGGTAGTATCACGTTGATAATGACGAGTATGAAAAACAACTCGCCATGTTGCATCACGACATCAGCGGTATAGCTACTCAAATAACTATTCGGGTACAGGTAGATTGTCCAGGTATCACCAAACATGTCATACTCAGAAGTGAATTTTGTATCCGGCAAATCAACTTCAGACAACGGCAGATAGGGTCGGGTGCCGCGATTCGGATCCGCGGTTGAGAAAATGACACGTTCGCTGTCACAGATATAGACATCTGCGGCGAAGTATTGTTGACTGAGCATGCGCATGAAATAGTTGTAATTCAAGTTCAACTTAATCACGCGCTCGACCTTGTTGTTGTAATTATAATCCATACGACAAACAAAGGAGAGAACGCGTTTTTCTGCTTCTGACTTGCTATCATCAATCGGGACAACAGCCAGTTGACGATCAGACTCGATAAATCTTGAGTACCAATCCGAGTCTCTCACAGAGCCTAATCGGTAAACACCACCTCCATTGACTAATGTCTGATTATCGGAATAGATCTGGACTTTGGAAATGTATGTGTTGTTTCCGAAGGTGACCTTGTGAAGCAGAGGCGAATTGGCTTGATAAGCGATGAGGTAATCGTGGATACTACTGTATTGGTCATCCAAAAACGGATAAAGCTCCTTGGTGGTATATAGATTCACAGCGGCGGTCGTCATGTAATCCGACATGTTTCCGATTGTACTCTCGACGGAGTCAAGCGTGTTTTTCATCTCGCTTTTCTGGCGCTCCTTAACTGCCGTGTATATCAAAGAGAAAAAAATCGTGTCGGTTACTATTATCGGCAACAAAACGCAAATGACGCACATGATAATCATCTTGTCACGCAACTTCAAATTGTTCAGATATGAAGTAACATCGCCTGAAATACGGACGACATGTTGTCTGAACTTCGTTGATTCCTGACGCGTTGCTGTCGATTTTGACTTTCGAGTCATTGAATTTCTCCCGGCGCTACTTCAGAAGAGGGGGCGGAACGTATGTCTTCTCGCTGACAATCTGCGGGTTTATGCCTGCCGTAAGATAAATCAACAGGGGTGGTTTCTTCTGGGTCTTTCGGCATATATCGATCAAACACACGGACGAGAACTTCAGTTTGCAAGTATGGAACTGCTCCGACACAAAACAGGGGTAAAAAATAGACTGTTTCCGGGAAAAAGAGCAATACAAGAAGCGGGCAGAGCAAGACAGCGAGAATTGCGATACTTCGCGGCAGATTCATGATGCAAATTAAAAATGATTTTTTGATAGTACCGAAAACTGTGTTTTCAAATTGCGCCTGCATCGGGAAAATATAACTTGCGACCATCAAAAGTAAAGCGCTGAATACCAGCAAGACGTTACGCACGAGGGCCGCATTGTCCATAGCGACAGACGAAAGAAGATAAAAATCCATGTAGAGCACAAAGAAAACAGCGGCAACAATAGCCCAGAGCGCGGTCGCTTTGAAAAAATTCGACTTGAAGGCTTTGAAATAGCTACGAACAACACCGTGGTCGGTGTCGCGGATGATCTTGAGTAACACCGAGTAGAGTGCCGTAAATGCGGCTCCGATGGTAATGAGGGGCAAAGACATGAGCAATGTTAAGAGACTAAGCACAACAACGTCAACCAGTCGGTTCATTAACCGTCCGAACGGACTATTGTAACTGAAAATATTCATGGTCTATCCTCCGATGATGTCGATGCTCAACAGTATATCACTAGATATCTGGATGATTAACATCAAATGAGAGCGAAACGATACTACATGCAGGCATCGTCAAATTTATGCCGGATTCGGTGGTCTCGAAACGGTTAAAAACTTCCGGTGAAACGCGGTTTGGCGCATCAAAGGAGTTATATGCTTGCGGCGTCGCGCTGAGGACTCGAGCGCTGATCCTGCGAGCATGTATGCCTTCGACCTGAACGGCGGTCTCGTCGGTGAAATTGGCAATCGTCAAGGTGATGACACCATTTTTCTGAGAAGCGGATACGCTTAGGCGTTCCATGCCATTTTCAAGCTTCGGGCACTCAAGCATACATTGCATCAGTTCGGCGTCCATGTGGCCTTTGAATAAATCGAAGACATGGTAGGTCGGTGTCAGGACCATTTTCTCGTCATCGGTCAGAATGATGGACTGAAGCACATTGACGACTTGCGCAATATTCGTCATACGAACGCGCGCGCTGTGGCGATTGAAAATATTCAAGGATAGCGCAGCGACCATGGCGTCGCGCATGGCGTTCTGCTGATAGAGGAAGCCGGGGTTGGTACCCGGCTCGACGTTATGCCAGCATCCCCACTCATCAACGAGCAACGCAACACGGCGCGTAGGATCATACCGATCCATGATTGCGCTATGTTTGGTGATTAACTCGTCCATGTAGTTCGCTTTTCGAAGTGTCTCGAAATAGAGTGCATCGTCAAAATCAGTGGCGCTGCCTTTGTCGGCCCATTCCTTTGTGATGGTGTAGTAGTGAAGCGTCAGGGCATCCATGTAGTTGCCTGCGTTGCGCATCAAGACTTCGGTCCACTCATAATTGGCGGTGTCCGGGCCGCATGCAATCTTATAAGGAACATTATCTCCGTAGGTCCGACAATATGTCTGGAATTGCCTGTAGACATCCGCATAATATTCCGGTCGCATATTGCCGCCGCCGCCCCAGTTCTCGTTGCCGATACCCCAGTACTTGACGTCAAACGGCGCCTTCCGGCCGTTGGCCCAGCGCTCGCGAACTGTGGTGGAGTCGCCGTCGCTGTTCATATACTCGACCCACTCGGCCATCTCGCGTACCGTGCCGCTTCCGACGTTGATGTTGACATAAGGCGCACAGCCAACTTGACGACAAAGTTCCATGAATTCGTGCGTACCGAAAGAATTATCTTCGACCGTTCCGCCCCAGTTGGTATTGACCATGCGGCGTCTTTCCTTGCCGACACCGTCACGCCAATGATACTCGTCGGCAAAACAGCCGCCCGGCCATCTTAAAACCGGAACTTTAAGACGCTTCATCGCCTCAACAACGTCAGTGCGCATACCGTTAACGTTGGGAATCGGGCTGTCTTTTCCGACGAAAATACCGCCATAGATACAATGTCCGAGGTGCTCGGAAAAGTGACCGTAAATATTCTTGTCTATGATCGGTGCGTTCTGTATCTGTCCGATAGTAATCTTGTTCATGATCAATCCCCCTGAGTCATTATTTATCTAGTAATGAGTGTGTGACACTCGATTTATTCTGCTTCCTTCTGATATCGTTTCTCGGTCACTATTCGACAATGAGCTAACAGATCAACGAAAAGGACTTAATCATCGCGTTACCGTCTCCGCGGTAGGTGAAGTAGAGCGCATGAACACCGTCCTCGAGCTGAATAGGAGAAGTATACGTCTCCCAAACATTGCTGAAATCCGTGTGCAGTGTCGACAAAATCTCGCCGTCGATGGAAGTTCGAACTTCAATGTCGCCACCGGCATACCCTCTTGTCGTCACGGCGATGGATGTCACTCCTTTACAATCAAAATACTTAAAACCTGCCGTGGCAGAGTTCGTGACATTGGCAATATAACCGTCTTCTTCATCGCCATCCTTACCGTCTTGCATAATCTTTGGAAAGCTTTCGCCGCCAACGTAGACTGAAGGCGTGTCGGTAAAAAGATTGCAAGCCAGATAAGCCGGATAAGTGCCCTCGCCGTGAAGGGGGCCGCCGTTGAGTCCGCAAGAAGTCATTTCGACCTGCGGAATCGAGCCGTCTTCATGAAGTGTGATGGGCTCGGCGCAACCTTGACGGCTGTACCATGTACCGTTCGTGTGGCGGTGATAGAAAATGTAGAATTGATTCGCGATTTTTGCGATGCCGCCATGGTTGTTCGCGCCGTAAGCCGACGGCATATCGGCGGGCTTGTAGCTATCGATGCCGAGATCACAGTTGCTGACGATGACGCCGCCGTAAGTAAATCCCGTCGTCGGCGAGTCGCTGACCGCGTAGCAGAGTTCATGCATGACTTGAGACGAGTAGACAAAGTAGTATAGGTCGTCGAATTTGCGGATGGACGGCGCTTCGAAAAAGGCATGACCTTCAAACTCAGTGCCATCACCGTAAGCATAGCCCGGAATAATTCTCGTCGGAGCGGAACGGATTGTCAGCATATCTTTTTCGAGCACACTGACCATGCATCCGGTGCGAGACTTGTCTCCTCTGGGACAAAAGCCGAGATAAAGATAGGTAACATCGCCCTCGGTCAATACTGCGGGATCGAAGGACGGCTCATCGCCCTCTTTGTCGCCAAGCCGAGTGCCGTCCGGGTAAGAGACATACCCAAGGAATTCATATTTACCTGAAGGCGTATCGCATACGGCGACCGACACGATGGAAATCTTATCAAGAACATAGTAGAGATAATACCGCCCGTCCGGACCGACGGTCACATCGGGCGCATAAAGGCACATTTTACCTTCTTTATTGAGCGGATCATCGTTCCTTTTGTAGATGACACCGTCACATCGCCAATCGCTCAAATCATCAACGGGTGCCGACCAGCACAGATAGTCGCCCATGCAAAAGACATAACCATTGAAAAAGTCGTGCGATCCGTAGACATAGACCCGGTCTCCAAAGACATGGGGCTCACCGTCGGGAATAAACTCCCAGCTCGGCAGATATGGATTGAATGTTTGCTTCTTATTCATGAATTACAAATCCTTTCCGGTGGTTTCACGATACAGATGCTCTGACAAAAAACGCATATAGGGATTGTTTTCAACCGATGGTGCAGCGCCGTCGTCACCGAATACCATCTCGGCACGATGCTCGCTTTGATATGGCGCCCAGCGAGGCATGGGTGACCCGTCGTCATCGGGACCGTTGGGATCGCCGGTTTTGACGAAGTTCGATATGTAATTGCACATATGTCGTGCCAAGTCATAATGCTTACCTCGAAAAGGACGTGTGCACTTTGCAAGTGTCTCGAAGAAAAACCAGAGGTCCGACGAATGGAAGGCGCCCGGGTGATCCTCACCGGGAATGTCCGGCTCAAATCGATAATAGTAACATGGCGCAGGAGAAGCGGATCGTTGCTCTGCACGAAAAGCGGCCTTGACGGCAATTTCGACGCCGTTTGCCGGCGCATAACCTTCGTCGCTTTTCTCGTGTGCTTGCGGAAAATCGAGAAATAGTTCGGCTCGTTCACCGAATAATTCACCGGCCCTTTCTCGAAGAGTCGTGTCATCCTCGGCTCGGATATATCCGATAAATTCGTCCAAGGTGTTGCCGGCTAGGACCGGTACGCGGTGTCTTTGATGCGTAAGGAATGCTTTATATGAATCGTCTTTACAAAAAACACCATCGATACACGTCATAAAACGCGGGTGTGTTTGAGCATATTCAGCGTATTTTTCGCGGATATAAAATGCGTCTAACGCTCTGGCTTCCGCCAGTGTGCGAACACCTAAATAACTAAAAAAATCGACGCCTTCCTGTTCGGCCTGTCGGAGAGACTTGGGGATAATGAGCGGATCCGTCTCATAAGGATTTCGAATCATACCGCTGAATACAATCGCTTTGTGGAACAAACCCTCGCTGACTTTGTCTGCCATCTGAGCCATGACGCTGAAGCCGCCCGCAGATTGTCCGGCTACAGTGACGTTATCCGGGTTACCGCCGAATGCGGCAATATTGTGCTTGACCCAACGGAGACCGGCCTGTTGATCGAGATTGCCGAAATTGGCGGGTGCATCCGGTTGCTCTGCGGTTATTTCGGGATGTGCGAGAAAGCCCATAGCAGCTAGACGATAGTTGACGGTGACGACGACGACACCGCGTCGTGCGATGCGCTCGCCATCCAGCTCCATCTCGGAGGTGTAACCCCATTGCAAAACACCGCCGAAAAAGAATACAAGAACAGGCAGTCGGTCCATTGGGCCGGCGGCACTTGTCCATATATTTAAATAGAGGGAATCTTCACTGATCGGGATGTCGGCATCGACATGCCATTCGCGACAATAAATGTCCGTACCGAGTCCGGGGGTGTCTTGAACCGAAATCGGCGCAAAGGCGAAAGCATCTCGAACACCTTCCCAATTGTTACAAGGCTGCGGTGCTCGCCATCGATTAATACCGATGGGCGGAGCGGCGAAGGGGATGCCCTTGAACGCGGTCACTCTGGGATCCGGAGCCGGTAATCCGCGGACAATACCGTATTCGGTCTGTGCTATTCGAAGCATAATTATTACCTCTATATTATCCGCTGGTGTCCGGTAGATACGGAACACTGCGAGACAATTCGAAATTTTCGTACATTATAACACGCTTGTACGTACAACTCGAGAGTCAGAGAGCCAATACAAAACGTTTCACTCCAAATTGAACGGAGAAAATTTGACAGAAGGAGCGCGTGGTTATCATATAGTC